>PIVJ01000074.1 GCA_003353955.1 Bacteroidota bacterium | reverse complement strand
AGCTTGTGAACTATCAATCAATTAATTTTGAGCGTATGAGGAGCCGTATGATGTGAGAGCATCACGTACGGTTCTGAGAGAGGTTTAGGGGTGAGATTCCCCTTTACCTACTCGACATTTATTGTTTTTCCGCATCAATCACCACAAAAGGAATCGTTAATTTCATTATTCCATCGGTCTGTGATTTTCTATTTAGCTCGACTTCAATCAATCTGAATACTTCTTCTTGTCTATCATTTGGAATAACATTTTTCCAGCCGTCAATAAATGCTAATCTAATGAAGTAATGGTTCAGCATTGCTGTCCCATCAACAAATTTATATTCGAACTTATCATGTGTTACTTTATCAATCGAGAAACCCTTTGATTTAATCAGCTCAATGTATTTGTCAAGAGGTTTCCTTTTCTTATAAATCTGATTGTGCATTGCACCCAAAACATCATCAAGTTTCAAATCAATCAATACTTTCTCCATTGCCGAATAAAACTCAATCATTGTGTCATTGAGGTTCATTGTCTGGATAAACTGTCCATCTTTTTTAATAATCCGAGCACATTCAGATAACGACTTATCAAGGTCTGTTACATTATTTAACCCGTTGTTGCTTACTATCAAATCAATTACGTTATCAGAAAGCGGAATTTCCTCTGCTACACCACGAATAATCTCAATGTTTATTATTTTATAGAATTCTATTTTCTTTTCAGCTCTATCCACTGCACCATCCCAAGGGTCAATTCCATACACCTGAGAATCTTTACCCAATCTCATCGCAATCTCAGTCAGAGGAAATCCTGCTCCAAATCCTATATCTACAGCTTTAATTCCTTTTTTGTATTTGATATTATCTAAAAGTTTCAATCCAAATGGTGCTGCCCAAAATGGTAACTCATCAAATACTTCGACAAGTCTTTCTGAATTATAATCCCAATCTGTTTTTAAATAGTCTGTCATGCTTGCAAGATGCTAGTTTTTTTATGTTCGTTAAGATACATAGTTTATTTTGTATATGACGTAAGTTTACATTGTTTTCAATGCAGTGAGTTGCAAATGAATGTCTGAGTGTATGTACTGTAGTTCAGAGGTTTGCGCTTGCTCCTTTAACTGCTTTTCTAAAAACATTCCTAATACTTGTGCTTGAATATTGACCACACCTTGGGGTGAAATAAAATAGCATCCATCATGATAGCCCGCTGCTTGCGGCGGGGAGCTTTATTTCCTTACTGTAATTCTTTTCTCTTTCATAAGCATAAAATTAATAATCTATGCTTGTGGGCTCTTCTAAATCCTACAGTCAAAAGTGCTAACTTCATGATTGTTTGAGGTCAGCTACGCACTTATTTTTCAGTCTATATTTATTGCGAATTTCATTATTTCTTCGCTTCAATCAAAATGTCAAGTATTTTAATACCCGATTCGGTTACGACTGTACCCGGACCAAAGATGGCTACGACACCAGCTTTGTATAAAAAGTCATAATCCTGAGGAGGAATTACACCACCCACTATAACCATGATGTCTTCACGACCTATCTTTTTTAATTCGGTAATGGCTTGAGGAACCAAGGTTTTATGCCCCGCTGCCAGGCTGGAAACACCTAATATATGCACATCGTTTTCAACAGCTTGCCGGGCTGCTTCGGCCGGGGTTTGAAATAATGGGCCGATATCTACATCAAAACCCATATCCGCATAACCGGTAGCCACCACTTTTTCTCCTCGATCGTGGCCATCCTGCCCCATTTTAGCTATCATAATGCGCGGTCGACGACCTTCCAATTCGGCAAATTTATCAGCCAGTTCACAGGCCTTTTTTAATTGCTCATCGCCTGCGGATTCTGATGAGTATACTCCTGAAATTGATCTAATCACTGCTTTATACCTCCCAAATACTTTTTCGCATGCATCGGAAATCTCTCCCAAGGATGCGCATTTCTGTGCTGCTTCAACTGCCAAAGCTAATAAATTTCCTTTTCCCGTTTCACATGCTTGCGTTATTGCTTTTAAGGCTTGCTCAACTTTTATATTATTTCTTTCTGCACGCAACTTATTTAATCGCTCAATCTGTGATTCACGAACTGCCGTATTATCAACTTCCAGTGTATCGATGGGGTCTTCTTTATCTAAACTATATTTATTTACCCCAACAATCGTATCTTTTTTTGAATCGATACGTGCCTGCTTCCGTGCAGCTGCTTCCTCAATTCGCATTTTAGGCAGTCCGGTTTTGATTGCTTTTGCCATCCCACCCAATTCTTCAATCTCTTCAATTAATTTCCAGGCCTTATGCGCAATCTCATGTGTTAATTTTTCCACATAATAGGATCCTGCCCAGGGGTCAACTGTTTTACAAATATTGGTTTCCTCCTGAATATAAATCTGGGTATTTCTTGCGATGCGCGCTGAAAAATCAGTTGGCAATGCAATGGCTTCATCAAATGCATTTGTATGTAAAGATTGGGTGTGCCCAAATACTGCCGCCATTGCTTCTACACAAGTTCTACCCACATTATTAAAAGGATCTTGCTCGGTCAAACTCCATCCTGAAGTTTGGCAATGGGCTCGTAATGCGAGTGATTTTTGATTTTTAGGATTGAATTTCCTCACAATTTTTGCCCATAACATTCTTGCTGCACGCATTTTGGCGATTTCCATAAAATGGTTCATTCCGATGGCCCAGAAAAAAGACAAACGTTGAGCGAAACTATCGATGTCTATACCAGCATTAACGCCCGCCTTTAAATACTCCATGCCATCAGCCAGGGTATAAGCCAACTCTATATCAGCTGTGGCACCTGCTTCCTGCATATGATATCCTGAGATGGAAATGGAATTGAATTTCGGCATTTTCTCGGAAGTGTACTCAAAGATATCAGCTATAATTTTCATTGAAGGGAGGGGCGGATAAATGTATGTATTCCTCACCATAAATTCTTTAAGAATATCATTTTGTATGGTTCCGCTGAGCTGTTCCAATGGCACGCCTTGTTCCAATCCTGCAACGATATAAAACGCCAACACAGGAAGTACAGCTCCATTCATCGTCATGGAAACAGACATTTTATCCAGCGGAATCTGATCAAATAATATTTTCATATCCAGGATAGAATCGATGGCCACCCCTGCTTTCCCAACATCACCTTCTACCCGTTCATGATCAGAATCATAACCGCGATGTGTGGCAAGATCAAAAGCAACGGATAATCCTTTTTGGCCTGCAGCCAGGTTTCTTCGATAAAATGCATTCGATTCTTCGGCAGTTGAAAATCCGGCATATTGACGTATGGTCCAGGGACGCATTACATACATGGTAGAATAAGGCCCACGAAGAAAAGGCGGGATTCCGGCTGCATAATTTAAATGCTCCATGCCAGCCAGGTCATCCTTTGTATAAAAAGGTTTTATTTTAATCTGTTCAGGCGTAGTCCAATCTTCCTGATGCGTTTCATCAGAATTGTTTGAAACAGTTTCTTGCTCCTTTATTTCTTTAATATTTATTTCCTTGAAATTTGGTTTCATGATTTATCTTTTAAGACTCAAGTATCAAGACTTGTTTAATGAGACTTTAAATCCATTTGTCATCTTCTGTATTTCTTTAATATCTCTTATAAGAATTTCTCCATTTTTCTGATTGATGAATTCTAAATCTAAGACCCGTATAATTTATGTCTCGAGTTCAAAAGATGAATCCATAGCTATATCTAAAAATCGACTACAATCTTTGTCAGTTATCCGACCTTCACCCTCATATTTGAAAGTATCGAAACAGCTGATCCTTTAATCTGTGACACTAAATTAAACTTCTCAGATTCAGGAAAACTATTTAAGCGCTGATAAATATTCTTTACCAGTCTTCTGGATTTTCGCTACACGCTTAGTTTTAAATAGTTATGCATTTTCTGATAATCTAATCTTATGTTCTAACACTTTTATCGCCAGTCTTGATACTTGTTTCTTTATACTTGCGTTTTGCATCTTGATTCTATCTATTTAGATAATTCCTAATTGCTTTTGAAAGTCCTTCAATGTCTCTAATACATTCGATTTCATATGAATAAAGTTTTCAATTCCCTTCGACTTCAAATCATCCATGATAGCCTTTGGATAACCAGCAATAACCAAAATTGTTTCTCCGGCAAGTTGTTTTATTTTGGAAGCTATTTCTGGATACGCATCATCAGAACTGCAAATTACGATGATATCTGCTCCTGATTTTTGTGCAGCCTTTACACCTTCTTCAGCAGATTCAAATCCGTTATTATCCATCACATCAAATCCGGCACACGCAAAAAAGTTACTGGAAAAAGCTGCACGGGTTTTTCGCATATCCATATTGCCGTATGTCAGCATAAAAACCAACGGACGTTTATTATTTTGAGCAAACTGATCTGTTTTATATCTTAGGATCTCAAATGCCTGGGCTCCACGATAAGGTTTTAAGGTTTCAAGTTTAGCCTTTTTTACAGTTAAATCCGAAGCTTTTAGGATATCCTCCTCCAATTCTATTTCTATCTTTTCATTAAAATCTGGGTACTGATTAAGACCCAAAAATATTTCTCTGCGATGAGCAATATCATGGTCACGTTTTTTTGCTGTTGCTTTAATTCGGTTTTGTATAAATCCCTTTTTCATGGATGAAGTAAACCCGCCCAATTCCTCCGTTTCAAGAAATAATTTCCAGGCTTCCTCCGCAATCGAATTTGTTAAGTTTTCAATATAATAAGAACCGGCTGCTGGATCTGCCACCTTATCTAAATAAGATTCTTCCTTCAATATAAGTTGCTGATTTCTAGCAATGCGTTCACCAAATTCAGTTGGAATTTCGTAAGACTCATCAAAAGCATTTACGGTTAGAGAATCAGTTCCACCAATTGCAGATGACATTGCTTCTGTGGTTGTGCGAAGCATATTTACATAAGGGTCATAAATTGTTTTATTCCAACTTGATGTTGTTGAATGTAGAAACATTTGAGTAGATTCATTTTGCTTGGGATTGTACGCATCAACCACTTTAGCCCATAATAACCTGGCGGCGCGAATCTTTGCAATCTCCATAAAGTAATTGCTTCCAACGGCGAAGTCGAATCTCATTTTGGGTGCAATCGTATCGATACTCAAGCCTTTTTCTGTGAGTTGATCCAAGTATTCAGCGGCAGTTGCCAATGAAAATCCCAATTCTTCAACCGCAGTTGCGCCTGAATTATGAAAGATACTGCCATGAACAATCAATGTCCTGAATAGTGGAAGATCATTAGAAAGTTCGATCAATTTCACAGCATTGCTTAAATTTCCAATCTTAGCTGTTAAAGTCATTTCTGTTAAAGGATTATACGTTATCGATCCCTTAACTTCATTTAAGCTAACTTTTCTCCCTTTTAATACGGTGATGAAATTTTGCAATACTTCTTCGAACATCGCAGCACATATAAAATTTACTTCGATGGCTTCTACAAGCACTTTATTTAAAAGTATGTTCAACTCCTTTACAGATAAAAATTTTGTTAGGATAAAACCTAGTGAATCAACACCTCTATCAAGAACAAACAAGGCTTTTTTATTTGCATCATTCACATTTTCAACAACAATATCCTGTCTGGTTAACCAATTATTGGAGCTCGTAGAATTACCCCTGGCAAAAGGAGATTGCCCCGGTAAAAAATTCAAATGCTTAATACCATTTAAATCTTCAGAACGATAATATGGCTTTACCTTAATGCCTTCGTTGGTTTTCCAAATGAGGTTTTTATCATAATCCGCACCCTTCAAGTCTTTCTCAATTATCTTCTCCCATGCCTCTGTTGTAGCATCTGAAAACCCGGAAAATAATTTATCCATTGATTTATTTGTAGAACCCATATTGAATTTATTGCAATACTCTGTTAATATGATCTTTCCGTTGAAAACAGCTGCAAAGTTACGACAAATAAATCTTGCTATTCACAATGATCAATATCATATTGCCGGAAAAGACATTTATTCGAATTTCACAATTGATTAAGAAAATAAACAGATAAAGAAACATTTTTTACTAACAATGGTTTTCGCCATAACTTTTATATTGGTTCAGGCACAAACCAAGGTTTATGATGAAAATGCTGATATTAAAAAAGCAGTTGAATTAGTGAGACTTTGATTTTGTGAAACAAAGTTAATTAGGCGAAGTGATCCTTCGACTTCCTGTTAGGATCTTGTGGGTTATATCCCCCGCTCCTTGGGGCGAAATAAGATAGAATCCATCATGATACCCCGTCCGCTTGCAGCGGGGAGCTTCATTTCTTGGTTCTAGATTTTTTAGCCCAAAGAAAACCTTTGAAGTTTGCTTTATAAGCTGACTTTCTTAAATTTGCTTTTACATCTCTCGATCATTTATATAAACCAATTCACCATGAAAAAGTTCATTGTACGTTTCTTATTAGTTGTTGTTTTATTAGCCCTCGGTTTTTTAATTGGTTCCGAATTTAGAAGCTATGATAAAAAACTAAGTTCAAAAAAGGCTTCCTATGCTAGCGAGTTTTTTGGCATTGATTTCAATAAAGACGAACTAGACATCAATCTAAATAAATTAAACAGCTTGCGCAATAATTATGAGAAGATCCGTGCGTTGGAGATGCCCAATAGCGTGATACCTTCCATTCTCTTTAATCCTATCCCGCAAGGCTTTGAATTCGACAATAACCAACAAGAAGTTAAATGGAGTAAGCATGATAATGTTCAACTTCCGGATAATCCAGACGATCTGGCATTTTATACGGTCGGTGAATTATCTGTTCTGATAAAAAACAGAAAGATAAGTTCAGTAGAACTGACAACGTTTTTTATTGACAGAATTAAAAAATACGACCCAAAATTATTTTGCTTAGTAACACTCACTGAAGCGTTAGCACTCGAACAGGCAGCACGCGCAGATACTGAAATTGCAGCAGGAAACTATCGCGGCCCCTTACATGGGATTCCCTATGGGGCTAAAGACTTGTTAAACACAAAAAAATATAAAACCACCTATGGTGCCATGCCCTATAAAGATCAGATTATTGATATGGATGCGACCGTAATTAAAAAGCTGGAAGAAGCCGGTGCAGTTTTAGTAGCTAAACTAACTTTGGGGGCGCTAGCGATGGGCGATGTTTGGTTTAATGGCGTGACACGAAATCCATGGGATACAACAACCGGATCGAGTGGTTCATCGGCAGGGCCTGCTTCGGCTGTTTCAGGAGGATTGGTTCCTTTTGCCATTGGTAGCGAAACATGGGGTTCCATTGTGTCTCCGGCTACCCGATGCGGGGTAACCGGATTACGCCCAACTTATGGCAGGGTAAGTCGAAACGGAGCCATGGCTTTAAGTTGGACTATGGATAAATTAGGTCCGATTAGTCGAAGTGTAGAAGATTGTGCAATGGTTTTTGATGCCATTTATGGATCTGATGATATTGATCCGACTTTATACGAAGCTGCCTTTAACTACACTCCTGAAGTAGATTTTTCCAACTTACAGATAGGATATATAAAATCAGTTTTTGACCGCGATACAACAAATAAAGCTGTTAATGATGTCGTTTTAAATACGATGAAGGAACTTGGTGCCGAACTCATTCCTTTTGAATTACCAGAGTTTCCTGTGTACGACATCTCATTTGTATTGGGTGTAGAGGCTGCTGCTGCATTTGATGAATTAACCTTAAGCAATCGTGACGATTTATTGACAAGACAAGATCGGGGTGCATGGCCAAACATTTTCAAATCGTCTCGGTTTATACCGGCTGTTGAATATATCCAAGCCAATCGGGCACGTACCATATTAATTGACAAAATGGCTGAAGTTATGAAGGAAGTGGACGTTTATATCGCACCTTCGAATGGCGGTTCAAGTTTATTACTTACTAATTTAACCGGCCACCCATGTGTAGTTTTACCCATCGGATTTGAAAACCCTAGAGAGCCAAATAGTATGACTTTTGTTGGACAACTCTTTGACGAAGCCACATTGCTTGCCGTTGCAAAATCTTTTCAGGATGCTACCGATTTTCATAAACAGCATCCGAAAATGGACTAAAGGATTAGCACTGGAATTAAATGCTAATATGGGTTTACTTTGTCAACTTAGGAGATCTATGTTTTTCATTTTAAATAATGCCTAAATTTGAAACTGGGTAATATTTTTTTTGGTAAAAACTATAAGGAATGTAATGAAGCTCCCCGCCCGCTTGCGGCGGGGAGCTTCATTACAGCCACCATTTAGCTGTTCTGATATAGGTAATATCACTCACCCAAACTTGTGATTTTCTACTGGTTAAGAACCGCTGTTTTAATAACCTCGGGGAAATAGGATAGTTATAATTAGAATCGGTAGTATCCTTAAATTTTCTCTTTACTCTGCTTCTGATATTGTTTTCTTTCATCAATCTTGCAACTGTTTCTTGTGAAACCAAGATCCCATTCATATTCAATTATTTGCTTATTCTGGGAAAACCATATGTGTGCCTTTACTGTTATCATAGACTTGCTTAATCAAGCAAAGGAACTTTCTATTTCTTAATTCCCTTTTGGCAATCTTTACAACTTTGTTCATTAGGAAATCCTTCAATAAATTTGATTATATTCATGTCATAGTTTATTCTAAAATATAACCAATTTTCTTTTTCTGGCATAATTACGGACTAGCAATTAAAAAAATGCTTGTATTGCAAATATTTTACTGAAATAATTCAGATTTGATGATCTGTTAAGTTTTCTTTCTGGCTAAAAGTATTATTTTTGCACGACCTTAATTGCATTCGGGATGTGGCGCAGTTGGTTAGCGTGCTGGTCTGGGGGACCAGAGGTCGTGAGTTCGAGTCTCACTATCCCGACAAACCACACAAACATACTGATATACAGCAGTATAGAATAAATAGCAGACAAAATAATTGTTAAAGTAGACATTGGTAGTCATTTTGCCTTCTCTTGAAAAGAACAAAGAGAAATGGAAAATGAGAAAATTATTATTCTGCCCAGATTAAATGATCAAAATGGTGATCCATTAAAAAAATGGTTTGTATTTTATTCGTGTAGGGATCCCAGAACCAATGAGATGAAAAGGAAAAAGGTTTACAGAGCTTTACATAAATATAAAACCACAACCACAAGATATAAGGTGACCGAGAAACTTATTGAAGAAATATCGCAGAAATTAAAAAGTGGTTTTAATCCATGGATTAAAGCTACTGCCATTTACACCAACTCTGTAGAATATGAACATGCAGCTCGTGTTTTTGGTCGCCATAAAGCGGGCAATAAAACATTTGCATATTATGCATCACGATTTATAAAAGATGAATTAACAGACCTATCCAAAGAAACTATTGGAACTTATACTTCAAGATTGCGAATTTTTTAGATTTCTTATTGATGAGCAGCAAATTTCAGGGAAAGTAACTAGATCGTATAAGCAGCTACTAAGTAGATGCTTCCAATATATTATTAATCAGGGGAAATTGAATATAAATCCAATAATGAGGATTCCTGAAAACACCCGTGTCATTGATAAAACACCTAGGCCAATTAAGGAGTGCGACATGGAAGATTTAAAGAAAGAAATGATGAAGAATCCACTGTTGTGGCTGACTGCAGAATTTGAACATTATTGTTATATGCATCCAGATAAAGAGATCAGGATTATGAAAATAAAATGGATTGATTTCTTTTCAGGAAAGATCATAGTACCTAAAACTGTGATTAAAACCAAAAAAGATAAGGTATGGTAATCACAATTCCAAATATTTTCCTTAAAAGGCTGATAGAGCATTATAAACTTAACCAATACGAGAGAGAACTTTATGTGTTGGGGAAGAATGGAATACCAGGGGTAAATCATTGAGGAAAGAATACCCTGCGAAGAAAATTCAGAGTGATTAGAGACTGACTGGATATGCCTGAAAAATATAAATTGTACTCATTCAAGCATACTGGAAATATAGCTACAAAAAGAGCAGGTATCCCGTTAATTGAACGAATGTGGAATAATGATTGACCATCAGAGCGAGAAATCCACAGAAATATATTCTAATAATATTGAAGGATTTGATGATTCTGAGTTAAGATGTGACTTTCCTACATTCTAAATTAAATTATTAATAATAATACCCGACGTATTAATATTGTGGTAACAATTTTCTATTTTTTGATATAAGGTTAATATGCAAAGGAAAATAAAAACCCCGAGCTACCAGTGTACGAGTACTCATTAAGTACAGCTTACATTTTGATAAGCATAGCTTACATCTTGGTCAACGACTCGGGGTTGTTTATTTAAAGCTAACCCGTTGTGTATTTAGGCAATATTAATTTTTAACTTATTTAATCTTCTACCAAAAGTGAACCAGATCTTTAAGTTTAAACTCTCGTATTTGAGTTAAAAAACTTTCTTTTTTTGTAACAGATTTTAATATCTCAGAAATTTTGTCGTAATTTGACCTAAAAGTTGTTCATATGTTTATGCGTTCAAATTCAATATACGACTTTTTATGCTAATAAGCAATCTTCTTTCTCCCTTTTTACAAATGCACAACAGATTAAAACGAATATAAATGCGGTTGAAAAGGGAACTTTTGTCGGTTTTTTGGAATTAAGTAGTATACAAAGGAGAATAAAATACCCGAGCACCAGAGTTTCCTGAGGACTCTGTTATAAGCATAGCTTACGTTTTGGTCAACGGCTCGGGGTTTTTTTATTTAGAACCAGTATAAATTAGCTTGGAAAGGGGTACTCTTTGTTGATTTTTGGAATTAATTAATGTTAGCCAATATTGACCAAAACGTTATTCAGCTATGGACATTAAATTAAAAGTCCCTGAGTCTAGTAGAATTATTCTACTTTCCGAAGAAGAATTGAACGATTATACGAATGCTATAATAGTGACTGCTACATTCTTGCCAGAAATACTAGCTACTGAGCGACCAATTAATGAGATTGCCACTTTATTGAGTTTACATAAAAGATTAAATGACTCAACTAAGGAGATCTATACAACTATAAGCGTTATTAAATCGTATAAAGATCAATTGTTGCTTGAGTTAAAGGATTGAGTGTCATTCCTAATCCGATTGAATCAATTAAATAGTTGACTCCCTCTAATCTGTGCTTTTTAGCATAGGATAGGTTTTGGAGTAAGCTGAAGGATAAATGAGATTTGATTTTAACAGGGAAGCGTCTTAAAATCCAAGAGATATAAGATTTGTATAAAGTCTCTGCCAGGTGTTCAGGTATCAATGAATAATCGCCAATAATATCACCTTTCATATTTAAATTAACAGGAGATGCAAATGGATACAAAGCATCAATAGTATTTGGCTGCATCCCCCGATAAAAAAGAAAGCTCGCTTCCTGTTCAGCCTTGTCTTGAGAAAATATAGGTGAGTAACCACCCTCAAGCAATGGCACAACAAATTTTGATGACCCAATCATAACCATTCTGGGCAAAGTGGCATCAATTTCCTTCTCTTCCACATTATCATCGGAAGGATTAACTTTATGGTCAAATGCATTTACACAAAGAAATTCCCATACAGGATTAG
>PIVJ01000785.1 GCA_003353955.1 Bacteroidota bacterium | reverse complement strand
CCCCCCTATTTATTGGGTCAGTAAGTTCAATGGTGACATGACCTTGAAGGTCAAAGGTCAAGATCATGTCCGAAATTGAGGTCAATCATTAAAAAACACATAAAAGTCCCTCTCACACCTACACTGAGCTCAACCAAGCTTTGCATGTTATCCTGGTTGGTTCCCAGGATGTGCACAAAAATAAGATTTTTGCCCCACCCCAGGGGGTGCAAAATTATGGCCCTCTCACACCGGTCCGAATGTACCTCCGCACGCGTTCCGACAGTTTTCCGGAGCATCCGTTCAATCACCGTTTAATATGCGGGAGGCCTACGTTGTAAGCACGGGGACATTCGGAGGTATCGGAGGTGTTACGGACAATTTCGCGGATAGAAAATAAAATTTTTGAAAAGTTCAAAATTTATTTTTCCAAGCCTCCGAAGACGACATCCGGTATGTTTACGGTGGGCAGTCGCAATGTTAACGTTACTACCGGTTTGCATACGGCTTGACTTCGGTTTCCCTTCGTTTGGTTTCGTGATGTCCGTTTGGCCTACGGAAGCATTTTTAATCCTAATTTTCGGTGAGACAACTGGAGGTTTACGTTTTGATACCGGAAGGTCATCCGCAAGCAAACCGTGGGGATACCGACACTCTAACGTAGTTGAACCGATTTGAAAATTTTTGTTTTTCC
>PIVJ01000784.1 GCA_003353955.1 Bacteroidota bacterium | reverse complement strand
AACCCAACAGAGGAACATTTAGATGCACTTTTTCAATCATTTTAAATAATTTTCAATGAGAAATATAATTATAATAATTGTAATACTATTAATTAGTAGCTGTGGTAAAGGCAGTTTCAGTACATATGAATTAATAAACGAAACTGGATACGGTTTGGTTATTGAGGGGTATAGCCACAGGGGGGTAGATAGCGATATTATTTTGGCTGCAGAGAAACTGTTTTTAGAGGAAAATTCTACCATTTCTTTTCAGAGAGCAAAGGGAGAAGTTACTGACCAAAGAACGATTTTTTCAATTTCTTCAATAGATTCTGTACGTATTATATTTGACTATAACAAATTATTAGTACTTAGTTGTCCGAAAGAAAGGATAACAGCTCGTGATTGTCATTCAATTTATAATCAGAACTATTTTGTTGCGAAGATTACCGAAGAAGATTATAATAATGCAGTTAATATTAACGCAGATTAAGATTACTAAACACAACAAGAAAGCTAAATACCATAGCGGGTTCATGAGGTGCGCCAACGGCGCATCTCACGAACCCGCGCATGCGTCTCATTGGGAATTAGGTTACTCAACAGGGCATATGTTGTTGATGCTATATTTGGAGAGCCTAAATTGCCCGAAAGCTGGGCAGTAGGTGTTGAAACTGTTGTAACTAGGGATGTC
>PIVJ01000783.1 GCA_003353955.1 Bacteroidota bacterium | reverse complement strand
CTCTCTGTCGCTCCCTGACAGAGTTTTGAATTTTCAATTAGAAAAAGATTCGCCTATGACGGGAATCGAACCCGTTACCAACGGATCAGGAGGCTGATGCTCTACCGACTGAGCTATATGTATTTGACGGGAGAATGTCAACAAAGCATACATTGGTTACTGCAACGGGCCAATGTTCTTGCCTGGCTATAGCTGATGAACTGGGGGATCGCGATGGACTGTACGCAAATACATGCAATTCAACATTTGCCATTATTCTCTATAAGGCACTATTCCTGAATAATCGTTCAAGACATTATGTTTGTAGACACATTTTCCCGACGGCTGTGGTTTTATGTGCCTGTTATAATTACTAATTTATTAATATATTTCACGATTTGTTATCGCCGAATTAAAGCTGTTACAAAGCTGTTCATAATATGCAATCAGGAAATAAAATGAAGGGAAGTATCGATATAAGTTCGGCTTGTCATATAGTGTTCAGTCAGCCAGGCAATAAAAGCGACCCGTTGCAGTAACCAATGTATGCTTTGTTGACATTCTCCCGTCAAATATATATAGCTCAGTCGGTAGAGCATCAGCCTCCTGATCCGTTGGTAACGGGTTCGATTCCCGTCATAGGCGAATCTTTTTCTAATTGAAAATTCAAAACTCTGTCAGGGAGCGACAGAGAG
>PIVJ01000782.1 GCA_003353955.1 Bacteroidota bacterium | reverse complement strand
CACCTGTTGGTAATGTAAAGCAAGTTGTACCTCTTTTTATTTGAGATGGACTTGACGTATCTTTAGCACCTAGTGCTTGCAACGTATCTAATGCTAGTTTTTCTTCGTTCATATTTATTGTTTTATTAGCCAATCACCCCATATTAACTCTTTTTGCGTAAGATCGTAATACCATACATCGCCAAATGTACATATAGATCTTATCTGCTCAATAGTTAAGTCAGAATAATTGTCTTTGGTTTTAAGTTTATCAAGTAGCCAGTTGACAGATTTATACTCTTCAGCATTCTCTTTCATCTTAGCTTTGATATGTGGTTTTAATTTATCGTATAACATATTTATATTATCCTTTAGTGTTCGTATTTAGTTTGTAATTTGTTTTTTAGTCATAGTTTTAACCTTTTCTTTTAGCTCTTTTGATATTTGAGTATAAAAACCAGGTGCAAATATAGATGGTTTACCTTCTTTTTCCATCTGTAATATATCGCTTTCAACTTGAGCTACATAAAAAGTAAGTGCATCTACTATAAGATGTGACTCCATTCCGTTAAATTTCTTCATTATTTTAAGTTTTGTAGTAGTTTATGCATTATTTTACCATGATTTTCATGATAAAACTCGAACCATTCGTCTTCAAATAGTTCTAAACCTGCTTCAGTTAAGTATTCTGATGAG
>PIVJ01000781.1 GCA_003353955.1 Bacteroidota bacterium | reverse complement strand
AAAACTAGCTATTTTGGAAGCTTTAAATCAAGTGACAATCAATAATAATTAAAGTCACATAATCTTTGATCTCTTCATAATATTCGCCAAATAACTTTATATAATTGGTTGTTAGGATTGTAAACTCCTGCTATTGCAACTATGTAGTGTACACAATTAGTAGCTTTTTCTCTTAAATCTTGATATCTGCTTCCGTCAATGTGAGAAAAAAAAGAAAATCCCTCTTTATCAATTTTGTAGAGAGAAGACAAATTTTATGATGATAACAATATTATTTAGTGGGTGCTTAACTTCTTAAAGAATTGCTTGGTTATTTTGTTTTTTTTATGTTTTCTGTGTAATTTCTGTGTAACTTCTTAAAGAATTGCTTGGTTATTTTGTTTTTTTTATGTTTTCTGTGTAAATTCTGTGTAAATTATTTTGCAAAGTTAGTCAAAAAACTGTTTTAATTCTAGGTTGTATAATTATATTAAGAGTTCTAAATATTATTTGCAGATTATAATTCAAATGATTAATCCCCTATTGTTATTTTTTATATAAAAAATCGCTTCGAAATCTGTTTTTTTTACAATTGTAGATGAATTTTTGTTTTTTATGAAAATTTTCGGATAAACTTGCGAAGCTAAAGGAAGTTTCTTTTTTTTGCTGTTTATTTTTTTAGAATTTAATTATTTTT
>PIVJ01000196.1 GCA_003353955.1 Bacteroidota bacterium | reverse complement strand
GTCTTTCATATCTAAATCCTTTCTTACATAGAGTCATTTTTAAAGATAGGATTTTGTATAAGTTAGCTTCTTAAATTAATTTCATTTTTTTGATGTAATAGTGGAATTGCAGGTAACGTTACGGTATAAAACGTTTGGGTTTGCGAAGCGAGTTATTGTCCACCTACAAAAATATCGATGCAGGCTACAATGCCCGAATTACCACAAAGCCCCAAATGTTTTATAACCGTGTGTTGTAGCCTGTTTTTATGCTTCATTTACTATTGAATTTTTGTATTTAATTAAGATCCTGATCAAAACTTGATTAGATGGTTCCTCCAATTAGCAATATTTACTTCAATATTTGTTCAATTTTATCTAAGAGAGACTGGTCAGGTACACTTTGTTGTAAGATTAATAAAGTAAAATGATCAGCCAACACTTCCTCTGGGTGAATATTATAGTTTGTATTGTTTCCAATAAGTTCATTGAGATTAGATGCTTCGGAAAAGTCTTTAAGAATTGGATAATTATTACTTAAAACAGGTGTTTTATTATTAATGTCTCCTTCAACTATCATCAGTTTTTGATTTAAATAGCTAAAAAAAGAGCCTCCATTATATGGGTCTTCAGAATAGATAATGAACATGACATCTTTTTGCTCTCCATCAATTTGAACTGTCAAAAAGTGTTCATAAACTGGAGCGTCTGGATTTGTAATTTCGCCATCTTTTATAGCATCAGGTAGAGTTATTGAATTGCACTTTTTAAAATTAATAGTTTTGTATAATTCATCTCGTTTCACAGGATTGGCTCTTGAATAAATATGGAAAAGTTCGTGTAAAAATAGTCCTTCAAAGGCTGTGGATTGTAATACCATATAATTTGACCTTGTGTACCCACCAGCACCTCCTTCTTCTTCCATCGAACTTTTTACTAATTTTATGTCAGTTGGCAATTCAAGGTTTAATCCTAATGATATAATTTTTGATTCAGCAGAAGCTATGATAATTTTCATTTCATCAATTTCTGAAGCTGTCCATGATTTAGCTTGTGATGCGGCATACTGAAGATAATCAGATTCATCATTGGAATTAATGTTATGCGTTTTTGCCTTAATGTCGAAGGGGCTTAACTTTTGTAAATACACATCGGAAGTGCCCATCAGAGTTGATGATTCTTGTTGTGAGGTAAAAATTATTCTGGAAGTATTCAAAAATGAAACTTCATTGCTAGTATCAAGATTTGTTATATCATCCTTTTCGCAAGAGATGAAAAACATTGTTATCATTAGAATAAAAAAAATATTTGTCTTCATGTTTTTTAATTTAATTGGCTACAACCGCCCACCTGTATGAGGCGTGGCGTTTATTTATTGTAATATAGTTTCGGTTTACCACATAGTCAAATCTGCGATTTGACGGACTTTCTATGGAGAACAAATGCCACGCCTCCCACAACAAAGCCATGATTTTATACAGCGTGTTAGGTGTAGTTATTTTACTTCTAAAGAGTTTATTACCGTATTTGCAACCAACTTTTCGTCTACTTTGAAATTAAAAGAGATATTTAAATGTGGTCTTTTAATTATTGAAAGAGTTACTACATCTTCGTCTTCTTCTATGTTAAAGAAACTGTTGTCAAAATATTTTTTCCGATTTGTATAAACAGTTATTGGTATTGAAAAACGAAACTCTACTCTTCTTAAATTTAAATACAATTCAATATATAGATCTGAATCATTAGTGATTGCCCAATTCAATAATTCGGGATCTTCAGTTCCTTCTATGATTACGAAATCAAACCCAGTAATATGTGGTATAGTACTAAGTTCACCTTCACTATTCCGTAAAAAAGATTGCGATTCTGATGCAGGTAGGAAATTTATGAAATGAGATATTTCATCCTCAATCTGATTTTCAGATTCATAAATAAAATCTTCAAGAATTTGGTTTGGACTGTATTTATTATGCTCCTTATCAACTTCTTTATCAATGAATTCCTTTATGGAGTGATAAATGTTAAATTCATTTTCGAGTCCCATTTTTTTAATATCATCCAATAAATCAGGATGAAGTCCAGTTTTGCTGTTGTCATAAAAATCAGTTGGGTTATTACTGATAAAGGCTATTCTATCGTCTACAGTTTCTTGGTCTAAGAACTGTATAAATGAAAGCCAAATTAGGGTATCTCTAAAACCTTTATCCTCATCTTTAAAAGGTCTAGTTCTATTAATAGCTCGGTTTACCAACACTTCGTTTGAAATATTGTTATAATTAACAAATAAGGTGTTGTCTGTAGAATTAATAACCTCTTTTTTAAAAGAATAATCAATGTTAAAAGTATTGGGGGTAGAAAATGTTTTTTCTTGTAAAAAAGTATTTAACCGTTTAAAACTGTCTTCGTATTGGTTTTTTATTTTAGAAAATTCAGATTTAAATTTCCCGTCTACTTCTTCACAGACAATTTCAGAAATCGCAAGTTTTGAATTAGTGTTTTCTAGATAATTAAAGAGGTATTTGAAATTTGCATTTTCAAGATACCAATTGTTGAAAAAGATATTTGTATCAATAAATATTATCATTTTTTTTGGCGATTACACCTAACAATTGTATAACCACATTGCAGTTATATCTTTTTATATGTGCAAGTTAATATTTTTTATTAAACTATCAAGCGGACTTGCAATTTTTTTATTATTATGTCAATTGTTTTGGTATAAACTTCTGTTGTATTATTGCTTGTTTTGACATTTTATTGTTTTTTACAAATTTTAGTAAAAAAATGTCAACTAAAAAAATCATAACCGATAGTA
>PIVJ01000780.1 GCA_003353955.1 Bacteroidota bacterium | reverse complement strand
CGAACATAGTCAGGTTTCTTACGTCTGATCTCATCATTAACAGCATCAACAAACTTATCAGTCTTGCTTAACTGGTAACGAGCTTCAAATGCTGGTTGAACATTAGACCAGATGTATGCACCCTTCTTAGCATAACAAAACTTAACACAAGCATCAGCCATAGGACAAGTTAGTTTACCACTTGCGGATTTGTATGCTGGTATACCGAAGTTCATCAGCTTAACACCGAAGTGTTTAGAGGTCTTTTTGATCTTTGAATTTTGTGTAAGTAAGTTCATTATTCTATTGTTTTAAAGGTTTGTTCAACTGCTTCTTCAACTAATCTTTGTATCTCATCTACATTTTGAAAGCTCATACTTTCTACGGCAATTCTACTATCGTAGTCAATACAAAAATCTATATCAAAGTTATCAGCGTCATCAAAATCAAACTCAGATATTTTGTCGGTTATGTTATCGCATAGTAGTTCGTAATGTTCTTGCAATATAGTAGGTTTGTTAACCTCTTTAAGATCTAACTTAGCTTGAGCTAATTCAGTTGCTAATGCTTTTTGATCAGCTTCGTTTTTTTCTGCTTGCAATGAAAGTGCAGTAATTTTTAATTGTAATTCTTCAGTTGTAGTCATAATTTATATATTTATTTGTTCATTTATATTATCTAATAGCGAGCGTATTCTG
>PIVJ01000779.1 GCA_003353955.1 Bacteroidota bacterium | reverse complement strand
ACTTCCATGCCCAAAATTAGGTCGCTGTGACCTACTTTCTCTGAGATATAGGTCATAACACGTTTTTTGAAAACGGTCCCTTATTTCACCAGAAATGGCCAAATATCAAATGTATTTGACATTTTGGACACCTCTAGGTCACATTGACCTACATTTGAAGAATTAGGTCACTGTGACCTACTTTCATGAAAATATAGGTCAAACTCCATTTTCAATGCATTAGCCAGCAAATGATGGCATCTTTCTCTTTAACGGAGGAACTTCAATGCAATTCAATGCCTTTGCCGCTAATCGGTGGCCCTTATTTTCGCTGTTTAACGTAGCGATGCAGGTTGTGTTTCCTTGTTGCGTTTTGTGCAATAGCGTCTTTATTATCCATCAGAGCTATAATAAACCATATATCCCCTAAAAGGTTATTAAATTCCCTAACTGCTGACAAAAGTTTCAATCAGATCGCACAATTATTAAGGTCGCTATTCACGTTCATAAGGAATTTCGTAATTTTAACACATCAGCGAATATAAGTCACAAACGATTAGTGGCACGGGATTTATGCTCCATTCATCTTAAACTATGCGAGGAGGCCTACAAAAGCGTGTCTCACTTTTTGGATAAAGTGCCCCAATGCTGAGATACAGCATCAAACATTTTAACAATTTAACTATCACATGGCGCATAA
>PIVJ01000778.1 GCA_003353955.1 Bacteroidota bacterium | reverse complement strand
TAAAACTAATCAGAGAACTTTTCCTAAGAACCAAAAAAGGAGCCATTAAGGCTCCTTTTTTATGTTTTCTCCACATTCTTTTTGGTTCGCTTATTCTCAATTGAATTGATAAAAAATCCCTTTTCATACATTGAAATTCCGATCAGTTGATGCTTTTCGTCCTGTTTTGTGCGGTTATATAATGCGTAATATTTATTGTGCACATAATCAATGTATTAATTTACACAATTTATGTATAGAAAAAGGGATATGAATATTTACATTTTAAAAAGAATATTTAACTTGTAGCTGCGTTTACATTTTGTGTTACCAAACAAAACCGAGCAATTTTGAATATTTATTTAAAGAAACGAAGGTGGAAACTTCTGCTATTTACTGCAGCAATAATTATTGTTGGGGCTTCACTTTGGTACACTAATAAACTGGTAACAAAATTTGCTCATAGCGAACGTACCAATGTAAGTATATGGGCTGGGGCCTTACAACGAAAGGCCGACTTAGTAAATTATGCCGATAATTTTTTCGAAGAAATACGTAAAGAGGAACAAAAGCGCGCCGAACTACTTGCCGAAACTTATAAAAGAATTGCCAATGATAATAATTCGAACGACCTCACATTTTATTTAGACATTGTTGGTAAAAATTCGAAAATCCCCGTAGTACTTACGGATGAGCATGAT
>PIVJ01000777.1 GCA_003353955.1 Bacteroidota bacterium | reverse complement strand
TTCCACCTTCAATTTTAAGGGTTCCTGAAACTTCTAAGTCTCCGTTTATACGCAATGAGTCTGCTGCGAAATCTCCATAAATTAGCGGAGCAATTGTGTCTGAGTTGTCGATATATAACCTATCACTTCCTTTTTCATAATAACCGACTTGATAACCCAGAAATACATTTCCTGATCCTAATGCTGTACCGCCAGCATGATAACCCAGAGCTGTATTCTTATCTCCTGTCTTATTGTAAGATAAGGCACTCATTCCAATTACTGTATTAGAACTTCCTGTCTTATTTTGACCTAAGGCACTCATTCCAATTGCTGTATTATACCATCCTTCCGTATTGCGAGCTAAGGCACTCATTCCAATTGCTGTATTATTACTTCCTGTCGTATTGAAAAGTAAGACCTCGTATCCAATTGCTGTATTATGAAATCCTTCCACATTGGAATAGAGTGCATCATCACCAATAGCTACATTATGGCGATTATTAAAATCATTATTTGTACCTGCCCCTTTTCCAATAAATACGCTGCCTCCTGTGTTTAACACCTCTAACCGACCGCTATTCATGCGGAAAAACTCTTTGCCTCCCATATCAAAATGGATAATATCATCATCTGGCCCTGCTTCTACGCTGGTATTCCCATCTACATCGGCAATAATTCGAGCTGTATCAGCATGAATGG
>PIVJ01000073.1 GCA_003353955.1 Bacteroidota bacterium | reverse complement strand
ATTTATTATTCTTCTTTCGTAAAAACATGTACAAATATACAACGGGACACCCTATTTGTAATAACAACCCCTATAAATAAAAGGATACAGAACTTTACTTAAGGACTTGACGAAAACAAGAGAATTGTTTACTATATGATTGTGGATACATTGAAGTAGTGAAAGGAGCAATAGAAAATAATATACTGTACAAAAATCCCAAATGGGATGATTATAAACGCTTTATTCCGAAAAAGAATTCACCTCTTCTGAAAGATCAAAATAATATAAATCGGATTGGTATTTTACCGAATACAGATAAAGAGAATTAAAGAATTGTATAAAAATATTTATTTACAGTTAAGTGAATAATTCTCACAAATCAACTTTGATATGGTCACCAGCACTAATAATAAAACTGTTATTCATTGATTGAGAATTAAGGCTTACGGTTTTAACTCCTTTTAATGCGAACTTAATATCTTTCACTCCAATATAATAAACCGATAAACCCCCTCCATCTTCATGCAGATATAAATCTGCTGGATGTGTGAATTCCATACTAATTCCTTTATAAAGAATTTTCTTAACTCCAAAAAGATACGTTTCTTTGTTTTTACTCAGTGAGATTGCTTCTTTTGAGAATATTTCAAATTCAGAATTATTGATTTCCCATGCTTTTAGATCAGGTTTCTCATCCAATTCATTAATTCTATTATCATAGCCTATATATGGAAAGACTAAGCTAATGAAGTTGAAGTTGTATTGGTCATTCTTTGAAACGATTGTCCATTCCTTTCCACGTGCACCAGAACTTATAGCTACATCAGTTTTTACCAATTGATAGATATCACAAGCTGTAGCATCATCAAAAGTAGCACGAATAAGATTTGGTTGATTCTCAAGTGAATAATGTCCTTGCCAGATTTGTTTATAGTTATGTTTGGATTCAGAATTAAAATTATCCTTAACGATCCAGAAATCATCTTTAACATAGATTACTTGTCTAGAATAAGCAACCCCGATATTCTCAAATCCATCATGAGAACCAACAAATAAATCAAATTTATCGTTTGAGCTCCAGGTAATCACATTTGCTTGAGGTAAATTGGCAAATTTCCCAAAGCCACTGCCTCCTTTATTTGATCGATAGCCCTTTCCTTGCAATTCATTATCAACTAAAGCTACATTTTTGACGATCGAATTCTTAAATAACTCTAAATCTTCTAATGAATAACGAACTTGATAATTTGGCAATAATACTTTTCCATTAAACATCGCCTGAATACCTAGAATATCTCCATGTTGGTGATCAGGTTTTTTTTCATCCACACCAGCTGAAATGATCATCATTTTATCTTTTGATTCCCAACCTTCCCGCATGACATAATATCCTGTTTCCGGAAAAGAGATTGAATTGAATTCGGGTTGCTTTCTTTTAATGCTATTTAATGATTTTAATTGTTTATCGCTTAAATACCAAAACATCTTTGCATTCACAAACTGATTCGCAAAATATCCCATTTCCGCATCTCCAAAAAGCAAATACCCAAGCGTTAATGCATTTGAAATATTATTTTTTTCAGCCCAAGGGTTTTCTGTATCATCTTGTAAAACAGGTGCAGATTTATCGGGATATCCTATCTTAGTGAGTGTTACAAACAATGACTTCAACTTCTTTTCCCAAAAATCACTTACTTCAATTCCACTTATTTTTGCCAATTGATAGACATAAAAATAGTTTTCTATATCACTTATATGATAATGAACAGATCTCTCAAATTGAAATCCATCTTCATTAATCTCCTTAGCCAAATGTTCTTCCAAAAGAGTCATCGAATGACTAAACCACTCATCTGTATCAACAAAATCACGTAATAAAATTGAGATCATCGCCAAAGCAGACATTCCTCTCGTTTGATGATTCCCATCTCTGAATTCAGGATTTTCGACATACAGATTTGAAGCATGCTGCAACAACGTAGCTATAGTCCATAATTGGTCTTCATCCGAATACTGATCTTGATCTAAAAATATCGAATGAATCTGCAACCAGTTTAAAATTCTATAACCCGATCTAAAAACTTCATAAATTCCATTCCCATCTTCTATTGATTCATATTCATCACTATCCAATGCTACATTCAAGGATTTCAATTGATTTACAAAATAGCTAATATATGCTGGGTTTTGATTGGCATAGTGATAATAAAAGGCAATGTCGACCATTTTGTGTTGCCTTGCCAGATGCCGAATTGCATAAGCATTTACAGCTTCTCCATTTAAATAATTAAAAGGTAAAACCCATTGTGTAGAATCGGAATATTTTGAAATATGATCTAAAGCTTTTTCTGTATGACTAGCTTCTTGCGCAGGATAAATTTCTTTGTATTTATTAAAACGCTCTTCAAAGTTTTCCCATTTGTAAAAATAACGTTCTGAAAATTTATCTCTAAAGTAGTTTGCCAAGTTTTTAGTTGAAATCTTACCATCAACTTTTAATTCGTTCTGAACTTTTTCATCTAATAGTTTAGAAAGGTTTTCAATTTCAACAACCTTATATGTTGGTATGTTTTGAGCATAACCAATAAAACTAATTAATAACAAACTAAAAACTAACATATTAATCTTCATAGTTGTGATTTTTACTATTAGTATTTTATTTCATCAGTTACTCAATTAGTACATCATTTTCTGTTTTAAATTCTCCTCAACCAGAAGCTTCCCAGAGTTTTCAATTTGATTATTTGAATGATTGTTGTTTTTAGCTCCCCACAAAAGCGCAACAAGCTTAACTTTATTATTTATAAATGAGTTGTTTTCAATATAAACATTCACAATTCCTCTTGTATTTATTAAAATACTAGTAGCTTCTTTTGCTCCACAATTTTCAAAGGTACTGTTGCTTACCAATAAATTACCACCAATGGTAGATTCATCATAACCACCTCTATAATAATCAACAATATTGCTTCTTACATTGTTAAACTGACAATTATTAATGCTTAAATATTCCGTATTATAATCACCTCTATCATTTGTTTCTTCAGAAAGTTCTAAACCATTTTCACAGTTCGAAATTGAACTATTTATAAATGTAATTCCTTCAGCAAAGGATTGTTTATAGGCTTTTAAAACAAAATAAAAATTATTGATTTCACAACCTGAAACAGTTAATCCGAAATGATTAGACATGTTTTTCTTTAAACTTGCAAAAGCTTTTTGAGTACCATTACCGCTTAGTTTAATATTATTTAAGGTTAATAATCCATAAGGATTCAATTCAAATAAAGGCGAATTTTCAGCACCAGTGAAAATTATTTCGGTCTTTTCAGCTTCTGTTGATTGAATTGTAATTGCCTTATTAATTACTAATGATTTTGAAATAGTATATGTTCCAGGAATAAGAGTTATAATATCTCCTGATTTTGCAGCGTCTATTTTAGTTGCTAATTCATCTTCACTTGTTACTTCTAAGATTTGAGGTTCTTTAGGAGTAATTTCATTTGAATACCAACTTGCTCCATATTTCTCCTTATCTAAAATTAATGGATCTTTAGAATCACTTTTAATAATTGCTCCTATTGAATTTGAATTTTCTCTAGAATTCCCAAAAAGATCTTTTGTAATAGTTTCGAAACCAAAACCATCATAAGCTTCAATTTCGCTTGAAATTTTTGACGGTGTAAATATATCTTCTGAAATCTTTGTCAACTCAAAACTATCTAGCGTAAATCTTTCTTTATGATTAAAATCAACACCTTGATTATTAATGATGTTGCCTTTGAATTTCACACCATCCGCTTTATCATGTTCGATAATTGGATTTGGATCACCAACTTCATTATAAATCACATTGTTTGCAACAACAGATCGAAGCGGTCTTGCAGATCGAATTTCAGATAAAGGCAGTACATCTTTTTGACTGATATTCGTCCCTACTCCAAATTGCCAAGGCGATTTGCAATTTAAATACGTATTGTAAGCGACGACAATATCAGTTACTTGGTTGTATCTATTTAATGGAGATTTTGGAATTCCGTTCATTACTGCCAAAGGGCTTCTGAAATTTTCTCCAATAATATTATAAAAATAATTATTTACAATCCAGTGACCTGTATTTATAATTCTAATACCACCAATATTTTCATTTTCACCATCACCAATAAAATAATTACCATCAATAGTACAATAGTTTCCATGACGTGTTACTACAGAACCTTCGCTCATATAAAACACGTTATTACGTATTTCATTGAAATTTGTCTTACTCGAAATTACTTCAACCTCACCATTACATTCTTCAAACAGGTTATTTGCAATAATTGTATTACTTGGCGACATTGAAGTGTAACTACTTCCTAGTTGAATGGTTTCTCCACTAGCTCCACCTTTTCGAGGTCTAGGGCCAAAATGATTATTTACTATTTTATGATAGTTTTTAATGCTTTTATTTCCTTTCAAATCAACACGAACAGTTGGACCGCGATTTGTTTTTCCTGCAATATAATTGTGGTCTAATTGGTTATATCGTCCATAAAACTGGACCCAAAGGTCATCTCTATCACGTTGCAATTGATTAAAATCTAAAATTACACAATTCGTAACTTTACAATTATTAGCAAGGTGCTCTTTATCAATTCTAAAAGCAATTACATTTTTGGTTGGTGTATAGCCATTTCTGAAAAATAATCCGTTAACTACCAAATATTCACCTCCAAATTTTAAATTTGAAACACCTTCAATATAAACCTCACCTGCCGTTTCCGCTTTTAAAGTTATTGGTTGCTCTTCTGTTCCTTCTCCAGTAAACTCAATCTGAACATCTTTCCAAACACCATTTGCAAGTACAATTTCATCTCCTGGTTTTGCTTCTTTTATTGCTGCATTTAATTGTTGAATGTTTTTAACCTTGATGATATTTGTTGAAATATTTGTACAAGAGATGAATAAAAAAAGTGATAAAACGATTAGTAGATTTTTAGACATTTCCTTTGTGCTTTATTTTTTTGAAAACAGCTTATTTTCTAACTTCTTTAATTAGTGCTAAAGCATTTTTAACATCCTGCTCTAGTTTTGCATAGTCTTTAGTCGCAATAATTCCCTTTGAAATTAATTGTGAACCCATACCTACACAAGTAACGCCTGCATCAAACCAAGCCTCTAGGTTTTCTCTAGTTGGTGAAACGCCACCTGTTGGCATAATACTTGTCCAAGGTTGCGGCCCTTTTATGCCTTTTACAAATTGTGGTCCGTAAATATCTCCAGGAAATAGTTTTACAATCTCACAACCTAATTCTTCTGCTCTTGCAATTTCGGTTAAAGTACCACAGCCAGGTGACCATAATACTTTACGACGGTTACAAGCAATTGCTATATCTTCTCTTAATACAGGAGTTATAATAAAGTTAGCTCCCAATGCCATATATAGTGATGCGGACACTCCGTCTGTAACAGAACCAACACCCATTATCATTCCTGGCAATTCAGCAATAGCATATTTTGTTAATTCACCAAAAACTTCGTGAGCGAAATCTCCTCGAGCTGTAAATTCCATTAACCTTGCGCCACCATCGTAACAAGCTTTTAGCACCTTTTTACTTAATGCGATATCATTATTAAAAAACAAAGGAATCATCCCTGTTTCTTTCATTGCTATTGCAACTTCTATACGTGTAAATTGTGCCATAATTATTATTGTATCGTTTATTAGTGTATTTGTTGAATTGCTGATTCGGTTATTATCTTGCAACTCTACCTGAGGCGTCTCCACCCATTAATTTTTTTACTTCATCTACCGTAACTAGGTTGGCATCACCCTTAATGGTGTGCTTTAAACAAGAAGCTGCTACAGCAAAATCCAAGGCGTTTTGATCATCCTCTGGATAAGTTAATAATCCGTAAATTAAACCTCCCATTAAACTGTCTCCACCACCAACTCTGTCAACTATATCAGTGATTTGATATTGATGAGATTGATACATTTTTTTTCCATCGTATAAAACACCGGCCCAAGTATTATGAGAAGCAGAAATAGAACCTCTTAATGTAGTAATTACCTTTTTAGCGCATGGAAATTTCTCCATCATTTGTGTACAAACCGACAAAAATGCTTCAGCTTTTACATCGTGTCCTTGTGTTTGAACACTGATACCTGCAGGTTTGATACCAAAGTGCATTTCTGCATCTTCTTCGTTTCCCAAAACAACATCGCAATAGGATGTTAATTCGGTCATTATTTCTTCTCTATGTTCAGCACTACAAAAATTCCATAATTTTGCACGGTAGTTTAAATCCGTAGAAATTGTAATCCCTAAATTATTTGCTGCTTTTACTGCTTCTAAACAAGCATCGGCTGCTCCTTGTGAAATAGCAGGGGTGATACCTGTCCAATGAAACCATTCAACACCTTCAAAAACTGATGCCCAATCAACCATGCCTGGTTTAATATCAGCCATTGCCGAATGTGCACGATCATAAACTACTTTAGAACCTCGAGAAACAGCACCAGTTTCTAAAAAATAGATTCCTAATCGATCACCACCCCAAACAATTTTATCGACTCCTACACCTCTTTTTCGCAATTCCATCATTGCACTTTCGCCAATGTCGTTTTTTGGTAAACGAGTTACAAAATCAGCTGAGATACCATAGTTGGCCAGTGAAACGGCAACATTTGATTCACCACCACCATACACTACATCAAAACTATTTGCTTGCGAAAATCTTAAAAATCCTGGAGGTGCTAATCGCAACATGATTTCTCCAAATGTTACTACTTTTTTCATTGTAAAAACTTAATATTATAAAATTGGCGCAGAAAACCTCTACGCCAATTTTAAAATTAACTATATACTTATATTCCTAAAGCTTGACCTCCACCAACGTGGACAGTTTCAGCTGTCATGAAAGATGCATCGTCACTTGCTAAGAAAGATACAACAGAAGCAACTTCTTCTGGTTTACCGATTCTTCCTAATAAAATATTATTTTTCCATGAAGCAAATACTTCTGGCTTAGTTGCTTTAATTTGAGCATGGAATGGCGTATCAATTGTACCAGGAGATACTGCATTTACTCTAATTCCATCTTCAGCTAAATCTTTTGCTAATGCTCTTGTTATCGCATGAACTCCAGCTTTAGATGTCCCGTAAATTCCAGCTCCAGGTCCGCCTGCATTCCAACCAGCGTTTGAAGTGTAATTAATTATTGAAGCATTTTCTCCTTTTTTAAGGAAAGGGATAGCAGCTCTTGAAGCAAAAAATACTGAATCAAGGTTTAAAGCCATTACAAATCTATAAAATTCAGTTGTCATTTCTTCAAACCTAGATCTTCCACCTAGTCCACCTGCATTATTTACAAGAACATCAATTTTACCATACTTTTTTCCAATTGCATTTATATTAGAAGTTACGGCTTCCTCGTTTGTAACGTTAAACCCGTAATACTCTGCAGTAATTCCTTCTTTAGTAAGCTCTTCTACTTTTTTAGCTCCCTCAGCATCCTCGATACCGTTTAAAACTACAGTATATCCGTCATTACCTAATCTTTTTGCTACTGCAAAACCAATTCCTCCTGTAGCTCCTGTAATTACAGCTACTTTGCTATTTAATTTCATATTTTTCTATTTTAAATAATAAATAAATTTCTTTTATTTACTTGTGCAGAATTTTATTTTATTTGCTCAATTTTATCAACTGTTAAGTAAATAGATATTAATGATAGAGGTACTAAAGCTCCTAAAAGACCAAATAATAGAGACCAGCTATCAATATATCCAGCAAAATTAATTGCTAAAATGGTACCTAAAACTGCAGCTGCACCGCCTAAACCTGCTAATGATCCAACTGATTTACCACCATGTAAATCACTTGGTAGCGTTTGAATATTTGTCATCATAAATTGGAAACCGCCCAATACAAATGCCATTAAAATAACCGCTAAAACTGCATTTGGAACCAAAACGGATGCAATAACCGATGGAATAATGATAGCACCACCTAAAAGCATTGCTGTTTTTCTGGCTTTATCAACAGTTGCACCTTTACGAATTAAGTGACCAGAAAACCACCCCCCAGCAATACTTCCTACCATTGCACCAACGTATGGAATCCAAGCTGAAAAAGCTAATTCTTTAATGTTTAAGCCAAATTCTTCGACTAAGTACATTGGTAAGAATGTAACAAACATCCACCAAATTGGATCCAGGAAAAAACGACCTAATATTACTGAGTAATTTTTTTTATTTGAAAGTAATTGTCCCCAAGTTTTGCCAACTTCGTTCGTTACTTTAGATTCTGGCTGATTGTTTAGAATATAATCTCTTTCTTCTTGAGTAATCCAGGGGTGCTCTTTTGGTCCCTTTTTATTGATTATTAGCCAAGGAATTAACCATATTACACCTAAACTACCAACAGCGACGAATGTAAGTTTCCAACCTATACTTATGTATAACATTAAAATAATAATAGGAGCTAAAATAGAACCTATTGATGCAGCTGCACCAAATAAACCTTGCGCAAAAGCTCGTTCTTTTTGAGGAAACCATTCCGCATTACTCTTTGTAGCACCTGGCCAAGGTCCTGCTTCTCCCAAACCTAACATCATTCTGAATCCTGTTAAAGAAACTTTACCTCTTGCTAAAGAAGTAAGTGCATCAGCAGTACCCCATAATAATACTGAAACAACAAAGCCTTTACGTGTTCCAATTTTGTCATATAATTTACCTGAAAAAAGTTGACTGATACCGTAGGCTATCATGAAGAAAATCGTGATAATTCCTAATTGTTCTTTAGCTTGTCTTGATGCTTCTTCTGGTGTGGCATCTTCATCAACAATCCCTAATTCATACGCCATACCTTGACGATTCACTGCAATTTGCTTATTGTCTTTATAGCTAATGTATTCGGCTTTTTGAATAATTTCATCGCCTCTTTTAGTAACTAAAAGATAAGTATTGTCTTGTGCATTAAATTGGGCTTGATTTTTTTTCTGATTGTCATCAATTTTTTCAACAATATCATATTCTATATTTGCGACCCACATATAATTTAGAGTACCTCTATCCAAATAATTTATTATTGTGATCAGCATTATCAGACCAATAATCCACCAACGTAAACCTTTTATTTTCATATAATTTGTTTTTTAAGAATTCGACAAAATGATCATAATAAAACACCTCATAACATATGTTCGGATGAATACTAATAATCTTAATATTCTATTATTTCTTAAACTCTAATAGAAGGTAAAATCGCATTAATTCTTCTTCTTGACATTATTCTCGATATCCTGTGTATTGTTACAATACTGATAAAGAAATCTGAAGTGTATTTTTAGTCGTTCTTTAGCAATTTTATAATCTTGAGCCTTAATTGCTTCATAAATATCAATATGCTCCTGTATTCCAGATAATGTTCTATCCTCATCACATACATGATGTTTATCAAAATTTGTGATGATTTCAGGAGTAATGATCAACATCAAAGAAATTAAAGAAGTATTTCCACTAGCTTCTGCTATTGCTAAATGAAATAGTAAATCTTCTTGTACAGCATTCTCACCATCTGTAGCTTTTTGTCTATAAGCATCAAGTGTTTTCTTAATTTGAGATAAGTCATATTCTGTTCTTCTTTCGGCCGCCAATTCTATTGCCTTCATTTCTAACAATATACGAGTTTCCACCAATGATTTAAAATCAGGTTGCTTTAGCCTTAAAATATTATCAACGATTCCATTTAAAGCGATAATACCAATATCTGTTATTAAGGTCCCACTTTGAGGAATTGATTTTAAAAGTCCATAATACTCTAGTTTTTGAATAGCCTCTCGAATAGCACTTCTGGAAACATCAAATTTTCCAGACAACATTCTTTCTGATGGAAGCTTATCGCCAGGCTCAAGATTCTTAAAGTTGATTAATTCCCGAATTTTAGAAATAATCTCATTCTGTATTTTCTGATGTTCAATCTTAGTTATTAGCTCTAAATTCATATTGTTATTTTTTACTATAAAAGTAAATAAAAAATAAACGTTTTAATGACTAACTGTCAAGCTATAATATTTCACTTTTGAGTAGGAATCCAGATCGTGTGACATTAAATAATTACCCGCTTTGAGATAATTTTCAAATACACCCCATTTTTGGATGTGGATATCATCATAAACAACACGTTCACTTTCGTTAAAAATAACTTCCATTCGTCCTTCAGAAGCTATTATTTCTAAAGTAAAACGATCTGTTCCAACAAACTCACTAAAAGTATGACCATCATCATCAGTCCAAGCATCGGTATAAAGTATTTCAGTTTCTGAAGCATTTAAATCCTTTAGCTCCTTTGTTTTAACTCTAACATAACCATCAACCCAATAGATCTTTAACATTGGCGGAGCATTGTTATCCTTAGCCCCTATTAAAGCTCTTTGTTCATCGGTTAGTCTGCCATGAATTTGCATAATGATTATACGATAAGGATTCCCATTACTATCATTGGAAACTTCAGGTACTGAAAGATTCCCTTTCATATTACCACCTTGAGCAAATGTCCAATTGGTATTATTACTCCCTGGCACCATTTGTTCCCTGAGCTCAGTTCTTGAGTAAGAGGAATTTGCTGTTGAAGCATTGGGGTATGTATAAAACACCAATGAACCATCTCTATAATCATTATACATGAATGGAATTAATATTGGGTTCGTTGCATAATTCAAAATTTCAGGTGGCATTACTTCAGTTGGCCCGCCAATAGGCAGGGTAACCTTCCAATGACTCAAATCAATATTTGAGACTTGATGAGAAGGATCTTCCTCCTCAACAATTGGATCAATACTCGTATTCTCACAACTCACACTAATAGATGTGAAGAATAGAAGTAACAGGATATTATGAGCTATCCTATTACTTCTTTTGTTAAAATAATTATAAACCAGATTAAGCATTCTAATATTATTTCAATATGTAAAATTGCTTATACCTTATAAAGCAAGAGCAATAGAAAAATCATCAATTCTAGATTCATTCCCAGCATTTGTAACCAGAATCGCAACAGTGCTATTATCCCCTGAGTTGAAAGCCAAGTCAACTTTAACATAAGCATTCGCATCCGTTATATCAGATCCTGTATTAGATGCTAATGTTTGACTTTCAACATTTGCAAGATCTGTTAAAGCACCAGCCAGCATTGTTACTGTAATTGATCCAGCAGTTTCCTTCATGGTATAATAATAAGTCAATACATAATCAGTATTAGGAGTAACTGTTAATTCTTGATATGCCAAGCGCGTTCCATCTGATGGAAATTTTGCAGCTTGACCACCTGAATGCGTTGGACTACTGGTAATTTGCATTATTTCTCCAAGATCAGATCTCCATGAATCGCGACCATCACCTGATCCATCAGGTAAACTATTGTCTTCAAACCCACCTTCCAGAACAGGAGGTAGTAAAGCACTTGGTGCAACAGGTTCTATAAGCTCGATCCCTTGAGTTGTCATATTACTGACTCCCAATTTATCAGTCGCTGTCAACACCACATCATACGTTCCTTCACCAGGAAATACATGTGTTGGATTCATTTCAATAGAGGTAGTACCATCACCAAAATTCCATACATAGTCCGTCGAACTAAAAGAAAGATTTGAGAAAGCTATTTCTAAATAATCAACTTGGCTAGCAGTAAAAGAGAAGCCAGCTTCAGGTGGTGTTTTATCAGGAATAGATCCTGCCTCAGGAA
>PIVJ01000776.1 GCA_003353955.1 Bacteroidota bacterium | reverse complement strand
GATTTTACTTGGGTGGCCAACTTCTCGCTTTCGCTTTCTTGTTTCTTGTTTGTCATCATTTCGACTCAGTCCTCTTCGTTGACGAGTTGAATTTGTTCTTTTTGATCTTGGCCTTGAGGTATTCCACCGCACCTTTCCTGCGGCTTTTCGGCGGCCTGCCTGCTTTCTGTGGCAGTGCGACTGGTGCTTGGAGGATGCTGCCGTCACCCACGACCGATCGAAGGGTGTCGGTTCCGGGCAATACAAACGGGGTCAGTCCTTGGTACTGGCTTTTCCACGTGGTCACCTCGTGATGCGACGCAAGGAGTGAAGAGAAAGGGAGGCCCTTCTTCTCAGCTGCGTAAAGCATGCACCCGCAAGCGGACTCTGTCACCTCGGGGCCGGAACAGTCACACGAGAGGTCGCCATCTGCCCAATCCGGATCACCCTCGTATCCGATGGGGGGCTCCAGGTGGACCTTTCGCGTGACCTTCTTGTTTGCAGGTGTTTTGAACGAAAGCTTCGCCCGGGTCCGTTTTTGATCCACAAATTTGCAGTCAACATCCGGGTGAAGCTCAACAAATGCCTTGAGCTTTTTTATCATCACCAGCTTAACGTTGGGCGAGACATCCCCTTTGAAACTTTCCGCTTGCGCCTTTTGCTCAAGATGCCGCTTCTCGTTGAGCTCCATAGCCATGATGA
>PIVJ01000775.1 GCA_003353955.1 Bacteroidota bacterium | reverse complement strand
CAAAAAACAAAAAAGTAGGATTAATATTTCACTAAAAATAAAATTATGGTAACAATAGATGATTTAAAATTTACAAAGCAAACACACGGCGGCATTGGAGCAGTACTAAAAACTAAAAGCAAAGTGACTATAAGTATTCAAGCTGGTGAATCTGTATACTCCGACCCTCGATTAAACGGATATGATCCTGATGACTATACTTATTTTGAAGTAGCATTGCTAAATACTAAAGGTGAATTTATTACTGATAGATTTCTTAATTGTGGTAATGATAAAGTTGCTGGCTGGGTTTCTAGAGATGTAATTGATACTTTAATATACCAACTTGAAAGATAAATAAATTATGACAGAAAAAAATATGGAAAAATTAGCTGATGTGATCGTGAAGAGATTCTTTGAACGCATTGACGCAGATACTAAAGCAATGAATGCTGAATATGTAGAACAATTAATTGATAATGAAACCCAATTAAAAGAATTACATTTATTATTGCAGCATTACGAGCGAGGCGAAGATTATATACAAGCGGCGAATGTGTTTGCAACCATTAAAAAACTAGAAGATCTTGATAAACAATAATACTCCCGCTAAATTGTATATATATATATTAAAACTAGATGTTATATAAATAAAATTTATAAATTAAACTAAAATTAAATAATGTATATAGATATAATCACG
>PIVJ01000072.1 GCA_003353955.1 Bacteroidota bacterium | reverse complement strand
GTTAATATCTTCCGATTTTTTATCAACCCAGAAATGATTATCAAAATTATGTTAACAACCAGAATAAATTGTTAATAATGGCTTATTTTCGAAGAATCAAGGGACACTGATTAGTTACACTTATTTTATCGTTTACTTGTTGTTTTTCTGTGTTGCTGTCTTTTTCCCAACGAACGCCAAACTATTGGTTATCCGCACTTGTATTGTGTTGATATTGATTTTATCAGAAACGTTATGGTGCGTGAATCACCTTATATTATTGCTTCATTTAAACTAATTACTTCCTCTTGTGCTAATTCAACAGCTCTCATGCAATAGGTTCTTATTAGCTTAATTCCGCAAGGAATTATTAACAGTTAGCCATATTTTAAGATGCCACGCTGCTTTCCGTGGGGTAGTTCATTATTTTTTTATCGATTATTCTTTTATAATGCTGCAAAGATGAGATTAAGTTGTTACGAAACTGTTAAGATTGCATTGAATGATTATTACAAAAAAGCAAAGATGTATCACAGAAGATATAGGTATGAAAAAGGAATATATAAATCAAAGCTCTATTTTGACTTAATAATTGGCTCCAAATTTAAAGTGTTATTTACGGGATAACACAGTTCAGTTTATTGACAATGAATTTGGTAAACGTGCTCCCGGCGCAGAGTACAATTTCTCTGGGATCCTGTCAATTGGGATGTCGTCCTTAAGGGGAAGCCATCCCAGTTACAGCTAGATATTGAAATAATGCGTATCTCTAAAGGTAAGAAGAACTTATTTGATGTAATGGGTGAGCTGCAAAAGAAATACAATCCTGATACTTCCTTTAATTCTACATTATTCATGGAAGAGTTTATTAAGGTATCAGGTGTTGAAAGTTCTTATATGAAAAGGTACACCAAAAGCAAAGCTAAAATTGATTTCTCGAATATTTTGAATAACATTAGATTTAAGGGGATAGATTCTTGCTTAGTGAAAATAAAGTATTATTTTTGCTGTTTATTGACCAAACTAAATACAATAATTTATGATACTTGGCCTCTTAAAAGAACAGGGAAATGAGACCCGTGTGGCAATCATTCCGGAAATTGTAAAGAGTTTTACTAGCCTGAAGGTTAAAATTTTAGTAGAAGAAAATGCTGGAGAGGGTGCCTTTGTGGCAAATACGGATTATGAAAGCGCTGGAGCAGAAATAGCATCGCGTGAGGAAATATTCAAAAAGGCTGAAGTGCTTTTTCAAATTCAGCCACCGACCGAAGAAGAAATTAAGAAGCTGAAAAAAACACAGGTTTGGATTAGTGCCTATAATCCATTATCAAACACAAATTTGGTTGAAGTTTTTCTAAAATCAGAGACTACCAGTTTTAGCCTCGATATGATCCCTCGTTCTTCCAGGGCACAGTCCATGGATGTATTATCATCGATGGCAACCGTTTCAGGTTATATGGCAGTGCTAGAAGCAGCAATAAAGTTACCCAGTTTTTTCCCCATGTTTATGACTGCAGCGGGCACCATCCGACCGGCTAATATGTTAATATTGGGTGCAGGTGTCGCAGGATTGCAAGCCTTGGCAATTGCGAGGAAGCTTGGAGCCCAAGTTCAGGTATTTGATGTACGCGCTGCGGTGAAAGAAGAAGTGATGAGTTTAGGTGGAAAATTCGTTGAGGTAGAAGGAGCTACAGAAGATAAATCCGCAGGAGGATATGCGATCGAGCAAAGCGAGGATTTCAAGAAAAAACAACAGCAGGCGATAAATGACCACGCTGCTAAGGCCAATGTGGTGATTTGTACTGCCCAAATTCCGGGCAGAAAAGCACCAGTCTTGCTCCCAAAAGAAGCGGTGGAAGCAATGAAATCGGGTTCGGTAATTATTGATCTGGCTGCTTCATCAGGTGGGAATTGCGAATTATCTAAAAATAACGAAACGATTGTTTACAATGAGGTTACGATAATTGGTCAATCGAATTATCCGGCGCAAATGCCGGTTGACGCAAGTCAGATGTTTGGCAAGAATGCTTTTAATTTTATCAAGCTCCTCATTGGAGAAGAAGGAGAACTAATTCTCAACTTTGAAGATGAAATTGTGAAAAGCACATGCATAACACACGCTAAAGAAATTTATAATGAACGGGTAAAAACCGTATTTGATAACAAATAATATAACTATCGATGGAACAAATTTTACAGTTTTTCTTTGAATACAAAGAAGCCATTTTTATCATCGCTTTATCAGTATTCGTGGGTATTGAAGTGATCTCTAATGTTCCCGCTGTGCTACATACGCCCTTAATGTCAGGAGCTAATGCAATCAGTGGTGTCATTATTATTGGAGGAATTATTCTCGTGGGACATGCCGATCTTTCGTCATTTTCCTTAAACCTGATTTTGGGAATATTGGCCCTGATCTTTGGAACCTTAAATGTGGTGGGTGGATTCGCCGTTACCGATAGAATGCTTGAAATGTTTAAAAAGAAAAAAAAGTAAGGAATCATGGACAACGTACTAGGAACATTAAACGGAATTGAATTTACTATTGGCGATTCATTACTTGAATTAAGTTACCTGATAGCCGCACTCTTATTTGTATATGGTTTGAAATTGCTTTCACATCCTGAAACTGCACGTAGAGGAAATCTTTGGGCTGCAGCAGGAATGGGGCTGGCAATGTTCACCACAATTGTATTACACAAAGATGCGAATGGAACAGGTATCTCCTTAACCAATATTTGGATAATCATGGCAGCGATTGGAGTTGGTGCTGTGATTGGATGGATCATTGCTCGGAAAATAAAAATGACCGGTATGCCACAATTGGTTTCAATTTATAATGCAACCGGAGGTGCGGCTTCTGCTTTGGTGGCATTGCTTGAATATCCGAATGCAATTGCCGGAGATGTTGGTTCTATTTTAGTAACCGTTCTCGGCTTAATTATTGGCGCAGTGGCCTTTAGTGGGAGTATGATTGCCTACGGAAAACTTGATGGGAAGGTTGGTGACATCATGAAACCCTTCATGACTTACATTAATCTTGTACTACTGGCTCTTACATTGGGTTTTGGAGCTTATATAATAATTTCACCTAACCCACCTGTTGAAATGATTTGGGCTATTTATACGCTCCTGGCATTCTCGTTGGTATATGGTGTTATGTTCGTCATGCCAATTGGTGGCGCCGATATGCCGGTTGTAATATCTCTCCTGAACTCATTTACTGGTATTGCAGCTGCGATGGCTGGATTTATTTACAGTAATCAGGCGATGATACTCGGTGGAATTCTTGTTGGTTCTGCAGGTACAATCCTTACCATTCTGATGTGTAAAGCTATGAATCGCTCATTGATAAATGTTATTATTGGATCATTCGGTGGGGGAGGTGCCGCACTTGATCGCGAACAGGGAAATATTAAAGAGATTATGTTGAGCGATGCTGCAGTATTATTAACTTACTCACAAAAGATAGTAATTGTACCGGGTTACGGTTTGGCTGTAGCACAGGCACAGCACATAGTTCACGAACTAGATGCCTTGCTCAATGGTAAAGGTGTTGATGTAAAATATGCCATTCATCCTGTAGCCGGACGTATGCCTGGACATATGAATGTATTACTTGCGGAAGCTGATGTACCCTATGAAAACTTGGTGGAGATGGACGATATTAATCCGGATATGCCCAATGTTGATGTGGTGATTGTAATCGGAGCCAACGATGTTGTAAATCCAGCTGCTTATGACGACCCAACTAGCCCCATTTATGGTATGCCGATTATTGATGCACATCTCGCTAAAAACATCATTATCATGAAACGTGGAATGGGTAAAGGATATGCAGGTATAGAGAACTTTTTATTCTTTGATGATAAAACCAGAATGTTGTTTGGCGATGCGAAAGACTCAATTTCAAAACTGGTTAGTGAAATAAAAAGTATGTAGCATTATTCTCGGTGCGAGTATAAATTTGTTGTTTTTAAATGGCTTATCTGTTTGCAATATTATTTCAACAAGATTTTAAGATTCTAGACCACAAATAATAGATAAGAAAGAACTTTCCTAACGTATAACACCTGATATTTACCATTTTGATTATGATAATATTCGTAAATAATATTTTAAAATTTGATCCGGCGGATAAGCCAAAATCAAATTCAGGTTATTAGCTAATCAACTCATTACCACATCAGCCAATCGGTACGTCAATTTACTGATTGGTCAATTCAATGATTCCGATGAAGGTAATCTGTGCCAGATTTTCCATAATTTTCGGTGTAATTCGATAAATGTCATCTCCCGCTTGGTGACAAACTGATAAACCTTCACCACCTTTACCATAAGCATCAAAATTAACAATTGGAATACCGGCTGTCATAAAATGCTACACTATATAGAATAAAATAGCCTTTTTGGTATAATATCGATTGGCATTATACCAAAAAGAAAAGAACTGACTTTTGGATTAGCAATCAATCACTATTGCTTTCATACTTAGCACAAGTATTTAGAGAGTTATTACCACAAAGAAAAGTATTGTCACTGTAAAGTATGTAATATAAAAAATCTTTTTATGTGAAGGTTTAAACACCCTCGAATAATATAATCCATACAAAAATACAGGAGGGATAATAATTAATTGACACATTAAAATTTTATTGTTGAACCACTTTTTTATCATAATCGAATATAGTTATTTTTCTATAAAAAATTAACAATAGTACCTTCTTTCTTCGTCTGAAAGATTAGGAGTAAGGTTAAGAAGATTGACTCCGCTTCACATTTCAATCCAATAAAATATAGAACCACCACTAGTTTTCCTTCATTTCTTGTGTGCTTATTTCCTGAACACCATACATTTCTAGTTTTTTTATATTTTGTAAATTTAATGTCTTTTCGACCTTTAAGTTGGAAGCCGATTTCTCCAACAATAATTAAGTGCTTATATTGTTGTAAGGGCTAATGTATTGTTGCTACGTGCCATTGCATAGTATTCTAGTGTGTTTTTTGAATAGCATCCTCCAAAAATGTTTTTTTCTTCCTGTTCGTTAACAAATTGCAAGGAAGAATTAACTTTCATTTCAAAATTATCATCGCAATAATAAAATGATTTTAATGAACGACTATATTTTATGGGTACTCCATAATCCTTTAATTCACTAATCATTCGGAATATCTGTCGTTTACTAATACCTAACTTTAAAGCAAGCTCTTCCAGGCTATCTAAATTAGCAAAAAAGACAATCAAATCAGCCTGGTTTGTAAATCATATTTTTCTATTCTTAATGATTGAAACAATTTTATTACATTTGGAGGGTTTCGAAATATTTAATCCAATCTATGAAGAATAAACAACTACTTAATCTGATTATTGTTGCCAGCATAATTTTCATTTTCTATTTATCACTACATTTTTTCAGGGGGCCAAAGCCAATTTCCGAAGACAGTCAACCAACGAATTTCTCTGCTCACAGAGCGCTCAAGCAAGTTGAAATTATTGCAAACAAGCCCCATTCGATGGGAACGGAGGCGCACATTCAGGTTCGCAATTATGTGCAAGATCAATTAGAGAAAATGGGATTGCTAACTTCCATTCAACATACTACCGTAATTGATGATCGACAAGACTTGAGGGCTGCGAGTGTTTATAATGTGATTGGGGTTTTAAAGGGCAGTAATAACTCCAAAGCCATCATTATCGTTTCTCATTATGATTCTACACCACATACCCTTGCTGCAGCAGACGATGGTGCGGGTGTTGGTTCGATGCTCGAAGCAATTCGGGCAATTAAAGAATTGGGAAGCTTAAAAAATGATATTGTTTTTCTTTTTACCGATGGAGAAGAATCCGGATTATTCGGTGCCAAGGCATTTGTCAGGGAGCACGAATTAGCCGAAGAGGTTGGGCTTCTTTTAAACCTGGAAGCCAGGGGATCTTCAGGACCTGCATTTACGTATGAAGTCAGTCCGCAAAATGGATGGATCATGCGCGAATATTTTAAAGCGGTTAGCCACCCCATTGCTTCATCTTTTGCTTATGAAGTTTATAAATTAATGCCTAATAGTACTGATTTTATGGTTTTTAAAGATGCAGGATTGTCGGGTTATAATACAGCTTTTCTGGAAGATTTTGTGAATTATCACAGTATGACCGACTCACCGGAAAACCTTGATTTAAGAAGCCTTCAACATATTGGAAGTTATATAATGGGTGTGGTTGCGCATTTTGGAAATATGGAGATTAATGACCCCAAAACTTCAGACTTACTTTATTTTAACATCATCGGAGATATCATTATTTATTACCCGCAAAGTTTTAGTATCGTACTATTGGTTTTGGTGGGAATCTTATTTGTGCTTGCTTTCATATTGGAATTGAAAAGAAAATACATCAGTACTTGGAAGGTATTATTAAGCATACTTATTTTTGCGGTAACGATGGCTATTGCAAGTGGGGCAATATGGTTATTGAATAATAAAATTATTGCCAACTATCCGCATTACAGTATTTACTATAGCACAAATTATTACAACATCATGTATTATGTGGTTAGTTATTCAGCAATCTCCCTGGCTATATTTTCATTTTTCTATGCTCTTTTATATAAGAAAGTGGGCATTCGGAATTTGATTTTTGGCGTAATCATAGTCAATTTGTTTGCAATGATCGCACTTTACATTTATATCCCAACCGCCGTTTATACCAGCTTAATTCCACTATTTTGCATTTTAATTGCGTTTATCATTTGCCGGTATTTTGGGATCACATGGAAAAGTAAACCCACAGCTTTTTCAATTATACACCTAATTGCTGTTATTCCGGTCATCACATTTTATGCACCCATCGTAAAAATTTTGTTTATCACCTTTGGATTAGGTTTTCCTTTTGCAGGGCTTGGTGCGTGGATAATATTACTTGGGTTTTTATTAATTCCAATGCGTTTAATTTTTAATATGAACAGATGGGCTCTCTCAATATTGACCTTAATAATTGGAGTTACTGCTTTGGTTGCTGCTGATCGAAATTCAGATTATGATGCAGAACGACCGCTGCAAAGCAGCATAATGTACGTCTATAATCATGATACTGATTCAGCATTATGGGTTTCAAATGTATTGGAAACCGATGAATGGAATCAGCAGTTTTTTGATAACTCGAGTAGGGGTGCATTGACTGAAATTTACCCCTATGCAAAACGAATAAGATTGAAAAATGAAGCCCCAATCCTTGAATTCCAGAAACCGATTGTTACTGTGCTCTCCGATTCTGTATTCGATACCAGGAGGAAGTTGAAGTTTAGACTTCAATCGGCTATTCAGGCTGAAAACTTCCAACTCTACATTCATCAGAATGATATAAGCTCTTTTCACATTAATGATAAATTGGTGACCGATAGTTTGTTTTACCATCAGCCGTGGAAAGATTATCACATCATGAATTATTTCGGGTGGTATCAGGAAGGAGTGGAATTTACTATTGAGTGTAATTCTTCAACACCCATCGAACTGTTGATTTTTGAGAAGAAGATCGGTTTGCCCGAGCAATTAACTTTTGACCCCATGCCAGATTATATCATCCCTCATGTGGGTTATGAGAGTTTTATGAGCCAGATTCTGTCGAGGGTAGTACTCTAATTTACTTTCCCAAATAGTACTAGGATGGCATCTTGGAAGTGCTACATTTGATTGGACGGCAAGTTAAGCTATATACCGTCAGGTTAATAACCTGCGGCTATAGAACTCATTATAGACTATTTTCTGATTTAACAAAATCAATGTCCAATATCGCACATCATCTGTTTGAAATCGAACACTTAATAATTTAACTCATAACTTTCAAAACACTATTACTTTGTTCATCAACAGGATAAAGAAGTGGCACAATTATAGCATTTAAAAACCCTTTTAAAATAAATATATAATTATGATGAAGAAAATACTATTTGGATTAATGCTAATTCTAAGCTTAAGCATAGTAGCTCAGGAAGATACAAGATTATTAAGATTCCCTGCCGTGCATGGACAAAAGGTTGTTTTCACCTATGCAGGAGACTTGTATCAGGTGTCACTATCTGGAGGAACAGCTCGTAAACTTACCAGTGATGCTAATGGTTATGAGATGTTTGCTCACTTCGCACCTGACGGGAAAAGCATTACTTTTACAGGACAATATGATGGCAATACCGAAGTCTTTATTATTCCATCAGAAGGCGGTATTCCACAAAGGTTAACCCATACTGCTACGCTTAACCGTGATGATATTTCTGACAGAATGGGACCCAACAATATTGTAATGGCATGGAGGAATAATAATGAAATAGTATATCGTTCTCGTAAACAATCTTTCAATTCATTTAAAGGACAACTATTTCAAGTAAATAAAGAAGGTGGTATGTCGGAAGAACTACCATTACCTTCAGGCGGATGGTGTACATTTTCAGATGATGGAAATAAAATGGCATACAATAAGGTATTTCGTGAATTCAGAACTTGGAAATACTATAAAGGCGGAATGACTGATAATGTTTGGATCTATGATTTTAAAACCAAGGAAACCATAAATATCACCAATAATGATAATCAGAACATCTTTCCTATGTGGCATGGTAATAAGGTATATTTTTTAAGCGACCGCGACAGAACAATGAACCTGTTCGTATACGATCTGAACACCAAAGCCACTACTAAAATAACAGACTATACAAACTTTGATATTAAGTTCCCTTCACTTGGAAATGAATCTATCATTTTTGAGAATGGAGGTTATATTTACAATTATAACTTCGCCGATGAAAAGATCACAAAAATCAATATTAACATTAACAATGATTTCACAACAGGAAGAGATGAGTTAAAAGATGCATCAAAAATTATTGGTTCGTGGGCAGTTTCTCCAGATGGGAAACGTATTGTGTTTGGTGCTCGTGGGGATGTATTCACTGTTCCTGCAAAAGCAGGTATAACAAGAAATCTAACAAGTTCGTCTGGTGTACATGACCGGAATGTTGAATGGTCACCAAAAGGAGAATATATTTCGTTTATTAGCGACAGAACTGGTGAGGATGAGATCTATATCCAAAACCAGAATGGAATGGAAGCAGCCATACAACTAACATCTAATTCTGACACCTACAAATACAATCCAGTCTGGTCACCAGACGGCACATACCTTCTTTGGGGAGACAAAATGGGAAGATTGAATTACATAAATATTGACACAAAGACAATTGTACAAGTTGATGAGGCAGATTCTTGGGAAGTACGAGATTATAATTGGTCTCCTGATAGCAGATGGATTGCCTATACATTACCACAAACATTTGGGGTAAATCAAATATATATTTATGATACTAAATCTGGTGAGTCTAAACCAGTAACTGATACCTGGTATAATTCAGGACAGCCAACTTTTGATTCTAACGGTAAATATCTATTCTTTACTTCTGCACGTGATTTTAATCCAATTTATAGTAACACAGAGTGGAATCACGCTTATCGCGATATGAGCAGAATATATTTTGTAACCTTAGAAAAAAGAACACCATCACCATTTGAGCCTGAAAATGATGAGGTTATCGTTGAAAAGGAAGATGAGCTTGAAAGTAAAAAAGATAAAAAAGATAAAAAAGATAAAGGCGAATCAGAAGCTGATGAATTCTCTGTAAAGATTGACTTCGACGGAATAGTAAACAGGATTATCAAACTTCCTGTAAAAGCGGGGAATTATTATCAGCTCACAGCAATTGATAATAGCATATACTATAATCAGTTAATATCAGGAGGTAATGGTGCTAAACTATTTGTGTACAACCTAAAAACTCAAAAAGACACTGAACTTGGTCAAGTTGGGTCATACATAGTTTCTGCCAATCATAAAAAGATGTCTGTAAACATTAAAGGTAAATATGCAGTAATTGATCTGCCAAAAGATAAGGTTAAACCTACAGAATTCCTTGATTTGAAGAATATGAAAGTTATGGTTAATCTTAAGGAAGAATGGGCACAAATCTATAATGAATCATGGCGCCAAATGCGTGATTTCTTTTATGCTCCAAATATGCATGGAGTTGATTGGCCATCGATAAGGGAGAAATATTCCGTTCTACTTCCATATGTAAACAACCGCAACGATCTTAACTATATAATTGGCGAGATGATTGGTGAACTTAGTGTTGGTCACTCATATGTGCTTGGTGGTGATAAACCGAAACCAAAGCGTATAAAAACAGGATTACTTGGTGCTAAGGTAATCAAAGATGAATCAGGCTATTTTGTGATAGATGAGATACTTCCAGGCGAAAATTGGACAACAAACTCAAGGTCGCCTTTAACAGAGGTTGGAGTTGACGTAAACGAGGGCGATTACATTATAGCAATAAATGGTAGTTCTTTAAAGGATGTTAAAGATATATACAGCTTACTACTAGGAACGGCCGGGCAACAAGTTATACTAACTGTAAACTCAAAAGGTGACTCCGATGGTGCGCATGACGTGATCGTTATACCTACCGCTGATGAATCAGGCCTATATTATTACAATTGGGTGATGGATAACACTGAAAAAGTTAACAAAGCTACTGACGGACAAGTTGGTTATATTCATATCCCCGATATGGGACCAGGAGGTTTAAATGAATTTGTGAAACACTACTATCCACAGTTAAATAAAAAGGCATTAATTATTGACGATCGTGGTAATGGCGGAGGGAATGTGTCGCCAATGATAATTGAAAGGCTAAACCGTGAACTTACCCTTTATGGAATGTCTAGAAACAACAATGTTAACACGAAACCAAATGGAATGATGCTCGGGCCAAAAGTATTACTATTGGATAATTATTCAGCTTCTGATGGTGATCTATTCCCATATCAATTTAAAAAGCTTAAAATTGGAACCTTAATAGGAAGCCGATCATGGGGAGGTGTGGTTGGTATTCGTGGCTCATTACCATTTATTGACGGTGGTGATTTACGCAGACCGGAATTTGCACCATTTGACGAAAATGGGAAATGGGTAATTGAAGGTTATGGTGTTGATCCTGATATTGTTATTGAAAACGATCCTGCAAAAGAATATGCAGGGGAAGATGCACAGTTAAACAAAGCCATTGAAGTAATACTTGAACAACTGAAGGATTACAAACCATTGCCAAACATCCCTGAATATCCAGATAAAACCAAAGAATTATAATTCTGCTTTAATTGTAATATCTGCCAAAAGCTCTCCGTAGGAGGGCTTTTTTTTGTAAACAACTTTTCTTCTTGAGGTTGACAGTTTCAAGAACCAAAAGATCAAAAGATTCCGATCCAAACCTTCCCACAAGCCACTCCCTGACATCGCGGGATCTTTGACCTACGCTTTATAAAACAGAAGCCAAGGTGTCCAGTTTTTTTTTGCGGGATGCTTGTGATGAGCCTTTAGGGTAGTGCCAGGATCGACGGGTTTTATGTTAACGGTTAATACTTCGTTTTAATTTTTATGGAACCCTGAGTGATTTTGAAAAAATCGTATCGAAGTATGGCATTTCCAGTTGGATGCCGTCTTTTTTAATGCTGTTCTTTTGTCTTAACACAAAAGAACCAAAAGATCAAAAGATTCCGATCCAAACCTTCGCACAGGCCACTCCCTGACATCGCGGAATCTTGGGCCTACGCTTTATAAAACAGAAGCCAAGGTATACTGTTTTTTTTACAGGACGCTTGTGTTAAGCTAGCAGGGTAGTTCCTGAGTCAAAAAAATCACACTTACAGTGAATCCTTCATTTTAGTAATTTAAGGA
>PIVJ01000195.1 GCA_003353955.1 Bacteroidota bacterium | reverse complement strand
TTTTATTTTTAAACTCCTAAATTTTCAATTATAATTGTCCAATCTGGTTGGTTTGCTTCTAAGATTTCTTTTAAATCTTCCTCTAATTCTAAGTATTGAGCGTTCATATCCACTACATCAGAATCATATTTTAGCCAATAAATCGGATTAATCCCATTTATTTGAATTGAATTATCAAAAAGCCCTCCTAAAATTGTGGATTTTGCCTCTGAATTTACTTCTATTTCTGTTTCACTTATCGCATTCTGTTTTTGTAAATTAGGCAAAACACGTACATAAATTTCTGTAATAGAAGGATTTAAAACACTTCCAATTTTGAAACCCTCTAAATTTGTTATTTTTAAACTCATATCTTTATTTTTTATGTTATTGTGATTGATGGTGGCACTACAAAGTCCGTAATTTGTGTTTTATTAAATTCAAACACTCTTTGTTCTGCTGTTACAGACGGTACAAATACTTTGTTATAAACGTTATTAACTGAATATATTTTTTTACCACTTACTAAGTAGATTGGTTCTAAAAATATATCCCCAGTACCTGCAAATAATTTACAATCTACAAATTGTGATTGTGAAGTTGAAGCACCTGTAACAAGTGTCATGTCTATGCAATCCTCTGTCCCACTTATTGTACAGTTGTAAAAAAATGGTTGTGCATCTCCTTGCATTCCAATCGCTTTTCCACTTGCTTCTATTTTACAACCTTGGAAACGCCCTTTAAAATCAGCTCCAACGCCACAGGAAACTCTGCCTTTAATACCACAATCTATAAAAAGTGATAGGGTAACTGATGTTAAAATAGCAAAATTTGAAACAATCGAATTCTCTATAATACAAGCAATAAAAACACTATTATTTGTTCTATTTATTGTTGTAGCCGTATTGCTTTTAAATATACAATTTATAAATTGTCCATTATTTAATGTGTCGGCACATTTTCCAGTGCTTGTATTTCTAAATGTAGATCCAACAATCCGATTTTGATTAGTTGTAATAACACAAATATTACTACTTGTAGCTGTCCAAATACCACCAACAACAAGCCCATTAATAGCATTTAATTCTAATACATATCCGCTCGAAGTTGAAATATTTGCACCTTCCGCTAAAATAACCATGTTACTTGTAGCTCCCCCGTTAGTTCTTAAAGCAGCACCAGCACCCGTTCCAGTTATATTACAACCCCGAATATCTAAAACAAAATTAGATTTTGCACCTAAATTTATATTTTCTGTATAAGACCCGCCTAAAGCTACTATTTTAGCGTTTGAATTAGGCAAAGCTGAAAGAGCCGCTGAGAATGTAGCAAAAGGTTTCAAGGGATTGCCTAATTCATTCTCTCCAATTGTGTCACTTCCAGTTGTTGCAACGTAAGCAATATTTTGGCTTGCATTATTTGTTTCAAAATCAGTCAATCTTTGAGCTAATTGGTCATTTACAACATTTTGAGTTGCTGGAGCTGTGCCACCATTCCAATTTAAAGGATTTCCAACATTTGCATAATTTACAGAAAGAGCCGTTCTTGGTTCATCCAATAAATTGAAATACGAATCTTTTAAATCTTCTAAGATGACAGAACTTTCGTCTAAAATCTGTTTTAATTGCGATCCTGTAATCTCTTTATTATTATTGCTTGTAATGTAAAGAGTTATATTCGCAGTATAAGCATCTATTAACGCTTGTATTGCAGCTTTATTTGTTATTGCCATTATTGTACATTTCGTTTTACGTTATTTTGTATTCGCTCTTCTAATGTAAAGACAAAAGAAGCAAGGCTATTAGTTTTATAATTACCTTTGAAATCTGTTATTTCTGTAAATAATACAGGAAAATCAATATACTGTTTGTAAGAAAAAGGATCATAATTTGTTATTAAAGCATTGTTTGCCAATACTCCATTTTTTACAAATAAATCTCCAATTTTTGAAGGTATAAAATACGTTTCTAATTCAAAATTTTCTATTGCTTTATCTTGAATTTGTCTTACTGTTCTGTTTTCAGTTTGGTAATTATCTAATGTCAAAATAGGAGAATTATATTTCATTTTTCCACCTATTCGGATTTCAGTAACCCAATTTAAACCAGTATAATCAAGCCCATCTTCAATAATTCCATTTTGAATAAATCGAAGTCGTACGGTATTAAGCGACTTTTCATCTGTGTAATTGCTTACATGATATTTTACGCTTTCAGTTACAAAATCCCTTGAAAATACAGTTTCTTTAAATTCAAAATAATACTGTCCACCTCCAAAAGTATCAAAAATCTTTTTCCAATCAGCTATAAAACCGACATAATTTAATTGATTTTCTGTAATTGTAAAACTTCCTTTTGCAAAATATTCGCCAAAAGTATTATCTGAAATAATTACATCTTGTCCATTTCCTATTAATTTAATTTCAAGAACTGCTGAATCAGCAGAAAGCCCAATTAAAAAAGAAGTTGAATCATTTTTAAAATCCTCAGTACTTGCCGGATCAGCAAAAACGTAATTAACATATTCGCATTGATAATCGCATACACAAAAATCAATAGCACTTGTAACTTTTGGTAAAATTACAAAAGGCGTTTCCTGACTGTCAGCAAGTACAGACTGGACCATACTTGTTCCTGTTACTATGTTTGTTATTATTGCCATATTTTAAGTAAAGAAATCATCATTAAAATCATCGTTAAAATCTCCTAAAATTACAACTCCTTTTCCTCCTAATCTTGCAGATAGGTTGTAAGGAATCGCTTCAATTTGGTTTTTATTTGTTCTACACTCTAATACAATATTATTTCCATTTAAAGATAGTTTTAAAAGACTTTCACCCTCCAAAGGTATCA
>PIVJ01000774.1 GCA_003353955.1 Bacteroidota bacterium | reverse complement strand
CCCTTGCAAATGCAATAAGCGAAACTGATACCGCATACTGGAACAGCAAATTAGATGAAGAGCTCGACCCTGTATTTTTAGTCTCCCTTGCAAATGCAATAAGCGAAACTGATACCGCATACTGGAACAGCAAATTAGATGAAGAGCTCGACCCTGTATTTTTAGCCTCCCTTGCAAATGCAATAAGCGAAACTGATACTGCATACTGGAATAGCAAATTAGATGAATTTGAAGAAACCGATCCTGAATTTTTAGCTCATGTTTCATCAGGTATTAAAGTGGGGGACATCTCCTATTGGAAGGCAATTTATAAATGGTATACTAACGATAATCATTATTTAACTGAAACCTCACCAGCAGGACAAATAACAGCTGATGATACAACAGGCTGGAATATAGAGGGTGTACGTGGAACAGAGAACGACACTGAATTTTTAGCTCATGTTTCATCAGGTATTACAGCGGAGAACATTACCAATTTGGGTAATCTTTCAGGCACTAACACAGGCGACCTTTCTCCGGCCCCGGACTTGGGCAATTATGCAATCAAAACCGAAGTGAGCGATCCAATAAACGCATTTATAAAAGACTCGATAGCAAACATTCGCAGCGCATTGAGAGATTCAATAGATAATTTTCACATCGAATTGAGCGATTCAAGAAATACTTTTCACGAGGTGGATATA
>PIVJ01000773.1 GCA_003353955.1 Bacteroidota bacterium | reverse complement strand
CCATTAAAATTTAATCACTCGTCAAAGTTTCGCCACAAACTTGTCGGTGAAAAATCAACGTTAATTTTTCAAACTCTTATTTCTCAAAAACTAAGACCTATAATGAAATTCTGAGACAATTTTTTCTAGATCAAGTCCTTCGCAAATAGCGCCTCAAATTTTATTGGTGTAGCATTTACGATGTAGGACGTATTTTTATTTGAAATTTGGTTCCAGCAAATAGTCCTTGGTCTGAGGTACAGTTATGTAACTACTCTCAAAATTACATTACATCCTTAAATTGAAAACTGATTCGATTTTCGGAGTTGTCATAAGTTGTGCTATAGCGTGTGATGAAGTTTAAATTTGTTTCCTTATGTGATTTGTTAAAATTGGGCATTGTATCATAATGTCAATTTTCGATTGACGAAAGTGCATTGAATCCTTAAAGCTGAACAAAAGCAATAAAAAGGCGCTACTAGTCACGAAGCAAAAACGTATTCCAAATGCCGCTGCCAGATCACCATGACCTGGCGCTATTCCGGAAGTCGCTGTTCATTCTGACTTCCGCCCTCGACCAGTGAACATCTCTCTGTCGCTCCCTGACAGAGTTTTGAATTTTCAATTAGAAAAAGATTCGCCTATGACGGGAATCGAACCCGTTACCAACGGATCAGGAGGCTGATGCTCTACCGACTGAGCTATAT
>PIVJ01000772.1 GCA_003353955.1 Bacteroidota bacterium | reverse complement strand
TCTGCGAATAGTGCATATTGAGCCGTATCAGCATGGATGGCATGATTTACGGAATCTGCAAATAGCACATATTGAGCGGTATCAGCATGGATGGCATGATTTACGGAATCTGCAAATAGTGCATATTGAGCCGTATCAGCATGGATGGCATGATTTACGGAATCTGCGAATAGTGCATATTGAGCCGTATCAGCATGAATGGCATGATTTACGGAATCTGCAAATAGCACATATTGAGCGGTATCAGCATGGATGGCATGCTTTACGGAATCTGCAAATAGCACATATTGAGCGGTATCAGCATGAATGGCATGATTTACGGAATCTGCGAATAGCGCATATTGAGCCGTATCGGACTGGATGGCGTGGTTTGCGGAATCTGCAAATAGCACATATTGAGCCGTATCAGCATGAATGGCATGATTTGCGAAATCTGCAAATAGCACATATTGAGCGGTATCAGCATGGATGGCATGATTTGCGGATAGTGCATATGAAGCGATATCAGGATTGCTCCAGCTTGCCAAGCCATTTGCATCAGAGGTTAATACGTAACCTTCTTCCGGGCTTCCACCTTCAATTTTAAGGGTTCCTGAAACTTTTAAGTCTCCGTTTATACGCAATGAATCTGCTGCGAAATCTCCATAAATTAGTGGGGCAGCTGTGTCTGAGTTGTCGATATATAAC
>PIVJ01000771.1 GCA_003353955.1 Bacteroidota bacterium | reverse complement strand
AGTGCGAAGAGGCTAGACCTAGCGGTCAGGCTGAGGAGGAGTATTGGGATTTCAGGAATGAAATATCGTCCAGCCTTGTGCTGAGGTCTTTTTGACCAATCGCGAAAGGAGTATTTCAGCGGAAATACTACAAAGTTCTGTCCTCGACAGCAACAAACTCGATCAGGGAAAGTGTTGGCTCAGTTCGAGGGCATCCCATCCCCCACTGTACATCATTGTACACAGATCCAATTGCTGCATCATCTAGGCATTGTTGTTGATATTATTAGCGTTAGTTCCGCCCATCGGTTTTGCCCATAGCCAAACCACTAGAGGTTAGGTCCCAAACTGCTTCCTTACGAAAGAATGATTCATTAAATATGGATGCGAATAAGGAACAAGCGCGCAAATTGTCAGATGAACCGAAGTAGGGAGGGGAAGATTGAAAATAAAGAGACGAAAGGCGAAGGAATGGAGCTACGCAACCGCACCTTCTCCCCGCCGCCAACTCAACCGAATTTTTTCTCCCCGAATCCTACCCCACGAAGCGACCCTCTGCACACTTCCGTTGATGTGTTGCAGCAAGGTGCCAATACGCAGATTCTCACGAGTCCCACTGTCCTCCCACGTTACCCTATCGTGCCTGGACAGGAGCCCAACACCGGACCCGGTCATGATGGGGGCGGCCAGGCCCAGCCGCCACTTGAA
>PIVJ01000770.1 GCA_003353955.1 Bacteroidota bacterium | reverse complement strand
TCAAGGTGATTGCTCCGATCAACTATATACCTTGCAGAATTGTTCCTTATGGATAGTAGAAGAACCCTATTGTTTGGTGGAGTGCTGCTCAAATTTTTGGGACCATTTTTTGGGGGAAATTACTGTTTTTTGGCCAATTTTTACCTTGTGAACACTCTAGCATCAAGAGGATTGCTCTGATCAACTATATGCCATGCAGGATTGTTCCTTATGGATAGTAGAAGAACCCCATTGTTTGGTGGAGTGCTGTTCAAATTTTTTGGACCATTTTGGGGGGAAAATGACTGTTTTTTGGCCAATTTTCAGTTGTGAATGCTCTAGCATCGCGGGGATTGCTTCGATCAACTATATACCTTGCACAATTGTTCCTTATGGATAGTAGAAGAACCCTATTGTTTGGTGGAGTGCTGCTCAATTTTTTTGGACCATTTTGGGGGAAAATTACTGTTTTTTGTCCAATTTTCACATTGTGAACACTCTAGCATGAAGAGGATTGAACAGATCAACAACATATTTTGCAGGATTGTTCCTTATGGATAGTAGAAGAACACTATGATGCACCCCATTTAGTAATTCATTGCATGGCATAGGCGAGCCGTTTCTAAGATTTCTTGTTTCAAATATGATCTGCTTCATTGTAAAGCAATGACATGTCATACATTCACACATCCACTACTGAAAAGTCAT
>PIVJ01000769.1 GCA_003353955.1 Bacteroidota bacterium | reverse complement strand
AATTAATTAATTCTCTTTTTATATATATTATATATGCTTGAGTTGTTGAAAAAAATGATAGAATTAAAGACGCAACTCAATAATTCTTTTTTTCCAAATATATGTGTGTTTGTGTGTGTTTACATATTTCTGTTTATTTTTTCAAAATTCTTTTATAAAAAAACAACTTTCAAAAGAATAATATATTTTTCTGTTGGAAAAAATAAAAATTTATACGAAATACCAATAAAGGCATATAGTAGTTGAAAATTATTTTCTTTTACAAAAAAATATAATATTATGTTTTTTTCGAAAATTATTTATTAATTAAAAAATCCGAAAAAATGTAGTGTTAAAAAAATAGCCAAATCAAAAAGTAAAAAAAGTAATCTCTTTTACCCACAGCTTGAATTATAAAAAACAAGCGTAAAAAACATTTAAAAATTTAAATTATTTCTGTCTGTAGAGTATAAATAAATATTTTTTTTTTTATTATTTTAATTTGTGTTGTGTTGTGTGTGTGGTGTTGTGTTGTTTTAAATGTTAGAGCGCAATCCAAACAAACACTTACATGACTTCACCACATGATAAGACCAGGTTCTATCTTAAGAGGGGTTCAGATATACTTTGGTCAAAAGTATTCCGGCACGCGTTAGAATCTGGGTTATTTCCACTGTCACAGCACCCAATAAACACAAATCGTGTAAG
>PIVJ01000768.1 GCA_003353955.1 Bacteroidota bacterium | reverse complement strand
TCATTAGCAGACCACTTTTTTCCATCAAGGCCATAGCTTTTATTTAAAACAAATACTTCGTCAGAAGTTAGATGTTTATTTAATAAACTTAGTATATAAGCATTAAGCAGTGTTTCATTGTAAGGATCTGATTTATCAGGTATTTGATAAACCATATCTTCATCTGATGGATTAGCATCGATACTTAAGAATATGCTATTAAAAAACATAGCAACCATCTTTTTATCTTTACCACCATCTTTACGCATTTCATTTAGCTTATGTTCAGGTATACGCATTGTACCTCTATTTATATCAATAGCTCTACGTATTCCACCTCTTATTCTTTTAGCTAAAAATGATTTTAAAGTTTTTTCAATATCTTCAGATTCAAATAATCTAGTTCTATCTATTTTATCTACAGCTTTACATAATTGTAAACTACCTTCTTGTATTATATCGTTTATAGACATAACACCTGAAGCTTCTTGCGATGTAGCAAACTTTCTTGATATATTTTCTACTAAAGGTAAGAATATAACTTTAAGTTCTTCAGGCTTGTAATCAACAAATCTTTTTGATTTAACCGCTTCAATAACTCTTTTAACATCTTCTTTATACCTAACGTAATTTTTTACATTATACTTCTTCATATTTTTCTATTATTTGTTCATTTGTTGAATCGTCTATATAATAAGTATAGCCGTTT
>PIVJ01000194.1 GCA_003353955.1 Bacteroidota bacterium | reverse complement strand
TGAGCTTGTGAACTATCAATCAATTAATTTTGAGCGTATGAGGAGCCGTATGATGTGAGAGCATCACGTACGGTTCTGAGAGAGGTTTAGGGGTGAGATTCCCCTTTACCTACTCGACAAGAATTAAACACTTAATTACTTTACAATATAGCAATTATCGATGTTGTTATTAGGATTCTTTTGTAACAATATATCTGTAATTTCTAGGAGCTAAACTTGGTGTCCAGTCAATAAACAAAGTATCATTGGAGAATTCGATTATTGGGCAATGATAAAAGAATCCATAATTATCTATTTCTCCATTTACTATCCAGTAATAATACATTTGACTTGAACTAGGTAAATTTAATTCAAGAAGTGAAGCAGTATCTGAATCAAACTTGTTTAAATAAATAACAGCATTTGAAGTGTCTACAATTCCTTGTTGAATATCAGAATATATTTCAATACCAGTGTATTCACCAACATATAAATCTCTATCATCTATAGTATCCTCACTTTCACAAGAATTAAGGACTAATCCAAGTATTAGTATGAGACACCAGTGTTTGTAATAATTACTTATTTTCATTTCGTTCAACTTTGATAAAACACCAAAAAAATTCGGATTTATGGTTGCTAACGAGAGGCTTAGGAATAGTACGATATTAACTGATTTAAAACTGTCGTATTATTCATAGCCAAGCATTTGTTTAGTGCAATATATCTAATTTATTCTACATAGTCAAGACGAATGTCTTGGTGGGGCTAACAAGTTTGTGTGCTGTTGCGAACAGCACGCCAATAGTATTATTTTTGAAGCCATGTTATACGTAGATTTTTTACTCTTTTAAAACTTTTTTTATTTCTACAAAATCATCTCCAATTATTTTAATCAAAAAGTAATTTGGGTATAAATTTATATTTAATGTCAATAAGTTATCTGTAGTATTAATATTTATAATATCCAATATTTTACCAGTAATACTTATAATATTTATGCTTTCAATTCCACCATTATTTTCAATATTTATTATCTCTTTTGCTGGGTTTGGATATAGTACTATTTCCTTAGAAACATTAATTTGGTTCAATCCTGTGATTTTAATATATCCACAAGTATTATCTGGAGAGTTTATATAAATTAATTCTTCATTTTCATGATAGCATAATAGCTGAAAACCTAAATCCATAATTGTTAATCCTGAATAAAATAGTCCATTAGTAGAACCAATGCCCTCTATCCATTCTTCTAATATATAAGGTTCTCCAGATGGGCTGTCATAATAGCCAATAGAGAGCTTTTTATAATTCACTTCATTTAGGGAGATGATTTCAATATCGAATGCTATCAATTCAATTTCTTCGCCAAACCAAGGGTTATTTATTACAACTGTATCATTAATATTTAAACTAAAGTCGTACATTAAAAATTCAGCAGTCTGTCCTTTAGGAACAAAATACCATTTTTGTTCAAATTCCCTAAAAGCACAATAATATTCTGAAGTTAAGTTGTCAAATATGGAGTCCTTTGTTTCGTAGATTGTTTTGTAAGTAGTTGAATTAATGGTTGTATCTCCAATTGTCAAATATGAGCTATTTTCAACATAATGGCCCATTTCAATTTGTGCTATTATCCAAAGCATGTTTGTCTCTGATTTCTGGACTCCGTAACAATTCAGTTTGGTTAAAACGATAAGAATAATTAATACTGGTAAATGTTTCATGTTATATGGTTTTTAAATTTACGTATAACGTTGGCGGTATGAAATCGTTGGGGATTGCGGGCTACTTTCCTGTCCAGTTACACCGAACTTGATGCGTGGCAGAATGCTTGAACAACCACTTAAACCCCAATATTTTATACCGCGTGTTGGTAGCATGTGCATTTTATTTTCTGTAATCAATACTTCCTTCTTTTGGAATATAAAGATAAAATGAACTTTCCTTCTTATAGTCTGAAAATTTTAGGATATTTCCATTTTCATCTTTGAGATAAAATTTGCCTAGCTTAACACTTTCATCACGTTTGGTATATTCAAAATGTCGCCTGTCCATTTCCTTAATGCCGCTGATGTAAAATTCATTGTCTACATAAAATTCATTCTCAAAATTCTCACTAAATGAAAAGGTGAGAAAGTTTCTAAAAATAAGGGGTGAATTCTCTTTTGAATATGATTTTTCGTAAATCTTTGTTTTCTTTTTTGGTTTATCGTTTCTTAGAACTTCTTTATACTTAATTTTTGTGTCCAATTTGAAAAAGTTGATTGGAAGAATGTAGAATTGAGAGCGATAATAATTTGAGGTTGGAGGTATGAAAGTTATTCTTTCAACTTTTACTGTTGATGAGACTGATACTCCTCCAGTACTACTAACTGCATAGCCAGGTTTTAGAAGGGGGCCATCATAATAATAACTACCATAGTATTCTAATGATTTTTTCTTTTCTTCATCTATCCAATAATTTAGTTTCACTGAATTGTCAATGTATGAAGATTTTTTCCAGTCAATATACAAAGGTTTATCAAGCTTATTAAAAATAGCAAACGTCATTAATCCTTTTTGAGTCCAAAAACTATACGTTATTTTTAAAGAGTCATTTTCATACACATAAAACTCATTTTCAATTTCAAGGTTTTTTCCGTTTGTTTCAAAAACCTGAACATAACTTTTACATCCGTAGAAAAATAAAACTATTAATCCAATTCCAATTATTTTTTTCATATCATGATTGTTTTTAATTGCATGTTCGTTAAGATACATAATTTACAAAAGTTAAAGATTAGAGTTTACACTAAATTGGTTCCTAACCTTACTGTTTGTTCTTTAGTTCTTAATTCGTTTTCATTAAAGTATCCTAAAAA
>PIVJ01000767.1 GCA_003353955.1 Bacteroidota bacterium | reverse complement strand
GGTCGCGATAATGGTCCAAGAGATGAACGCATCTTGACCTCTGTGGCCTTGACCTTTCACACCAAATCAAAACCCGTGTGATATGTGTTGAGTTATCTTATAAGGGACACCTAAAAAAATTTTGGTTGAAATCCATTGAAGATTTTGGTAGGAAATGCCGTTTTTGTGTTTTTTCACGATTTGACCTCTGTGACCTTGACCTTTGACCTTGGGTCAATTTCAATATGACGTTGCACACCGGGGCACTTAGTACTAACACATACCCATAAATCGTGGTGATATCTCAAAACGTGTAGGTGAAGATAGCAAAAAAAGCCCAAGGTCGCGATAATGGTCCAAGAGATAAACGCATCTTGACCTCTGTGACCTTGACCTTTCACACCAAATCAAAACCCGTGTGATATGTGTTGAGTTATCTTTTAAGGAACCCCTAAAAAAATTTTGGTTGAAAACCATTGAAGATTTTGGTAGGAAATGCCGTTTTTGTGTTTTTTCACGTTTTGACCTCTGTGACCTTGACCTTTGACCTTGGGTCAATTTCAATATGACGTTGCACGCCGGGGCACTTAGTACTAACACATACCCAAGTTTCAAGTTTGTATCTCTAACGGTTTAGGAGGAGATAGCGGAAATTACGGACAGACGCACGGGCGGTATGACATAATACCCGACTTTTTAAAAAAAAGTA
>PIVJ01000766.1 GCA_003353955.1 Bacteroidota bacterium | reverse complement strand
AAAGGACAAGGAAGATGAAAGAAAGTACTTTGCTAGAAATGCAAAACAAGATTAAAGCATTAACAAATGTAATACAAAATTTGTTAAGTGAAAACCTACAATTAAGAGACTTATCTGTAGGAACATTAGAAACTTTAAAGCTTATGCCAGGATATGACGAAGCAATAGAGCAACTAAAAGAAAGTGTAACAAAAAACGAAAATGAAGATGGAGCTATCGAACAAAATACTAAGTGATATAACTGTATATATGAAGTATGCTAAGTTTGTACCTAAGTTAAATCGTAGAGAAACTTGGGAAGAATTAGTTACTAGAAATAAAGATATGCACATCAAGAAATATCCAAAACTAAAAAATGAAATTGAAGAAGCTTACAAAAGTGTGTATAGCAAAAAGGTTTTACCCTCTATGCGATCGCTACAGTTCGGAGGTAAACCGATTGAGATCTCGCCTAATAGAGTTTATAATTGTGCTTATCTACCTATTGATAGCATTGAGTGTTTTCATGAAATAATGTTTTTATTATTAGGTGGAACCGGAGTAGGATACTCTGTGCAAAACCACCATGTGAAACAAATGCCACCAGTTAATAAACCTTATGCTAAAAGAACACGAAGGTTTTTAATAGGTGATAGCATTGAAGGTTGGGCTGACGCAATTAAAGTTCTTATGAAGTCCTATATGGGTGA
>PIVJ01000765.1 GCA_003353955.1 Bacteroidota bacterium | reverse complement strand
AAGGGTAAAAATAATATGAATATTCTGACTTTGATCGAAAAAACCGGGAATTATTACAAAAAAAAAGCCACAACAAGAGGTGGTGAATATTCTGGGCCATGTCCATGGTGTGGTGGTGACGATAGATTTTCAATTCATCCGGAACAAGACCACTTTGTTTGCCGTCGATGTAAACAGGCTGGGGATTCAACCTCTTTTCTTATGAAATATCACGGCAAAAAATACAAAGAGGCCTGCTCAGAATTAAACATTACCCCAAAATTTAGAGATTCAGTGCTTGACGCTGCAACTGAAAAACCGGGAACAAATCAACTCAAGTGGGAACCGAGGGAAATTATTTTACCAACAGAACAATGGCAAGAAAAAGCTGCTGCAATATTATTCAAAGCTTATAAATATCTGCTTTCCGCCGCAGGCAAACAACACAGAGATTGGTTAAATGCAAGGGGAATCTCTAACAATACAATAAAAACAGCTCGAATGGGCTGGAATAAACGTTCAATTTCATTTAATAGATTATCGTGGGGTCTAACACCAGAAATCAAAGAAAACGGCAAAAACAAGCAAATTTGGATTCCTGAGGGGCTAATCATCCCACAGTTCCACAACGATAAACCAATCAGATTAAGAATTAGACAATCAAATCCAATCACAACAGACAGATTTATCATGGTTCCTGGGTCTGCAATG
>PIVJ01000764.1 GCA_003353955.1 Bacteroidota bacterium | reverse complement strand
AATAAAAGCAAAACTTAAAGACACTTCCGAATCTTGGATAGGCGCAACACTTTTTGTGATGAATATCGTAAATTTTGCAAACATCCTAAACTTGACTTTCTGAGGAAGCCCTAATTAGTTAATCATTAGTAATTACAAATATGTTGATTCAACAATAAGATGTTTTGATTCTGGATAAATCGATAACGAATATTGTGCTTAGAATGTTGTTTTTATTTTTTCATTCCTATTTTAGACCTTATAACAACTAAATTCGTACGGCAGTATTTATCTTTTTCCATTTCCCTACGTTATTTTCATTTGCATAGCTCTGGCTATGCAAATGAAAAATGGCTATGCAATCGAAAAAATATTAAATACTGCCTATGTACGAATTTAATCATTAGTAAGTCTATTTATTATTCGGTTTTTGTTATTTGTCATTTTCCAACCCGGCTCTCGTTCTCAGCATGGCTTTGATGCTTTCTATTTCTGCTTTCAACACATCCACCTCATCTGCTTTGGCTTTTAGCGCTTCTATCTCTGTTTGCTGTGCCTCAATAACTTCCTGCTGTTCTTTAACGGCATTGATCAACATAAAACTCAGGGCTGAAGGATTAACATTAAGGAAATCCTCGTCATCCTTTTTATAGCTGCTTACCATGTATGGAGCGATTTCAAGTAGTTCCTGGGCAATGACACCCACATATT
>PIVJ01000763.1 GCA_003353955.1 Bacteroidota bacterium | reverse complement strand
GAACTATCCATTTATTGATAGTAATATCCCCACTTCTTTCTTAAAGCTTTGTAAGAGTCATGGTGACTTGATGTCAAAATACGGGGTTGATTTGGCTGGGCACATTAATAAGATCTTGGTTTAATTGGTTATCTTACTTTCATAATGTGGCTGGATTGTTGTTGTGGATCTTGTGGATTTTGGTCAGGGCTGGGTCTCGTTCTGAGGGGGATTATGTCTCTTAAGAGTGAGGGTAAGACAGTCTTACATGGCCATAAGCCACCAGTGAGGATGGGCTTCGTTATATCCTTTTGAATAGTGACAGCCCCTCACCACTGCCGGTCCCAAGTCCGGAAAGAGGCATGATCCTTCTGATAATGATGCTGACCAAAGATATTGTCCCTCGATTTGGTTTGGCTATTGACTTTGGATTTTACTGCGCTGGATTGACCAGTCAGACTGGCATCATTGGAAACTGCTGTTACCTTCACAAAATAGTTGATTAGATTTCTGGATAGTCTACTGTTGGCACAATACTGGCTTGATGTTATAGTGTCTATGGGTTTGACTCTGCTTTCGGATATGGACTCGATTGAATAGTGATTCTGGTTTTGATTATATGTGACGAGTTATCCGCCAATCAGATTCCTTCTTACAGATCTGAGGTACATACTGCAATTTATATTAATCTCTCAGCCTAAAATGTGCGGTA
>PIVJ01000762.1 GCA_003353955.1 Bacteroidota bacterium | reverse complement strand
TGACATATTATTACCAACATAATAATTGGGGGATAAAATCTCCACCCACTCGAGAGCCGGGTGGCTTTTTTGATATCTTTAACCAAAGGCTGCATATTGCGGGCAAAGATAAACCAGGCAGGTCGCATTATTATGATTTTAATAGTTTTATACTATCGGCGCAGGTGGTAATTTATCAGGATGGTGTAGATGAAAATGGTAACACCGTTGATTATAACAGCCATAATATTTTTGGAACAACAATTCATGAACTTGCGCATGCGTCTCATTGGGAAATAGGTTACTCAACAGGGCAGTATCTTATTGATGATATATTTGGGGCTCCTAGATTGCCCGAAAGCTGGGCAGTAGGTGTTGAAACTGTTGTAACTAGGGATGTCTATGGTAATGAGGACTATAATGATGAGTATCAAACATCTTCCATGTCGGAGATGAGAGCTGATGGATACACATCTATTGTAGAGGATATGATAGACGACCATAATCAATCTGATTTAAATCCAAATCGTCCTATGGACAATGTATCTGGATATACATTATCTCAACTTGAAAAAGCGTTACCTGGCTCACTGGGTTCTTGGTGGACCTGGAGGGACAATATCAAAGAGATGTACAGTAACCCAACAGAGGAACATTTAGATGCACTTTTTCAATCATTTTAAATAATTTTCAATGAGAAATATAATTATAA
>PIVJ01000761.1 GCA_003353955.1 Bacteroidota bacterium | reverse complement strand
TTGCATCAAGCCTTTTTTAAGTTCTTGAGTTTTGCTTACCTGTTGGTCTATAATTTCAATTTTAGCATCTACTGTGCTTAGTATTTCTGCTATTTTTTTTTGCTCTGGAAGTGGTGGTAGTGGGATTTTAATATTCTTAACATCTCTAAAGTTAATGGATGGATAATTAGAACCAACAATTAACTTATTTATTTGAGATTTAACATTTTCACTATAGAAGTTTTGATAAATGTATTGACCATCTGAATTTTCTCTATGAGATATTAGTGCAAACCCAGTTGAGCAGATAAATCCATTTGTCTCAAAATCAGCATAACAGATACCTAAAAGATTTGGTCTGACAGTTGCCATAATTATATCTTTATTGCTTAATATTCTTCTTGCTCTTGAAGGTGAATTAGAATATGCTATTTTTTTAGAAGGAAATTCAATTGTTCCAGATTTAACAGCTGATAAATCGATATAATAAAATTCTAAATTATCACTAGTTGTATTAGGGAGTGACTTTTTATTAATATCAGCTATTTTAGAAATCTTAACAACTTCCCAGCTTTTAGGAATCTTACCCAAAGGCGAATCTTTAAATTCTGTAGAATCGACTTTGGTTAGCAATTGCTTTATTAAACCTTTTTTGATTTCTTGAGTTTTGGTAATCTGTTTTCTCATATTCCTAACTCTTTCAAAAGTTCAGAT
>PIVJ01000760.1 GCA_003353955.1 Bacteroidota bacterium | reverse complement strand
ATAATTTTCCAGCAATTTTGTCAAAAAAATCTTGGCCGATAATGCCGACTGTGCTTTCAACAAGAGCTCGGACATCGCTTTCAATTTGTTTTTGTTCGGTTATATCTCTTGCCATACCTCCTATGCCAACAAAATTTCCTTTTTCATCCTTTAATAATTTCGCATTGGTCGATAGCCATATTATAAAATTATCTTTACGTTTAAACTGCATCTCAAAATTCATCACATATTCATTGTTAATAATTTCCGATTGCAGATCCTTACTTACCTGGGGATTAACGAATAAAATTTTAGTATTTTGACCAATAAGTTCATCAAGCTTATAACCAAAACATTTTTCTGCTGAAGGTGAAAGAAGGGTAATAATGCCTTTGTCATCAGTTTGGTAATAGACATCATAAAGGTTCTCAAAAAGATTACGAAATTTCTCCTCACTTTCCTCCATCAAATTTTTTGCTTGCCTTTGTTCAGTAAGTACAGATGCCAGCGAAAGGCTTGAAAATGTTGCGATTGAAATTAGGATTTGGAAAGATAAAACACTCTCCTTTACTGAGACACCTGCTAACCCGTGAATATTAGAACCATGAATTATGCTCCATAAAGCAACCAGAGCGAAGAGCAAAAGAGCGGTTGCAGTCCCACGCAAACCAAGTCTGAAAGCGGCCCATATCAAAAAAGGAAAAATCATGTAATC
>PIVJ01000759.1 GCA_003353955.1 Bacteroidota bacterium | reverse complement strand
AGGCATTACCCCGCTTCCATTGTAGGGGTGACTATTATATTATGCAAAATAACTTCATCATACTCATAAAAGTATTTGTGATCTTAAAACCATGTGAAAAAAAGTGCTAAAAATGCAAATTTGGATCCAACGTGTCCACAAACACTATAATTTGTTAAGATTAGATCGACGTGCTAAGTAAATTCCACATTATCACCATCTCACACGCGCGTGTAATAATTTAATTTAATCTTTTGAATAGATACCCTGATGCCCCACCCCATAAAAATTATATCAAAATAACACTTATTTTCACTATTTACTTCCTACGCCACTGTAAACTATTTTAAAACACTCAAAAAGCCTTTTCTGAGCTCACCTTTATCATCCTAACATAAAGACTACACGACACCCCAAGATAATTGAACCTCAGAAGTGATCTCATATTAGCCAAAGTATACTCTGTGCCTGCTGTGGCGTGTCTTCTCGTTATATATTCTCAGTGTACCACGCTAGAATTGTTTCTACTGCTTCTCTCTGGATATGCCCAAATATACTCTGGCTACTTTCTTGTAGATGAACACTACCCCAAAACGGTCACATTTGAACCCTCTTTTGACCCCTCCAAATCTCTAAAAAGGCGCAAAAAGTAGTGTCAAAATTGGGCTTCTGAAAATGGTCATAAGTATGTATTTACCAACATTCCTACAACTAT
>PIVJ01000071.1 GCA_003353955.1 Bacteroidota bacterium | reverse complement strand
GTTATGGTGAGAAAGGCTCTTTTATTGTCCTTGCCTATAATGGTATCGATCTCCCAATCCCCCATCTTTTCTTTATTATTGATGCAAGCGGGGCGGAGGTCAATGGAAACTATTAAATGATTATGTTGGCTTAGATATGAGTAAATGAATTAGTTCACTTCCTGCCAAGCCACTTGCTCCAAATATCAGTGCAGATTTTTTCTCCATTTTTAGAACGGCAAGTCATCATCCGTTTCCGGCTGGATTTTATCTAAGCCCGGTTGTGGTGGTTCATCAGTATTCTGATTGTTGGAAATCCTTTCTATACGCCATGCTTCCAAATTTGTGAAGTAACTTACACGACCTTCTTTTTCCCATTTTCTACCTTTGATATTAAAATGTATCTTAATTTCTTCATTGGGTTGGTAAGGATCAATCAGGTCGCATCTGTCCTGATTTAGCTGAAATTTTATTATCTCAATAAATTCTCTTCCCCCGGATGATTCCGTCTTCTCGATAACGAATTCTCGTTTTTTAAAACTGGAGGTTATTTCTTGTGTTTCAAACTTTTCTGTTAGTTTTCCTATAATTTCAAAACTCATAATTTATACTTTAGTATTCGATATTTAAGTTATTTTCTTTCCATTCATTAAAAACTTCTAGTGATTCTTCTTTCATAAATTGCTTACTTGGAATCTTCCTTTCATGAATAGGTAAGCATACTTCTTTATAAATTATTGAATCATCAAAGTTGGCTTTAGCAGCTTCATCTCGCCCAGCGGCAAAATACAATTTAGAGGGTCGTGCCCAATAAATTGCACCTAAGCACATCGGGCAAGGTTCGCAGCTGCTATAGATTTCGCAACCTTCCAATTGAAAACTATTTAGTTTTTTACAGGCAGCACGTATAGCAACAATTTCAGCGTGCGCCGTTGGGTCATCGTTAGCCAAAACCCTATTGCTGCCTTCTCCAATTATTTTTCCATCTTTTACAATTACTGCTCCGAAAGGGCCACCATCAAGGTTTTTAATATTGGAATGAGCCAATTCAATCGCTCGCATCATAAATTTCTTTTTCATTTTTTATTGTTTTTACTTTGAGAGCCATTTTCCTCTCTTGGTCTCATAGTTTAGTGCTTTCTTTAGTATTGTTTGATACTCTGTAAACGGTATTAATTTTGCTCCAAAACTTTTCAATAATGGCGTTTCCATCTGTGCGTCAATGAGATGGAATCCCCACGAATTTAATTTCTGCATCAACGCATAAAAAGCAATTTTTGAGGCATCGGTTTTATGATGAAACATAGACTCTCCAAAAAATGCCTTTCCAATCGAGACCCCATACAAACCACCAACCACTTTATTTTCAAAATAGCATTCTACTGAATGAGCAAACCCTGCACTGTGCAGATCGATATAGGCTTGTTTCATCTTTTCCGTGATCCAGGTTCCACCTTGATCGTTTCGGGGAACAAGCGAACACTGCTCAATTACCCCCTCAAAATTATTGTCAAAAGTAATGCTAAAATCAACCTTTTTTATTTTTTGTTTTAAACTTTTTGAAACCTTAAAATCTGTTGGAATTAAAACCATCCGGGGATTCAATGCCCACCATAAAATCGGCGATACTTCATCAAACCATGGGAATATTCCATTGGAGTATGCCAGCAATAATCGTTCAATGCTTAGATCTCCACCCACTGCAAGTAATCCATCTTCCTCGGCAAGCAAAGGATCAGGGAAAACCAATTCATTGCTAAGTGCATAAACGCTCATTATTTATTTGCTGTTTCAATACATTCACGAATAATATCTGAGATATCTTTGATCTGCTCATCCGTGATAATTAATGGAGGGGCAATTCGAAATGCGTTGGAATTAAATAAGAATCGATCAACTATCACGCCCTGTTCAAGCAATAATTCCACAATTTTATTATTTAAAACTGTGTCACCTAAATCTACAGCTAACATTAATCCTTTACCTCTTATTTCAATAATTGATGGAATATTGGATAAGTATGCTTTAAATAAATTGCCCTTTCTGGCAGATTCCTTCATTAGGCCATCATCCAAGATAACATTAAGATTGGCTAAGCTTGCAGCCGCACATACCGGATGGCCACCGAAAGTTGTAATATGTCCTAAGGCCGGGTTGTTTGTAAAGCTCATCATCATTTCTTTTGAGGCTATGAATGCACCAATCGGCATCCCGCCACCCATGCCTTTTGCCAGACATAGGATATCCGGCACGGTGTCAAAGTGTTCAAAGGAAAATAATTTACCTGTTCGGGCGAAGCCCATTTGTACTTCATCAAAAATTAATAGTGATCCTGTTTCCCGGCATCTTTTTTTAAGCTTCTGAAGAAAATTATCTTTGGGTAAAATAATACCTGCTTCGGCCTGAATTGGCTCAACGAGTACACAAGCTGTTTTTTCGGTAATTCGCTTTAATCCATTAATGTCATTAAATTCAAGCATGTGGACATCGGGCAGAAGCGGACGGAAAGCATTTTTCATATCTTCATTTCCCAACACACTTAAGGCTCCATGCGTGCTGCCATGATATGCATTTTTAAAAGAAAATATCTCACTTCTGCCGGTACATCGTTTTGCAAGTTTTAATGCACCTTCAATTGCTTCACTTCCTGAGTTTACAAAATAGACTGAGTTAAGGCTTTCAGGTAATTGCCTGCTTAGGAGCTCAGCTAATCTCACCTGAGGGCTTTGAATGTATTCACCGTAAACCATTAAATGCATATATTTCTCTAATTGCTCAGTAATGGCTTTAACAACCTTGGGATGGCGATGACCAACATTATTCACGGCAACTCCGGATACAAGATCAACATATCTTCTCCCTTCGTCATCAAAGAGGTAAATACCTTCTGCTTTAACAATTTCCAGGCAAAGCGGAGTCGTAGACGGTAAAGCTATATGCTGAAAGAACAACTGACGGTTTGTAAGCATAAATATTTTTATTGCAAAAATAGGAAATTATAACAGGATGAATTGGATTAACCGATTAATTATTCGTGGGGTAGTGTTGAAATTGTTAATTAAATTGTTTATAAAATAATGCTGTATTTAGTAAAAAATAATTTATACTTGCATCTACAGTTGATTAAAGAAAAATGGTAAAAAAAGTAGTTATAATAACAGGTGCTTCTTCAGGAATTGGTGAAGCATTGGCCAGGAGATTTGCTGAACCCGGTACAGGTTTGGTTCTGGGTGCCAGAAGTTTGGATAAGTTAGATGCATTAGCAAAGAATCTTGAAGCCTCGTTTGAAGATGTGATAACCGTAAGAACTGATGTAAGTATTGAAGAAGACTGTCGTAAGCTTATCAATAAGGCCATCCAGAAGTATGGAAGAATTGATGTCCTTGTCAATAATGCAGGAATATCGATGCGAGCTATATTTGAAGACTTGGATTTATCAGTCCTGAAGAATCTGATGGATGTTAATTTTTGGGGAACGGTTTATTGTTCGAAATATGCGTTACCACATTTATTACTAACCAAAGGCTCGTTGGTTGGCGTATCATCAATTGCCGGTTATAAAGGATTACCGGGTCGTTCGGGGTATTCAGCTTCAAAGTTTGCCATGCATGGTTTTCTTGAAACGGTGCGAACAGAGAATTTAAAAAAGGGGCTCCATGTTTTAATAGCTTGTCCCGGATTTACGGCATCAAATATTAGAAATACCGCATTGGGTAAAGATGGATCACAGCAAGGTGAGTCTCCAAGAGATGAAGCTGAGATGATGAGTGCCAAGGAAGTGGCTAAGCATATTTATCGCGCCATTGATAAACGTAAACGAACTTTAGTGTTGACCTTTCAAGGAAAATTAACTGTGAGGCTGAATAAGTTTATTCCAACATTTATGGATAAAATGGTTTACAATCATATGGCAAAAGAGTCCGATTCACCATTTAAATAAGAAATTAATTAACACGTTTTATAATGAATAAACTAACATTGGATATCAAACCTAAGGTTGGTTTTGGCGAAATAGGTTTTGGATTTACAATTGAGCAAACTATTAATTTAATTGGCAAGGCTGAAGAAATTAAAGATTTACAAGATGAGGAAGATTCTAATCTCCTCATTATGAGTTATTGGAAGAATGGATATTCTGTGCTTATTGAAGGGAAGGGCGCGGAAAAGTCAGTTGTATCCTGTTTTGAAACAGATAATGAAGAAGCCAAGCTTTTTGGCAAAAAAATATTTAATCTTAAAGAAGAAGAAATTATTGTGTTGATGAAGGCCAATGGTTATAAAGAGATTGATGCTGAAACTGAAGAAAATGAAGAGCATCGATTATCTTTTGAAGATGCTATGATTGATTTCTTTTTTGAAGATGAAGAATTGATGGCTGTTAACTGGGGCGTATTGGTAAACGAACACGGTGAAATTGAGGATTTTTAATTTCGCGCTTTAGATCGAGGGTGGAATTGTTCGATTGCCGATTTTAAATATTCCCTGTCTAAATGCGTATATATTTCTGTTGTTGTAATTGATTCGTGTCCCAGCATTTCCTGAACTGCTCTTAAATCAGCACCACCATCAACCAAATGCGAAGCAAATGAGTGCCTGAATGTATGCGGGCTGATCGTCTTTTTTATCCCACATTTTTGCACTAAATTCTTAATTATTAAAAACACCATAACCCGACTAAGTTTCTTTCCCCTTCTGTTTAAAAACAGAACATCTTCTTGCCCATGTTGGATTGTTATACGGTTTCGATTGTTTTCAAGATAGATAATAATTTGTTTCTGAGCTGCTGCACCAATGGGTACCAAACGTTCTTTATCTCCCTTCCCAATCAGCTTTATAAATCCTTGCTTAAAATACAGATTTGATATTTGTAAATTAATTAATTCTGTTACTCTAAGTCCGCATCCATACAGGGTTTCCAACATCGCCTTATTTCGTTCACCATTTTCGGCACTCAAATCTATACTATCAATAAGTTGGGTGATTTCTTCAATACTTAAAACATCGGGCAATTTTCGTCCAATCCGGGGAGTTTCCAATAATTCGGTAGGATTATGGTCAATAATATCTTCAATCAATAAATAGTTGTAAAAAGCTTTGATTCCTGAAATGATACGTGCCTGAGTGCTGGCACTCACCCCCATTTTATTGATCCAATTTATAAAATCCTTTAAATGCTGATAAGTGATCTTCTCAGGTGATAAATCTATTTGAACTTCTTCAACAAATTGGGCGAGTTTTTCTACATCGGAAAGATAAGCGGCAATTGAGTTCGTTGATAATGATTTTTCAAGTGCCAGAAATGACTTAAATCCCTTTAAGTAAAGTTTCCAGTTCATTAAACAAATATAGCTAAATCCATATCAGCATTTTATTCGTTATGAATTAAGGATGGCATATTTAAATTTGATTTAATGTTATTTAAATATTGATGAAGTTTCTTACTGTCCTTATCTCCAATAATATCTAATAGATTCATTAACTCATTCTTGATCTTCTCAAGCTGTCGTGTGCTGTGAGGGGCAAACAGAATTTCTGAAATTAGATAATTGTCTTCCGAGAACAGTCCTTCTGCGATGCTTAAGTGCTTTTTGAAAGTTGTTCCGGGCGCTTCCTGTTTTTTCATGCATGCGGCGAAAACGATAGTAGATGAAAAAGGGGTTGCTAATGAATATGCGATTGTTTTATCGTGCCCTTTAAAAGAATATTCGTGTATAGTTAAGTTCAAAGAATTATAGAAATCCTTAAAAAATAATTTTCCGATTTCATCAGATTCCTCAATAATAATTGCATGTTGTGAGCTTAGATCCATCAAACTGCTAAAAGTGGGCCCAAACATTGGGTGGGTCGATGTAAATCTAAAACCACATTCATTATAATATTTCTGAATACCATTCTTTACCGAAGCGATATCAGATATAATGCATGATTTTGGTAAATAGGGGAGGATTTCTTTAAAAGCAGGGATGGTGTTTTTAAGATTTACAGCATTGATTAATAAATCAGGTCTAAACGCTGTAACCTGATCAAACGTTGTCAGGCGTTCCGTATTAAATACAAACTTTAGTTTTTCAATATCTTTATCAAGAATGGCCAAGTTATGTTTTCTGCACAACGCATCTGCAAGCCAGGTACCCATTTTCCCGGCACCCATAATTAGTATTCTCATGTTGTTAGTTTTTTAATTGGTGGTTCACTGACAGCATTCATGATGGCTTTTTGGTGAAGAATAGATTCCTCATGAATGCTCTTAAATATTCGTTCTGTAAATGCAGGAGTTAGTCCTTTACCATTAGCTTGCAGCACACGTTTCTCCATAATTTTATTATACCTGTCAGGTTGAAATATGGTAATTTTATTTTCGCTTTTATATCGCCCAATATTCTCAGCAATCATCATTCTTTTTTCAAGTGTGTTTAGCAATTCTAAATCAAGTTCATCGATTTCACCTCTTAATTTTTCTAAATCGAGATTCATTTTCGAGCTTTCTTTAGTCCTGATTATAAGTTGATTCATTATCCCTTGTAAGCCGGCAGGCGTTAATTGTTGGCTGGCATCACTCCAGGCATCATCCGGATTAATATGCGATTCAATCATTAGCCCATCAAAATTTAAATCGAGGGCTTGCTGTGCTACTTCACCAATTAATTCACGATTCCCTGTAATATGACTTGGGTCAGAAATAATTTGAATTTCTGGAATGCGACGTTTTAGTTCGATAGGAATTTGCCATTGAGGCTCATTACGGTACTTGGATTTTATATAAGTTGAAAATCCTCGGTGAATGGCAGCCACCTTTTTTATTCCGGATTGATTAATTCGCTCAATAGCACCAATCCAAAGATGGACATCAGGATTGATCGGGTTTTTAATCAGAATAGGTATGTCAACACCTCTCAGTGAATCAGCAATTTCCTGAACAGCAAAAGGATTGGCTGTAGTACGCGCACCTATCCATAAAACATCTAAACCATGTTTTAAGGCTTCATAAACATGAACAGCTGTTGCAACTTCTGTTCCGATTGACATCCCTGTTTCTACTTTTACTTTCTTTAACCAGGCTAAGCCTTTGGTCCCAACCCCTTCGAACGAGCCGGGTCGGGTACGTGGTTTCCATATTCCTGCCCGAAATATTTTAACTCCCATCGCAGCTAAACGATATGCTGTAGTAATGGTTTGCTCTTCAGTTTCTGCACTGCATGGACCTGCAATTAAAATAGGCCTGATAGATTCTTCTTGCCCAACTTTTATTTTTTCAATATTGAATGTTGCATTCATTTTTTATTAATTAATTGAACTCGTGATTTTACTATGTTAAGTTTGCTGGTATTGATGCAAAGTGAAATTCGAATGTATTTGTCACCTTGTGATCCGAAAATAAATCCGGGTGTTATAAATAATTTGTAGGTATTCAGTATGTGTTCAGAAAATGCTTCTGAGTTTTTAAAATTCTCAGGAATCTTTGCCCAAATGAACATCCCGTTTTGATCAGGGGTATATTTACATAGGAGAATGTCGAGTATTTCAAGGACTATTTCTCTTCTTTTTCTATATTCATAATTAAGGTTAGCATACCACTCTTTTGAACTGTTTAGCGCACTTATTGCTGCCAGTTGCAAAGGCTTAAAAATGCCTGAATCGGTATTACTTTTAATCTTAAGAATGAAATTAATAACTTCAGGATTTGAGGCTAACATTCCAATTCGCCAACCAGCCATATTATGCGATTTGCTCAAAGAGTTTAATTCAATAGCTATTTCTTTAGCACCCTTTACCGATAAAATACTTAGTGGTTTTTCATTGAGTATAAAGCTATACGGATTATCGTTGCATATGATAATATTATTCTTTTTCCCGAAGTCAATTACTCTTTTAAAAAACTCCATGTCAGCCTTTGCTCCGGTGGGCATATTGGGGTAATTAATCCACATTAATTTGACTTTGCTCAAATCAAGTTTGTTGAGTTTCTCTAATTCCGGTTGCCACCCTAATTTACTTACGAGCGAGTAAGTAATGGGTTCTGCACCAAGCATTTTTGTAACTGATTGATATGTGGGATAACCCGGATCAGGGATTAATACCTGATCACCCGGATTGAGAAAAGTAAGGGAAATATGAAGGATTCCTTCTTTGGATCCGATAAGTGGTAATATTTCACGCTCAGGATCCAATTCAACTTCATAACTTCGTTGGTACCAGTTAGTGAATGCAGATCTTAATCCGGCAATACCCTTATAAGGCTGGTAGCCATGGGCATCGTGCTTGGTGATTTCACTTTGCAAGGTATTTAGTGTGGAGTCAGAAGGGGGCATGTCAGGATTACCAATACCCAGATTTATAATATCTTCACCCAATTCGTTATGCTTACTAATTTCTCTTAATTTTTTTGAGAAATAGTACTCAGTAATAGTATTAACTCTTTGTGCCGGAATTATCATTCTCTCTTTTCTTAATGAGGTGAACTACTTTGTTGTTGCTCAATTGGGTTTAGTGCAGCGGTATATTCACCTAATATTCTTAAATCCTCAACATATTTACCAATACACTGTACCGCTCGGGTGTAATAAAGGTTTTTATCAAACACCATATCGATGTAAAAAAGATAAGTCCATTCTTGCCCAACCAAAGGCAAAGACTGAATTTTGGTCAGGCTTATACCGAACGCAGATAAAACTGTTAGTAGTTGAGCAAGACTTCCTGATCTATGTGAAAGTGTTACTACCCACGAGGCTTTATTTATTTCTTTTTTATTTGGTAAATCAGATTTAGTATCATCAATATTGCTAACCAACAGAAAACGAGTGAAATTGCGTTTGTTCGTTTCTATCCCACTGGCCAATATATTTAGATCAAAACCACCAGCAGCTATTTCATTTGATATTGCTGCACGACCTACTATTTTGTTCTGGCTTATTTCATACGCACTATAAGCCGTATCATCACTATTAATTAGTTTGATATGTGGGTATTTTTTAAAGAATACTTCACATTGCTGGAGTGCCATTGGGTGAGAATGCACTTCTTTAATATCCTCAGTTTTTTGTCCGGCTAACGCCAACAGGCTGTGTTTAACCCTTATTTTATGTTCTGCCCTAATCGAGAGATTTGATTCTCTGAGTCGTGTATAATTACTCAAAATACTACCTACAAGCGTATTCTCAATAGCTACTATTCCAAAGTCAGCCTGCGCAGAATGAATTGAATCAAATAATTCATCAAATGACATACAGGGCATGATTTTAACATCTTCTTCTTTAAAAAATTGATGGGCTGCTATTTCATGAAATGAATGATGATAACCCTGTATTGCTATTTTTTTCATTTTGTTTTATATAAGGTTCTTTATGTCAAAAAAAAAGTCCCATCTGAATAATGGGACTTTAAGTATTTTGTTTCTTTAAATAACTATATTCACATTCCCATCTTTTGTGATAGATACCAGTAAAAATAGAAATATGTAAATAGTGTATTGTTCACTTTGCTGTTTTTGTTCGGCAAATGTAATAAGAAAATTTAAATAATTGTAATCTTTTTTAATTATCTGTGATTATTCTTCAGTCGAGTTAGATTATTTATCTCCTTGGTGTATTGTCCAGGTAATTATTGATTGGGTCTTGCACGTTTGTATTTTTCGACTTGATCCAATCTATTGTCGGTTGCATATATGATATTGAAGTATTGAATGGGTCAGTATCGTATAAAGCGAATTTTGAGTCAGGCTGGAAATACAGATAATCAGTGGTAATAACAGTATATGCTTTATTATCGTCAATCGGACTTCCATCCGAAAGGAAATAACCACCTAAGGTTGTCATCCCACCAATTATTAGGTTGTCAAGACAATCAATAACCTGTGTGCCGGTAAGTTCAACTTCATACAAAGTGTTGGTGAATGGAAGGACACCTAATATGGTTGCCAAATGTATCTCTCCCTGAGGAATGTCTTGTCTGATTCCGCCTGCATTGGTCATTGAAATGTTTGCATTGGGATAAGCGTATAGCCATGAATCGGTGATCATATTCACCATCTCATTTGAGTTTTCGCTAATAGGTTCTGAACAATATCCGATAGCAACTGCTAAATCTTCATCAACTTTTTGAATCCATTTGTCAACAATCGACTTAATTTTTTGGCTTTCGTTACTCGGATTGTTTGAGACAGTTTCTGACGAAACAACATTTGATATTTTGGTCGTCTTATCATATTCAATCACTAACTTTCCATAACTTTTTAAATTCGATCCCACTTCAATTAATTCAACTCCACTTACTGTTTTTGAAACATAAGCATGGGTGTGCCCTCCTGTAATTACACTTACTCCTAAAGAACTTGCTTTTGGTGCTAAGGCTGTCATTTCAGTTTCACCAATATGGCCAACTACGATGATAATTTCTGCCCCCAAATCTTTTATGATTGGAACATATTCTTCAATGGCTTCTTCGTATGGAATGAAATCAAAATCCGCTACTTCTGCAGGGAGTGTTAGCGATGGCGTATTTACGGAAGCAAGCCCGATAAATCCAACCTTTACACCACTTGCAGTTTCTATGGCATAAGGGTTTGTAAAGTCAGGTGTTTGCCCATTACTTTTCAAACGAATGTTGGCTGCCAGCATTGAGAATTGCATTTGCTCTTTGTTTTTTGCTAATCCTTCCAACTTGAAGTCAAACTCGTGATTTCCAATGGTGGAAATATCATACTCCATACCATTCATCACTTCAACCATTGACTCACCCTTGAACCAAGTAGATATTGCCGGACCTGTCCACATGTCTCCACCACTTACAATTAAAAATGAATCAGCTCCATTATAACCTTCTTTGGTTTCCCAAAGATTAAACATACCGGCTGCTCCTCCAAAAGTATTATCAGCCTCCATCCAACCATGTTCATCATTGGTGTAAAGAATTACGATTGATGTTTTATTTGAGACTGATGGGGTATCAGGATTCTCATTATTGTCAGTATTTTTTTTATTACAAGAAATTTGCAATGCGATAATAAGAAGAAAAATAAAATAGAAGAGTCTTTTCATGTTTGGTTTCAATTAGAAGAAGTAGAAAAGATAAAATTACGGATATGGATTGCTGAATCAAAGAAAAAAAATGCCACCCAAGGGATGGCATTTTTAAAGATTAACAAACGTATGTTAGAAATTAACTCTTAGCGCAAAATTCATATTTCGTCCCCAACCCCAGAAACCAGCGAAGTTATCTTTGCCGTGATTTTTAATTTCTTGTGCGTTTTCTTGTACGTTATCCCAACCTTCAACAATATATTCTGTATCGAATAAATTGTTTACGTTGCAACTTGCATAAGCATCAAGTCCAGCAAAATCAAATGCGAAACCTACTCTAAAATCAACAGTAGCGTATGAAGGAATTTTCCAAGTGTCAACACCTTCTTCTGAAGGATCTTGTCTGTCTGTTAGGCTACTCTTAGAATAAAGTTGATCGAAGTATAATATATTCATACCTAAATCAACTTGTTTAGTAAGATCCCATTTCAAAGCTAGTCCTAATTGAGTTTGAGGAGCATCAACAACTTTTGTATCAGCTGTGTACATTGTTGAATTACCATCTGGCTGAAAATTTTCGTCGTAAAGTACAATGTCCACATTGTCAGGATAGAACCATTTACCTAACGATCCTTGGAATGCAGCACGGAAATTTTTACTGAAATTTACTTGCAATTCAGCTTCAATACCATAGTGTATTTCATTTAATCCTTGGAAATAAACATAAGATCCATCTCCTGTAGTAGGGTCTACGAAATAATCATCTAACCAACGATCTTTCCACGTTGTATAATATGCATTAACTCTAGCGGAAACGTTACGGCTGTTATAACCATAACCGATTTCAGCAGCTATAACTTTCTCTGGTGCATATTTTTCATTCACATCATTTGAATAATTGATAAAAATGTAATCGAATTTTGGAGCCATAGAATAATAACCGGCATTTACGAAGAAGTTGTTTTTTGCATCAATATTATAATTGAAACCAGTTTTTAAGTTATATCCAAATTG
>PIVJ01000758.1 GCA_003353955.1 Bacteroidota bacterium | reverse complement strand
GAGAAAGTAGGTCGCGGCGACCTAATTTTGGGCATGGAAGTAAAGGTCACCTACTATGCATGTCAGAAGTCCGAGTCCGCTGAAAATCTTATTTTTCTCCTTATTTCTAAATCTTTTCTGGAACAAATGATAATCAAAGAAAAGTTAATTTTTGTTCCATTCACAAAATCCAAACTGTTTCAAAATTCATCCAACCAATAATCAATAAGAGGCAAAATAAAGATTTGGACAGTTCTGAACTTGGCCAGTCTTGGGACCTTGGCATTTATTGGAGGGGTGATAGGTTGTCCATGTGTCATTCCTTGCAAACAAAACCAATGTGTGGCGACATAATGATGACGTAAATAATCAGAATTTCAGTTAATCTAGACATCTACTTGATTTAAACCAAACACTGTCAATTAGTATACTTTATAATCAATTCAACATACTCTGAAAGTTGTTACTTGGAAGCTGACCAACCTGATGAAAAATGGACTCGCCCATTTAATGCAAAATGCATTAGATTTCCAGTCGTCAACTGTGGCAAAACGCCTGGTCAGATCAAACTGAAATTTTCACACATGTTAGGAACTGAAATTAACTTTTGTTTCCAGTCTTATATTATTCCACATGTGCCCTCATTTTCATGAGAATCGCGATTTTCGTCGGACTCGGACTTTTGACATGCATAGTAGTCAGCCAAAATATCACATC
>PIVJ01000193.1 GCA_003353955.1 Bacteroidota bacterium | reverse complement strand
ATAAACATCCAATCTCAACAAACAATGTGTCTATACCCATGTTTCGAGGGTCAAGGTAAATGATAAGACTAGTTTTATTATGATTGAATGCATTATGACGTCATAGATATGCAAATTAGTCCCATAGGTATCTTACAAAAAGTGCTATTTACTCGTGAAATACATGTATAAGTATGAGTCAAACAGTCAATATACACATTTTGCATGCCTACGAAAAATTGAAAAAGTACACCTGGCTCTAGGTGGCCTCTTGCATCATAATTGAAGCATTGTATAGCTATTCAAATTATCTTTTGTTATGCAAATTGGATCCCGCCATTACTGAATTATCTGTTTCTTGCAATATTTCGGCTATAACAGGTGCTAGAATCATCAGTCCTGTGTCTACACATATGTTTTCATGGCCAGGGAAAGCAATGGTGACATGTTGCAAAAGGTGAAATAATTATGTTAATGAGTTTTATCCTAATCAGCTTAGTGTATTATCTATTTCTTTCAGTATCTCAGTTATAACATCTGCTAGAAACATCAGTCCAGTGTGCACCTATGTTTTCATCGGCAGGGAATACAACATTTTGTAATGTGAGAAACAATTATGTTTAATGCGTTTGATGCTAATTAACTGTGCAGTCAATATATTATCTATTTCATACATTTTCACATGCAGTTATAAAATGTGCTAGAAGCCCGCCATTAATGAATTATCAATGACATTGATATTGACATTAGGCAATATTGCAAGTGTAGAACAGCCAAGGTGTGGGTTAATAATTAATCAAGCCAGTATTCCTAATGATGATGTACGTTCGGACAGAGAGAGAGAAGAATACTGGCATTTGCACATGGAAGTTGTGAAGTGCATGCCGCTGTACTTCTTTGCAGCTGGTCACGTCAACTATGGCCTGTGTATTACCTTCGTGCCATGTCCTGGTATGTTTCATTGAAGCCAAACGCGCAACATTTAGCAAGGGCATGACATGTAATGGCATTTGGAGTGGCGTGTGGATCGAAACAATGTTTATGGGGTTGTGGTCACAGCGCTAGCCATAGCGGAAAAGTCAGAATAACACTGAAGCCTGAAACTCCCTCAGGACATGGGGCTTGAGGCACACCTAGTGGTACAGCCTAGCTGTTACTGGCAAAGTCAGTGCACCTGTGAAAATCACTCATGGGAGTGTTGCAATCACAAGGGAATATATGGCCACTTCACATGAGGCAACTGACAATATCATCGTACAATAATTAATTGCCGATAGCTGCAAAGAAAAGGCAATCGTAATTTCTGATGACACCGATGCCATTGTTCTACTGCTGCGTTTCTGTCACGCTCAGAGGCTGCTTTCTCCAGTGATCATGGAGTCACCAATAACGTCTAGACCAGAATTATCAACTGTCGGAGGTATCCAAAGCTTTGGGACGTGTCTCTATATCCCCTTTCAATAGGTCCCTATCTAAATAGATCCCCAAGTCAACGGATTCCCACTCTACATTCATCCCCTGGCCTGTCTCGATAGCCCCCCTTATTCAAAGGGAATCTCGTTGGACCCGTCTCATTAGTCCCGTCTCACTACACCCCGACAACGGCTCATTTGATCCCCGTATTAATAGATCCTGGTATCCAATGAGACGGGGGACTAATGAGATTCCCTTGACCGATTGAGACTATCATATTCCTATTGGAACTGGGGTTTACTGGAAAGGGGGTCAATAGAGGCGGGGATCTGTTGAGGCAGGGATCTCTTAAGACGGGGTCTACAGAGCGAATCCCAAAAGCATAGTCCCAGGAAACAGCATTTTCAGGCTGTGATACAGTTGTATGCTTCTTCGGCATGGGAAAAGTCACTGCATTCGAGTTTGGGAAACCACTGACCTGGCTTTGTGATATGGGAGCATCTCTGTGTGAAATCGTAGTAGCCATGCATTATTAGCTAATATAGTAACCACAAAGTAACCCCATTACAGAAGCTTGGCATTGGGGTATCTAAATGGGCAAGGGTGATACATCAAAGCCAAAGCTATTTGCTTTATTACCAACCACTGAAGCATTCACATAACATGAGAAGCTTACACATCTTCAGTGATGTTTGTGTGTGGTGGGGGCACATTGGTTCAAGATCCGCTTCCAGTTGACCCTTGGCAGTATGCATGCAGGTGGTCAAGTGAATAATATGCAAAGTCTCTCACACCAACAACCATTCCAAATGAAGTTGAACTAGCCCCATCAGATCTAGAGGTCCTGAAGCTGATCGAATGCGCATGTGAGAGTAACCTACCAAAATAATGCATCCTGTTTTCTCATGTCAAAGAGATACTTCCTGTTGCAACAATTTAACTAAATTGGCAGTGACAGATGCCGGTGACGAGGCCATGGAGAGTTGACTGTTATCTGGAACAAACATGCTGTCGGAAGTACTGTTATCCAATCAAATCGCCATGATGCCATTTGCATCCAGTAAAATGTGAATTGAGAAGTTGATAAGAGTAGGACCTACTTAGTGCCAGTCTTGACACCTCTCCTTATGTGATAATTTATGTTGATAAAGGTTCCCCAAAGTATATACTGCTATTGCAATCCCTGGCCATGGAAACATAGTTGTAGGTTCTGGTCTTATGCTTCTAGCAGATGTTTTCACTGAGATACTGAAGGAAATATATAATTAATTAATGGCAGAGCTAATTAGCTTAAAACTCATTGGCATAATTATTTCGCCTTTGCAAAATGTCACCATAGTATTCCCTGAGCATGAAAACCTAGGTATACACACATGATTCTAGCACCTGTTATAGCCGAAATATCGCAAGAAGCAGATAATTTATTAATGGCGGAATCTAATTTGCATGACAAACGATAATTTAAATAGCTATACAGAGACCACCC
>PIVJ01000012.1 GCA_003353955.1 Bacteroidota bacterium | reverse complement strand
TATGAGCTGAATAAAGATAAATTCAAGATTGGAAAAGAAATTGAAGAAATTGAGGGTTTAATAGAAGCATATGAGTTTGCACAGTGTCATAAATTGAATGAGAAAGATTTATTGAATTGCCATAAAATATTTTCGGATACATCATTGATAAGAAGCAAAAGAGGAAAATATCGTATTGAACAAGTTGGAGTTTTTGGAAAATCAGGTTTAGCTTATATGGCTATAGAGCCTGAATTGGGCTTCCCTAATCTTTATATCTCCTATAATCGTATCGTATCTCATAACAGTTGATATTAAATTGAGACTAACGTTCTGAATAAACACCTGTTTTAATGGCGTTTATTTTTTGTTGTAAACTGTTTGGTTTAATCACCTTTTGTTTCTTCGGAAGCCTGGGTTTTGAGAACCTCTTTTTTTGTTTCGATTGGCAAAAAACTCTTGCTTCCGCTGCTGCTTTTCTTTTTCTTTTTCTTTCTTTTCTACATTATTCATGGGCTTGTCTGTCTGAGGAAATGGATTGTCGCTTACTAGTTGGATCTTTTGCTTGATGAGCTTTTCGATATCTCTTATATACACGTTTTCTTCTGGTTCACAGATTGAAATGGAAGTGCCCTCTTCACGGGCACGACCACAACGCCCAATTCTATGCACATAAGTTTCAGGCTCATTTGGTATGTCGTAATTGATAACATAACGAAGCTTGTCGATGTCTATCCCACGTGCCGCAATATCTGTAGCTACTAATACTCTGATTTTACCAGCTTTGAATTCATACAGGGCTTTTTGGCGTTGATTTTGAGATTTATCGCCATGAATGGCCGCACATTCAACTTTTTTCTTCCGGAGATTTCTAGCAATGCGATCTGCCCCGTGTTTGGTTCTTGAAAAAAGCAATACCTGTTTGAGTTCAGAGTTTTTAAGGATATGCAAAAGCAAATCCTTTTTATTTCCTCTATTGGTGGTATATAAATACTGCTGAATCGTTTCTGCCGTGGAAGAAACGGGATCGACAGCCACCTTCTTTGGGTTGATTAGAATTTGTTTCGACAGATCCAAAATATTTTGAGGCATGGTTGCCGAGAAAAATAAGGACTGTCTTTCTTTGGGTAATTTGGCTAGTATCTTCTTGATGTCGTGAATAAAACCCATATCGAGCATGCGATCCGCTTCATCTAATACAAAATATTTGACATCCTGCAAAGAGATATACCCTTGATTCATCAAATCGAGTAGGCGTCCGGGAGTGGCCACCAAAACATCCACGCCTTGGCGCAGGGCACTGGTTTGAGATCCTTGAGTAACTCCTCCAAAAACCACGGTATTCTTGACATTGGTATATTTGGCATAAGCCGTAAAGCTTTCTCCAATTTGTATTGCAAGCTCACGGGTAGGGGTAATTACCAGTGATGAAATCTTTCTTTTACCCTTTGAATTCTGCTGGTCATTAAACAGATGCTGAATGATAGGAATTGCAAAAGCCGCTGTTTTTCCTGTTCCGGTCTGTGCACTACCTAAAACATCTTCTCCGTTTAAAACCAGTGGAATCGATTTAGCCTGAATAGAAGTAGGCTCTGTATAATTTTCATCCCTCAATGCTTTGAGTAAAGAAGGAATCAATTTTAAATCTTCAAATTTCATTTTCTTTTCAACTAAGACTAACGCTAAGACTAACAACTCATATTCAGTAAGTTGTAGAATCCAACATTTTTTGTTTTCATGCCAAATTTAGCAATATTTTTCTTTACCTTTTGCATTACTTTTAATTTTCTTTTCTGATCCAGAAATAGATGTTTTGTTGGTGGTTTGTAAGGAATCTTTTTTGTGATCATTGTCCAACTTTTTTATTATCTTCATTCTCAAATCGGAACTACGTTTAGTTCCTCATTACACAATATAAAAAAACAGATAAGTAATAAAAACCAGCAATATGGCACAACTCTTAACTATCGGGGTGATTGGAAAATCACTAAAAGAAAACGAAATGCGGGTACCCATTCACCCAGAACATTTAAAGCGTATTTCTGAGAAATTACGAAAACAAATTACTTTTGAAGAAGGCTATGGTGTGAGATTTGGCATAGATGACAATACTTTAGCCAGGCTTTCATCAGGCAGGGTAGCCTTCAGGGACGAGATCCTGAACGGTTTTGATTGTGTACTAATACCCAAGCCTTTGGCAACAGATTTGTCAGAGATACGAGAAGGTGCAGTAGTGTGGGGATGGCCACATTGTGTACAACAGAAAGAAATTACACAAGTTTCAATAGATAGAAAACTAACCCTTATTGCTTGGGAAGAAATGTTTACATGGAGCCGGACAGGTGATAAGATTATGCATACTTTCTATAAAAATAATGAAATAGCAGGTTATTCCGGAGTAAATCATGCACTAAGCCTGACTGGGATTAGCGGGTTTTATGGAAAACCTCTAAAGGCGGTGGTAATCAGCTTTGGTTCGGTTAGCCGTGGGGCAATATATGCATTGCAAGGCCAAGGCTTTCAGGATATCACGGTCTTGACTGGTCGTCCATCAAATGAAGTGAAGGATCAAATACCAGGCATGACATTCAAACAAATGAAAAATGATGGATCAGGAAATATGCTTGTAGTTGAACCTGACGGCAGTACCCGTCCGTTTACAGAAGTATTGGCAGATGTGCAAATAATTGTTAACGGGGTTCTTCAGGATAGCGACCATCCAAAAATGTTTGTACCAGCACGTGATGCAGATAAATTGAATAAAGGCACTCTTATTATTGACATAAGTTGTGATGAAGGAATGGGTTTTTGGTGTGCCAAACCCACATCTTTTGAGGATCCAATGTTTGAAGCAGGTGGCAAATATTATTATGCAGTAGATCACAGCCCAAGTTATTATTGGAATGCTGCTTCTTGGGAGATTTCAAATGCGTTACTTCCGTTTTTGCCAGAAGTTCTGGAGGGAGCTAATGCATGGGATAAGAATATAACAATTTCAAAATCCATAGAAATTCGAGAAGGAGTAATTCAAAATCTAAAAATTCTTTCATTTCAAAATCGTGAAAAAGAATATCCACACAAATTTCGTTAATAAATTTTATGACAAGAAATTTACACTATAACAATGCATCATACGCCATGTTGGGGAAAGAGATAATTCGAGCTTTGGGTTCTTTTTATTATCTTTATCTTGGTTTGATTTAAATGAACGCAGAAATCCCACATAGCGCATATATCTGTCGTTACCAAACGAACGGTAATAAATAAAAAAATAAATATGATTTCACCATTATTTAGCCATCTTTTAATACCTTTTATTATTGCTATGTTTTTAGCAATGACAATGGGAGGAAGCGGAACTGCACCTGCATTTTCCGCAGCTTATGGAGCAAATGTGATTAGAAAAGGTATAATACCAGGACTATTTGGAGTAATGGTGTTTTTAGGTGCGATAATAGCTGGTAAAGGAACCGCAACCACAATAGGGAAAGGATTGCTAAATCCAGAAATGATGTCATTTACAATTGTTTCAATTATTTTGTTTTCAGTTGCAATTTCTTTGCTAATAGCAAACTTAGCTGGAATCCCCCAATCAACAAGTCAAGCAACCGTAATGTCAGTTGTTGCACCTGCATTATATTTTAACGACCTGAATTCTGATAAATTAATTTTAGAAATTATACCAACTTGGTTTATTTTACCAATAATTTCATTTTTTATTAGTTTGTTCATAGGGAAATACATTTATCGCCCTATGAGAAAAAGGGGATACACCTTACAGAGAGCACAGAATGAAAACTTAAAGCCCATTTGGAATGGATTATTAGTATTAATGTCATTATATGTTGCTTTCTCAATTGGTGCGAATAATGTTGCGAATGCAGCTGGACCAATTGCTACAATGACTACAAATGAACTTGATATATCAGGAAATAATAATTTTATATTAATAATGATACTATCAACTTTAATTGTTGCCCCAAGTTTTGCAATAGGAAGTTCTATATTTGGACATAAGATACTTAAGAATACAGGGAAGGAAATTGTATTATTTGGAAAGTTTGAAGCAGTTGTTATTGCATTTGTATCTTCAAGTTTGTTGTTAGTTGCATCATTAACAAGAGGAATTCCATCCTCATTAGTCCAATTAAATGTAGCTGCGATTTTAGGGATTGGTGTTGCAAAATTAGGAGCCAAAAATATATTCAGAAAAACAGAAGTGAAAAAGTTTTTCTTAATGTGGGTAATTGTACCGACAATTGCTTTTTTATTATCATTATTATTGACTTTTATAGCTGATAAATATGGATACTTATAGAAATTACATTTGGTAATACGTAATATAAGAAATTGGACAGAAAGTGGTAAATATGAACGAATTAGGAATAAATAGAATGCGTAGAGATCCAAGAGTTGGGGAATGGAACTCGGAAAGTATTTTATAGAAACGTATTTTTAGGTTTCTATAACGAAAATGAATTAAGAAATAAAGAACAATCAACAAGATTGGAAACTAATTTAGTGTAACGTCTAATCTTTAACTTTTGTAAACTATGTATTTTAACGAACATTCGGCTAAAGCAATTAAGCCTTATGTGATTCAATGAGGAACGAAACCAAATTACAGCAATAAATAAATTATTTAACATACAGCTTTATTTGGGCATTGAGCCCAAATTCCGGCAAGCCGGGACTAAAAGTAATTTATGCGTACTATTGTTTAATTTTAATAGGTGCTTATGAATACTTCGTATTTGGATCCTACTATCGAATTCTCAATGTTAAAAATGCTTTTCCGAAATGGATGCGCCATTGGTAAAGAAGTTATATTAAACAAAGTCACTCATTAATTTTAATATATAAAAATTACGAACAAAAAAGGAGGCAAGATGATTAAACAAGAAAAAAAAGAGGTAACGATTGTAGGGGGAGGTAGCAGTGCTCATATTTTGATTCCATTTCTTTCCGGAGCGGGTTTTACCGTCAACATTCTCACGCGAAGGCCTAAAGAATGGTCCCCTAAGGTCGACCTTCAATTGCACTCGATTCACGGGGAAACCCTGGAGGAGTTTAGTGGTTCCCTGGCGAAAATCAGTGACAATCCAGCTGAGGTCATTCCACAGGCACGTTTTGTGATTTTATGCATGCCGGTAAACAAATATCGTATTGCTCTTCATGGTCTTGCGCCGCATCTTGCGAAAGATGAAGAGGTGTTTGTCGGGACCATCTATGGTCAGGCAGGATTTAATTGGATGGTTGATGAGATCAAGAAAAAGTTTGATTTGAGCAATATCACTGCCTTTGCCATCGGTTTAATTCCGTGGATTTGCCGGATCATTGAGTATGGTAAGGTGGGTGTGACTTATGGTTGTAAGGAGATTAATGTTGTGGCAGTTTCGCCGCGGGATCGTTTTTCCGAACTCAATAATCTTTTTTTGAAAAGCATTTGTGAGCGATGGCTCAAAAAAGGGCATTTCCGACAGGCCGATAATTTTTTATCATTAACTCTCTCTGTCGACAACCAAATTATCCATCCATCGCGTTGCTACGCTTTGTTTCTCAAGTACGATGGAAAATGGGCGAACAAAGAAGATATTCCGTATTTTTACCGCGATTATGATCAAAAATCGGCCGACCTTCTACAGGAATTAGATGCGGACTATTCTAAAGTTAGAGAAGCCATCAAAATAAAATATCCTGAGCAGAATTTTCAATATATGCTTGATTATCTTGATCTTGAGAGACTTTCTTACCAATCGGAAAATACCGACATTCGCGAATCATTCACGACATCACTGACCTTGGGAGCTATCAAACCACCCACCATTCAATTGGAAAGCGGCGAATGGATCATAGACAAGGATCATCGCTTCTTCACAGACGACATTCATTATGGTCTGTGTATTGCAAAATGGATTGCTGACCAACTATCTCTGGACGTTCCCACCATTGACAGTATCATCGACTGGGCCCAGCAATTGCGCAATGAGAAAATCATCGAGGGAAATAAATTGTTATTGGGCAGCGAAAGCCTAACTACGGAATTCATGTCCGGCATTCCCCCGGTGTATGGAATCAACAGTATCGATGACATACTGGACTAACTTTTGTTTTTATGAATATAGCTTACAAAACCGATAAAGTTCTTAAAAACGGCCAGTTTATAACAATAAATAAAGCCAAAGAGGCTGGAATCATTATTTAAAATAAAATTGTAGAAGATCCCGGCATTGATCATTTGGATACCATACATCTGATAAATCGAGTGAATAATGAAGGGGACAAAGTCACATCCTTTAAATCATATGGTTCGGGGATTCCTTCATTTTAGCATAACAATAATCCCTATGATTACAAGTTTTCATGGAGTCCTCGCGGACTGTTAAAAGCTGCTCAAACTCCGGCAGCTTATATACAAAATGGAAGGAAAATAGAAGTTGCCAGTGAAGATTTATTTGATAGCAGCTGATTGGTAGACATTGACGGTCTGGGAACGTTTGAGACATACCCAAACAGGGACAGTACACCTTACATAAAAAGTATGGATTGGAAGGTATATTTAATCTCTATAGAGGCCTGTTACAACATCCGGATTATTGCAATCCCACCCAACGTTTGAAAGATCTCAATTTATTAAACGATGAAGAAATTATTAAGCTGCAAGGCATAACATATAGACAATTTATGGCGTCAGTCGTTGGCGCAAATAAAGGTACTGACATTAGGCAAGCAGTGGTAGACAAGCTCAACCTAAAGGTATCATCAGACATCATTAAGCAGATACAGTGGCTTGATTTTTTTGACGATCTACTAATACATATCAGCAAGGGAAGCAAGGCGGATGTATTATTGAATCTCATGCAGGAAAAATTGATTTATAAGGATTATGAAAAGGATATGATTATTGTTCATAACAAAGCGGTGGTAGAAACCGGTATGCGCACTAAAAAAAGAATGGCGACCATGAAAGTAGAAGGAAGGGTCTTATGGGCATTCCGCAATAGCAAGAGCAGTTTCACTTCCGGCAGCCATTGCTTCAAGATCGCTACTGGAAGGAGCGATACGATCAAAAGGTGTTTTAATACCAACAATAGAGATATACAAACCGGTGTTAGCCGAACTCGCTGAAAGCGGCTATAAGCTTTAATATAAAGCACAAATGATTTCGTAAAACATAAATCAGCAGTGTGAAGTTTCTGAATAAAAGAAGAATATTAGCGATAAATATCAATATAATTTAAAAAAAAGTTGGTTGTATACAATTAACTCTTATCTTTGCACCCTAAATTTTTTTTTAAAAAAACACAACACAATGAAAAACGGAACAGTAAAATTCTTCAATGACACCAAAGGATTTGGATTCATAAGCGAAGATGATTCAAAAAACGAGTACTTCGTTCATGTATCAGGAATAATTGACAAAATTCAAGACGGCGACGTTGTAGAATTTGAATTACAAGAAGGTACAAAAGGTTTAAATGCAGTAAATGTAAAAATAGTTTAATATTATTTTTGACTTTTATTATCAAAGTACGAGCCTGTCAGCAATGACAGGCTTTTTTTATTATCTCCAGATCGATATCATGAATCCTTGAATAATGTGACATTCTCAAATGTATACTTTGGACGAGATCAACAATTACTTAAAAAGAGAAGCTTAACAAAGCAAAAAACAATGAAAGAAAGAAGAAGATTACATCTTATTGCTAAATCAGAAATATGACTTAACTTTACCCTAAATTAGCTCGATTTGGTTTAATGACATACATATTGGAGCTTAGTTTATGATATATGCAAGAGAATGTTAAAAAAGAATTTGATAAGCAGGGAATCTCTACTCCTTACCCACAGCAGGATGTTCATATGATCACCAAAGATTAGTCGAATAAATCAAGCGAATGAAGAAGATAGGTTTACTTTCTGATACGCATACTTTTCTACATCCAGAAATTTTTGAATTCTTCGAGAATGTTGATGAGATCTGGCATGCCGGAGATATTGGCAATAGCGAAACTGCCGACTCGCTCGCCACTTTCAAACCTCTTGTGGCCGTACATGGAAATATTGATGATGCAAAAATACGGCTGAGCTATCCTGAAATTCAAGCATTTTCATGCGAAAACATAAAAGTGCTAATGATACATATTGGCGGCTATCCCGGTAATTATGCACGAGGGATAAAAAATTTAATTCGGATTGAACGACCCAATCTTTTTATCTCAGGGCACTCGCATATCCTCAAAGTTATCAATGACCCTAAATATCAGTTATTACACATGAACCCGGGTGCTGCCGGGAATAGCGGACTTCATAAACAACAAACCTTCATGAGATTTAAAATTGATGGAAAGCGAATTTCTGATTTGGAAGTTTTTGATATTAATCGGCATTAGTCGTTGATTATCGTAAACGATCAGCTGATCTGACTAATTTATCGTCTCTCTTTACCCCCCTATAAGCAAGTACGAGGAGCAACAATGAAATCAACGGAAAAAATGCACCTGCATTAAATGTTTCGCCAACTGTTAGTTGAGAAGTAATAATACGGGAGTAAATAATAAAAATCCCAACGATCAGAATAATTGTTAATAATATCGAAATTTTTATCAGTCTCAATTGTCTTTTTCTATTCCTGAAAAGAAATATTATGCTTATTGATAAAATTGAAATTAAGCCAACAAAGACGATTAAGGGCATGGTAATTAAGGGGTGAAAGATTGCTTCCTCTCCCGGTACCGATGGTGCAAGACTTTTGATACCTAAGAGCGAAAATTGTATTACATGCAAATCTCCATAATATGCAGCAATTGGAAAAACAAAAAGAAGTAAAATTATTATGCCTGAAGCAAACAAACAAACAGATTGAAGTCGCTGGATCATGATATATCTTTTATGCAAATATAAGCATCAAAATACAATCATTTAAACTTTTAATTAAAAATCATTATAGGCTTAATTTTTATTAATTTATATTGAGTAGAAAGGCAAGAAAAACATTAATTACTATTGTTTTAAAAAAAATTGTATTATATTTGCATTCTTAGTGAATTCCTATTTGACTTTCTATTTTAAATCTAATTAACCGCAACTTATTAAAATCATTTACATTCCACTATTTTCATCACTGAAAAAAATATAACAAATTAATATTACATGTACGATATAATCGAATTAAACAACAAGCTTGTTTCTGAATTGAGAAACATTGCGAAACAATTAAATATCCCAAAAGCTGACAAGCTACTAAAGCAAGACTTAATATACAAAATCCTTGACCATCAGGCGCTAAACCCGACCGAGGATCTTCTTAAAAAGGAAAAGAAGGAAACGAAGAAGCCCTACAGAAGCAAGAGAATTCGGATTCCTAGCCAGGATAAGAACACTCCCACCCATGCCACTCCCTCTTCTCCGGAAACTCCAGAAAGAACAAATCCCAGTGAAAATACTCCGGAAGTTAAGCAACACCCGATTACAAAAAAACCAAGTCTTAAAAAATATGAGAATGCTGTCAATAAGAAAGAGTTGGAAAAAAGCAATGAATTAAAAAAAGATTCAAGCCTAACTCAGGAAAAATCATCTGCTCCAACTTCTGCTGATAAAGTGGAAGTTCCCGTAAGCGAGAAACCGGATACGTTGGTTGAAAAAGTTTCGGATAATGGACGGCCTGACAAGAAACGTCCGGAACGACCTGAGAAACCAGAGTACTCTTTTGAGTTTGAAGGAATTGTTTCAAGTGAAGGTGTATTGGAAATTATGCAGGATGGATACGGCTTCCTACGATCGTCCGATTATAACTATTTGAACTCACCTGATGATATTTATGTATCCCAGTCGCAAATAAAACTTTTTGGCTTAAAAACTGGTGACACTGTTAAAGGCACCATTCGTCCGCCAAAAGAAACTGAGAGGTATTTTCCATTGATCAAGGTCGAATTAATTAATGGCCGCAAAAATGAAGAAGTGAGAGATCGAATTCCTTTTGATTATTTGACTCCCCTTTTTCCTGAAGAAAAATTTACAATTACCGGACATAAAGGAGAAACGCTCTCTACAAGAGTAATTGATATGTTCACACCGATTGGTAAAGGACAACGTGGTTTGATTGTAGCGCAACCAAAAACTGGTAAAACTGTATTACTAAAAGAAGTTGCAAACGCAATTGCTGCCAACCATCCGGAAGCTTATTTAATTATCTTATTAATTGATGAACGTCCAGAGGAAGTGACAGATATGGCAAGGAGTGTAAATGCTGAGGTAATATCCTCAACTTTTGATGAGCCTGCAGATCGCCACGTTAAAATTGCAAATATTGTATTGGAAAAAGCAAAGAGAATGGTCGAATGCGGTCATGATGTTGTCATACTTTTGGATTCTATCACACGATTGGCACGCGCTTACAACACTGTATCTCCTGCTTCAGGAAAAGTATTGTCAGGCGGTGTTGAAGCCAATGCATTGCAAAAACCAAAACGCTTTTTCGGTGCTGCCAGAAAAATTGAAAATGGAGGTTCATTAACCATTATTGCAACTGCACTTACCGACACCGGATCTAAAATGGATGAAGTAATTTTCGAAGAATTTAAAGGTACCGGTAATATGGAACTCCAGTTAGATAGGAAACTATCTAATAAGCGAGTATATCCTGCCATCGACATTGTTTCTTCAAGTACAAGAAGAGAAGATTTACTATTAGACAAAGAGTCGTTACAACGTATCTGGATCCTAAGAAATCACCTTGCAGACATGACTCCAGTAGAAGCCATGGCCTTCCTACAGGACAGAATGAAATTTACGCAAAGTAATGAAGAGTTTTTAATCTCGATGAACGGATAAAATAATTCTTATGAAAAAAAAGGCTTCCATTTGGAAGCTTTTTTTTTGATTTGCTTTTGAATCATTATTTATGCAGCAGAATATTTTTTGAGAAACTACTAATATCCAAACCATCAAAATTTCCCGACGACATGAGCAATAAGTTTTTATTCTTCCAATTTAGGCTCATCAGGTAAGTAATCAATAATTCTGAATCGGTATAAACCTTAAGCCTCGAATTGCCAAAGGCCTCCCTGATATCATTTGCAGTGATCATCGGTAGTTTCTTGTGTTTTAAGGTATTCGGATTAAAATATACAAATGGTCGATCAGCCTTATCCATGCAGGATTTATACTCATTGATAAAGTCCTTATTTAAACTACTAAATGTATGCAATTCCATGCAGGCAACTAATTCATTTTCGGGATACTGCTCTTTAACCGCTTCAACCGTGGCTTTTAACTTTGATGGAGAGTGGGCAAAATCCTTAAAAATGTATGTATCATTATCATTATCTACTAAATCGAGACGGTTGGAAGCCCCTTCAAACTTACGAATTGCTGAGTAGAATAATGAATCCGAAACTCCCAATTCTTTACAAATCAGTCTGGCACCATTTAAATTCATTAAATTATGTTTGCCAAAAATGATTAATGGGATTTCTTCTTTCTTGTATTGTAAATACGTAATTCCATCATTAATTTTAAACTCAGGTAAAGCATAAGGCTTATATCGAAGTTTGCCCTTAAATTCTGCAACTAAATTGCTCAGGATATTATCCTCACTACAATATGCTAGGTATCCATCGGAACCAATCTGATCAATAAAAATTCTGAACTGATCTAAATACATATCGAAATCCGGAAACACATTAACGTGATCCCAGGCAATTCCACTGACCAGTGCTATGTCAGGTTTGTATAAATGAAATTTGGGTCTGCGGTCAATAGGCGAGGTTAAATACTCATCTCCTTCCAGCACAATAATTTTAGCAGCATCAGTTAGCCTAACCATCACTTCAAATCCATCTAATTGAGCACCGACCATGAAATCTGCATCGATCCCTGCATGCTTCAATACATGGAGCACCATAGAAGTGATCGTTGTTTTACCATGGCTTCCACCAATAACTACACGTGTTTTATCTTTGGATTGCTCATATAAGAATTCGGGGTAAGAATAAATTTTTAAGCCCAGTGATTGCGCTTTTCTAAGCTCTGGATTATCTTCTTTGGCATGCATTCCTAATATCACCGCATCCAAGTCTTTGGTAATTAAATCAGGATCCCAACCTATTTCCTGAGGAAGTAGTCCATAATTATCTAATCTACCTTTTGAGGGCTCAAATATTTCATCGTCTGATCCGCTAACCTGATAACCTTTTTTATATAGCGCAATAGCTAGATTATGCATTGCAGCCCCACCAATAGCAATAAAATGAAGTTTCATTCGTTAAAAATAGGTTTAAACAAATTTACATTTATTATCTTCGCAGATAACAAGCTATAAATGGATTTGGAACAAATTGGAGAACTTAATGAGAAGCTTGAAAAAGCAAGCTGTATTGAAGTATTGGATTTTTTTCTTTCAAATTATCCTAACAGCATTGCATTTGCATCAAGTTTCGGTGTTGAAGATCAAGTGATTTTACAGATGTTATCCTGCATTAAAGCACAAATTAAAGTGTTTACCTTGGATACCGGTCGTCTGTTTCCTGAAACTTATGATTTATTTGATAACAGTAACGCTCGATACAAAATTCCAATTGAAGTTTATTTCCCTGATTCCAGAGAAGTTGAGACTATGGTGAAAACCAAGGGCATTAATCTTTTTTATGAAAGCATTGAGAACAGGAAATTGTGTTGTGGCATTCGAAAGATTAATCCGCTAAAAAGAGCATTAAAGGGAATGGATGTCTGGATTTCAGGATTACGCAGAGAACAGTCCCCTACCCGCTCAGAAATGAAAACAGTAGAATGGGATGCATTAAACGGCCTGATGAAAATAAATCCATTAATTGAATGGACCGAGGCACAAACATGGGATTACATAAAAGAGCACAATATTCCTTATAATAAATTACATGATGCCAGATTCAATAGCATTGGTTGTCAGCCCTGTACGCGAGCCATTTTAGACGGAGAAGATAGCAGAGCCGGTCGATGGTGGTGGGAAAATCCCGACACCAAGGAATGTGGATTACATAAAATGTGATAATTCCCTTAATCAATATATTGGAAATCTTTTTTAATCTTTAATTAAAACGAACCGTTTTAACAGGTGAGATTCTACTAATAATCATTGAGGGTATAATTAAGAATAAACTACAAACGATAAAAGTTAGCACATTAATCAACAGCACGGATAGAACATCAATTTTAATTGGCACTACGGTAACAGAATAGGACTCCTGATCTAAGCCAATAATTCCAAAATTAAATTGAACAACACAAACTAATATTCCTACTATATTTCCCCATAACAATCCTTTCCCTATGATATTCATAGAATTGTAAAGAAATAACTCACGTATGAGTTTATTTTTTGCACCAAAAGATTTTAGTAAGCCAATCAGTGTTGTTTGTTCAAGTATGATTATCAGTAAAACAGAAATCATTGTAATGGCTGATACCAATATCATTAGGGATAGTATTATAATCGCATTCATATCCATTAGTGCCAACCAGTAAAATATATATGAATAAACCTGTTTTATGCTATTAGCATTTAAATCATAACCGATTTCGCCATATATGTATTCTGTTATTTCATCAATTTCACTAAAATCGTCCAATAAGACTTCAAATCCGGCAATATCATCATTTCCCCATCTATTCAAGCGTTGTATTTGTGCGATATCTCCAATCACAAATAGATCATCAAATTCGATTAATCCTGTTTCATAAATACCAACGATTTTAAACCTTCTGCCTCGTGGTTGTGATTGATCCGAGGAAATGAAATACATACGCAAATCTTCTCCCAATTTCAAATTAAGCTTTAACGATAAACTTTTTGAGATTAAAACATCAGTTGACCTGAAACGATCATCGATGGATAAGGGCAAGCCATCTATGATATTATTCTGGAAGAAAGACCAGTCAAAGTCACTCCCTACACCTTTAAGAACGACTCCTTCAATATGATCCAGGGTTTTTATTATACCTGCTTTATAGGCATATACCTGAATATGCCGGATGCCATCAATCGTATCCAAATGAGGATAGAAATGCTGGTTTCTACTTATCGGATCGGCCTCATAGGATGAATTAAAATCATACTTATTGATTTGTATATGCGATCCAAAACCAATAACTTTATCTCTAATTTGTGATTGAAATCCGGTCACAACCGAAATTGAAGTAATCATTACAGTCATACCTAAGGCAATGCCAATAATTGCAATTCGAATGATTGGACGTGAAAAGTTATTTTTTCGCGTTGTGGAAATCCGGTTGGCAATAAATAAGGCTGTATTCACATTAAATTTTTTACAAATATAACAAATGAAACATTCATGTTTTTCACTAATAGATAATAATGATTATTTAAAACCTAAATGGAAATTAAACACCATTTTAGGAGATAATAACCAGATGAAACTGTTCACAAATCTTCTCGTTCTAATTTGCATACTTTCATCTTGTCATGCAGCAAAGATTGATATTACACCAACTTTTATTAATCATCAAGATTTGAGTGTAGGCGCCTCCAGATCAAATATTTATCTTCCATTGATCAAGGGCAAGAGAGTGGCTATCGTCGCTAATCACACTTCTTTGGTTAACGAAAAGCATGTGGTAGACATATTACTATCCTTAAACATTGATGTAAAAAAAGTATTTAGTCCTGAGCATGGTTTCAGAGGAAATGTTTCTGACGGTGGTTTAATAAATGATCATGTTGACTCTAAAACCGGATTGTCAATTATCTCTTTATATGGGAGTCATAAGAAGCCAAGCAAGGAAGATTTATCGGATATCGATATTGTTATTTTTGATTTACAAGATGTTGGGGTTAGATTTTACACTTATTTATCAACCATGACCTATGTGATGGAAGCCTGTGCTGAAAACAACATTCCTCTGATTGTTTTTGACCGTCCCAATCCAAACGGATTTTATGTTGATGGGCCGGTGTTGAAGCTTGAATTTAAATCCTTTGTCGGGTTGCACCCAATACCAATCGTTCATGGATTGACCCCTGGAGAATTTGCGCTATTGGTTAATGGCGAATTATGGTTGGCAAATAAACTAGAATGCAACTTGAAAATAATTAAAGTAGCACATTACACTCACAAACAAACAATGGACTTACCCGTAAAGCCATCGCCTAATCTACCCACGCAATCATCGGTTTTACTTTATCCTTCACTAGCGCTGTTTGAAGGAACGGTGGTGAGTGTTGGACGTGGCACCCCCACCCCATTCGAAGTTATTGGGCACCCCGAGTTCGGGAGTAATTCTGTTAGCTTCACTCCTGTTTCAATTCCCGGTACCAGTGTTAATCCGCCATTAAAGAATCAAAAATGTTATGGGATTGATTTAATAAATTATCCCATTAAAAATTCGGAGATATCAGGCCAGATTGAGTTGAGATGGATCATTCAATTTTATAAAGAATTACATGGTAAAACAAAATTCTTTTCCAGTTATTTTGAAAAATTGGCAGGTGTCGCTACACTACGACAACAGATAGAATCGGGTTTATCGGAAGAAGAAATACGAAAAAGTTGGAGTAAAGATCTGAATAAATATAAAAAAATTAGGGCAAAATATTTACTGTACCCTGATTTTGAATAATGCCAAAGATATTTTAACGTGTTCTTCCCGGATAAACTTTTAATGCCTCATCAAGGCACTTAATTGAACTTCTTAAATCATCACAATTTAACACGTAACTAATTCTGACTTCATCTAAACCTCTACCTTCAGTTGAATAAAACCCGGAAGCCGGTGCTAACATAACGGTTTCATTTTCATAACTAAAATCTTCGAGTAACCATCTGCAGAATGTATCCGAATTATCAATAGGTAGTTTTGCAACAACATAAAATGCACCGGAAGGATTTGGACAAAAGGCTCCATCAATATTATTTATTCCTTCAACTACAACATTTCTCCGGGCAATGTATTCGTTGGATACTTCCTCAAAATAGGAATCAGGTGTATCAACTGCAGCTTCAGCAGCCACTTGGCCGAAGGTTGGTGGGCTTAATCGTGCCTGAGCGAATTTTAGTGCTGTATCCATTACTTCTTTATTCTTGGATATCATACATCCGATTCTCACGCCGCATGCGCTATAACGCTTAGAAACAGAATCAATTAAGATTACGTTATTTTCAATTTTTTTCAGGTACATAGAAGAATAATGCGGTTTACCATCATAACAAAATTCCCGATAAACTTCGTCGGAAATTAAATATAAATCGTGCTTCTTAACCAATTCTTCAAGTATTTCTAGTTCTTCTTTTGAATATAAGTAGCCTGTTGGATTATTGGGATTACAAATTAAAATCGCTTTTGTTTTGGAACTTATAGCCTTCTCAAAGTCGGCAATAGCAGGCAATGCAAATCCACTTTCAATAGATGAGAATATAGACTTAACATTTACTCCGGCATTGATCGCAAAACCGTTATAATTTGCATAAAATGGTTCAGGTATGATAATTTCATCACCGGGATCAAGACAACTTTGCATTGCAAACAATATGGCTTCTGAAGCACCGGCTGCAATTATAATATCATCGGAAGTAATATGAATATTATGTTTTTTGTAATAAGTTGTTAACTTTTTTCGGTAAGATAAGATACCTGCTGAATGACTGTATTCAACAACCTTCTGATTAAAATTCCGAATCGCATTTAAGGCTACTTCCGGTGTTTCAATATCCGGCTGCCCAATATTTAAATGATGTACTTTAATTCCTCTACTCTTCGCTTCTTCAGCATAAGGTACTAATTTCCTAATAGGTGATTCCGGCATCATCTGCCCTTTAATTGAGATTTTTGGCATTTAGGTTAAATTAAAAATCCCGATAGTACTTATCGGGATATGGTTATTTATTTTCTGATGAAGAGTCTGCTTCTTTCACAGCTGCCTCATCTGCTAATTTATCTACGATTTTTCCTTTAATCCTTAAAACTACAGTCGAATTTTCAGCATTCGACATAATAGTTACAGTCTTATTAATGGGACCAATTCTGGCAGTATTATAGGTAACCTTTATGATTTCAGATTTACCTGGCAATATTGGTTCTTTGGGCCACGTAGGAACAGTACAACCACAAGATGACCGTGGACGAGAAAGTATCAATGGCTTTTTTCCTGTATTGGTGAACGTAAATATAGCTTCACCATTAGCTCCTTGTATGATGGTACCATAATCATAAATTAATTTATCAAATTCTATTTGTGAAGCAGTTGTAACATCAGCTTCCTTTTCTTGAGCATTTATTACAAGTGTGGACGAAATGACCAAACTTATTATAATAAGTATCTTTTTCATTGCTATGTAATTTTTGTTCATTCTTTTTTGTAATACAAAGATATTAAAATAATTTGCCTTTTAGATCAAACACGAAAGTATTATTGATAATTAACTTAAACGTATTGGGTTATATTCAACGAATTAGAGAATAAAATGTCTCTATTTAAACCTTATAATTTGATTTTACTCAAAACTATATTCTGTCGAGAATTCCGGCAGTGGTGTTGTCTATTTCTTTTTTTATTAATAAGTTTACTAATGATATGATAAAAAGAATGTTGGCTGCTATAAAAAATCAAAGTAGCATGCTTTTAGTTTTCTATATACTAATATCTTTATTATTTAGGGTTACAGGACATTCGTTCATTTCCGACATTGTATTATGGGTATATTATGCTATTTTTATTTTATTATTCGTAATCTTCTTAATCCGAATTGGATCACAAAGGATTGACATGCCCGGGAAACTTATTATCATATTTATTCCGTTTTCGGTTGCTTTTGGGTTTTTGGATTCAACCTTATTAAAGGCATTGATGAGTATTTGCCTGCTTATTATTTTTTTAATTGCTACCGATCGCGTAATGTGGTTTAATAAGAAGAACTGGCAATATTCATTCCTGATTATCTTCCTTTATATTATTTCAGTCATATTCGCTTTCGTAAGTCTTAAATATGCCGGTAAGAAAGATTATCGGGTAATGAGCGAACTTGTATCGCCCACCGAACAAAATAATCTTATAATTATACGTGAGATTGAAGGTGCTTCTGTAGGTGAGACTCTGGTATATCTTGAAAAGAACTATTTTAATTTTATCAAGTATCGTGAATTGAAGTATTCAACATCCTGGACAGGGCTACCTGTTTTGGAATGGATTAATGAAAAGGAATATAAAATAAACCATAAAGAGTTTAAGATAAAATGAAATCAATTTTATGATCTCATTCTTTCTCTTACAACTTCAGGATGCAGAGTTAAGGCAAGCATTACCACCAGGGCATTAATTCCGATCTCAGGCAGAGAAATACCGTTGATATGATATTTATTCTTCAAAGAATCATAGCTCTGTGGGAGCGTTATTGTATAATACACCTCCTGCTTCTTCAAATTCTTTTTCTAATTCAGGAACCTTCACATTAAAGATATGATCCAATACAGGCATTTGTTCGTTAAAAGCTTCATTAGCTAAAGCATATTGCTCTCTTTGTGCACCAGTCACATCAACCTGGGCTCTATAGTTCGCATATTTTGCAAAATACAATCGGCTGTTTGCAGGGTTCTTAGCTCCAAAACCGCCGATCATATACTTCGATACAGTATCTAATTCTTGTTGTAGATTATTTATTTTATTAAACAAAACACTGGCCTCAACAGGCATATTTTCAAGAATAGTTTTCAGGTTTTTCAAACGGGTATTCATGTCCTTAATCTTACCACTGGCAGCAGTTAGTTGAACATTTAAATCTGTTACCATTTTTAAAAAACTAAAATTCGCTTCGTAGTTCGGTGTTCCCAAAGCATTTGGCAATACGATGACATTAAATTTCCGAGCTTCAACTAAACGCGAAAATTCACCGTTCATGTTTTTATCAATAGCAACTGAATATTCTCCGGGAGGAACTTTCATCCCTCTTTCTGTTAAATAAGCCAGGTTCCATTTTAAACTATGATACCCTTTACTAAACGAAGTGTTTATCTTTCGCATAATATTTCCATCTTTGTCATAAATAGTAAAAATCAACTTCGGTTTTACCTCTGATTCTTCAGCTCTTAACTCTTCTTTAGTAGGATAATCAATGGCCTCTTCAGCTTCCACTGCAGCTTTATATGCTTCTTTTCGCTTCTGTTTTAAGCTTTTAAATTCATCTTTAATACAATACTCAAAAGTAACTGCCGGACTTGGATTTGGTGTACGAAAATGCACCCCACCCTGATTGCTTAAATTACTTGATGGGAAATACAATAAAGCTTCATTGATATCAAATAAATGTGCCTCTTCATTGGCTACCTCTTCACTTAACTGTCGTAAAGAAGAATAGTTATCCAATACATAATAACCACGTCCGAAGGTGGCAACGACTAGATCATTTTCACGTTTTTGAATAGTTAGTTCCTTTACCTGAATAGGAGGAATTCCATTTTTAAGCTGTACCCATTTTTCTCCGCCATCAATGGTGGTCCATACTCCCCACTCTGTTCCGACAAATAAAATATCAGGATTAACATGATCTTCCTGAATGCAGTAAACAGTACCAGAAGGCAAGTTAGATGCAATTGAAGTCCATGTTTGTCCCTTATCAGTACTCTTTATTAAATAAGGCGTAAAATCACTACTGTTCTTACGACCATCGAAACAGGCATAAACCGTACTTTCGTCATGCATTGAAGGAGTAATATAATTTACAAAGGTCATTTTAGGAACATCTGTAAATTTATCAAATTTTGTCCAGTTTGCGCCATCATCTTCCGTAATCCAAATTAAACCATCATCGGTACCAACATAGAGCATTCCTTGCTTTAATGAAGACTCTGCCAATGAAAATATATTTCCGAATTCAGAAGTAGACATGTTTTTGGCAACTGCTTCAGGAGGCCAGATTTTACCCATCATAGGCAAACTATTCTGGTCAATCTGGGTCGTTAAATCACCACTGATTTTCTTCCAGCTGCCACCCATATCTGTACTTTTAAAAACATAATTACCACCGATATACAAGGTTTTAGAATCAAATGGGCTTAATAAATAAGGAGTATTCCAATTCCATGTAAATTCTTCATCTTCCATTGGCTGTGGCTGAATAGAGATGCTGTTTCCTGTTGTTCTGTCATATCTTCTAATCCCACAATACTGTGACTCACAATACTGAATATCCGGATTATCAGGGTCAGGAATGGATAAATAACCATCTCCACCGATAGTGAAAGTCCAATCAGCATTTACCAATGAACGACGATGTGTTTGAGAAGGCCCAAACCATGAACCATTATCCTGGGTGCCACCATATACATTATAGAAAGGATAATCATTATCTGTTCTTACGTGATAATACTGCGTAATAGGAAGATTGTTTTTAAACTGCCAGTTTTCTGCCCGGTCATAAGTTTCATATAATCCACCATCACAACCCATAATATAATGATCCGTATTTTTTGGATCAATCCATATGGCGTGATCATCCACATGTTTGTGCTTTCCGTTAATATATTCCCAGCTTTTGCCACCATCATCAGAAAGGGCTGCATAAGTATCCATAATAATTACTTTATCAGGATCTTTAGGATCGGCATAGATCTCATTATAATACTGGGGACTGTCAGAAACTTTATCGCTGCGTTTTTCCCAGCTTTCGCCCATATCGTTAGAACGATAGAAGCCACCTTTGTTTTCTGGCAATTCAATCACAGCATAAATAATATCCGGATTAGCAGCCGAAAGTGCAAGACCGATCCGGCCTACATCACCACTGGGAAGTCCTTTTTTTAGCTTTATCCAGCTCGCCCCTGCATCTACTGATTTGTAGATAGCAGATTCTGGACCACCATCTATTTTAGAATATACTCTTCGTTCACGCTGGTGAGAGGCAGCATACAAAACATCAGGGTTTCTGGGATCCATTTCCATATCTGAAACTCCGGTATATTCGCCAATTTCAAGAACACGGCTCCATGTTTTTCCACCGTCAGTGGTTTTATACAAGCCTCTTTCGCCACCAGGGCCCCATGCTTGTCCCTGAGCGGCAACATAAACGACATTACTATTCCTTGGATCAATCATAATTTTGCCAATTTGAGAGCTGGTTTTCAATCCCATATTGGTAAATGATTTACCTCCGTCAGTTGTTTTATAAACGCCATCTCCATATGCAAGATTCCGCTGAGTATTATTTTCACCAGTACCCACCCATACAACATTGGAGTTGTTTGGATCCATGCTTAAACAACCAATTGAAAATACTGGCTGATCATCAAATATCGGCTCGAAAGTAGTACCGTGATTTATAGTTTTCCATAATCCCCCTGAGGCGACACCAACGTAGTATTCTGATGTATTATCAGGATTTACTGCTAAATCAGAAATGCGCCCTGAGTAAGCTGCTGGTCCAATACTTCTGAAACGAAGCATAGCTACCATCTGGCTGGTAAGTTCAAATTTCTTTGCCTCAGTAGTAGATGACTTTCTCTTATTTCTTTGTGCATTTAATTGCATTGAAGGAGCCACAAATAATATAGCAAGGACGACTGCAACCATCCATTCTTTGTTTGTCTTTTTGCGCATGATATAATATTTAGTTTAACTAAATTTATTAAGTGAGAAACAAAAATAAGGAATTTCTATCAGCATTAACTATTTCTACCAAAGGGGTGAATAATAAAGCCTACTATGGGGATATTTAGCGGAATAAGAATAAGACTAAGAATTGTATATTTGAATAAGCGTAAAGAATGAAGCTCCCCGCCGCAAGCGGACGGGAAGCGTCATTTTGGTTGAGTAGAGATGTTCTCAATCTCCTGATTAGCAATCAATACCAACTTCTCAATACTCTGCTGTGTGGTGGCACAACCTGTTGTTTTGTATACTTTATAACAACCATTAATCTTCTAAATCACTTGTATTGACGTGCTTCCTGAGCGATTTTTCTTTTTCCGTATATACAGTTTTATTTAACTTATAAACACACATTCTTTGGGAGTGCCTTATTCATAGGAGCTTCGACCGAATAGTATATGTGTTGATTGTTTTTATACTATTCAGACATCAACTTCAACAACACACCGTTTGTCCAGCCAAAACCATCCTGATTGGGATATTCTCCTCCTCCTGCATTAATGCCAGTATCTACTACATTGTATTTCTCTGTCATTTTTCCCTCTTCCCTGTAGATTTTGGAATTAAGATTAATCCAGTTAGTGGTTATTGTGTTAGCCAATTCTGTAAATCCGTAATTCTCTAACCCCTTTATACTAATGTAATGCAAAGGTGCCCATCCGTTGGGTGCATCCCATTGTTGACCGGTATGATTCAGAGTAGTCATCAAACCGCCGTGCTTAAGAAATTTGTTTTCCAATTGTTTTGAAATCAGATTTGCCTGAACTTTATCGGCAATATCGAAGAACATTGGATACATACCAGCCAGAGATAAAACACCTGTTGACTTTTTTGTTATGAAATCATAATCTACAAAGAAATCGCTCTTTTCATCCCAACAATATTTTAGCAGAGCCTGTTTTCTCTTTTTTGCTTTATTGAAGTAACTCTCTTTTAGTGCCAGATCCCTATTCAAACTTGCCATTTTTGCCAGGGTCAGTTCCATTTTATACAATAATGAATTCAGATCAACTGGAATGATGTCTGTGGTGTGAATGGATTTCAACGACTTGCCGTCAGCCAGCCACCTCGAACTAAAATCCCACCCTGACTCTGCTGCAGATCGTATGTGACGATAGATTTCCCGGGGATCTCTGCCTGATTCTTGTGCTAATTTAATATCTTCTTTGTAGGATTCTGGTCTGGGAGCAGGACTATCGTCCCAGTACCGATTAAGTATACTACCGTCATTTAATCTGACAACTCTCCGAAATGCCGGATTTGATGAACTCAAGTTTTCCAATCCTGACATCCAAAATTCATACTCCTTTCTAAGTTGGGGGTAGTATTTTCTCAAAATGGTATCTCCTTTTATCTCCGAAGAGATTTCAAGCATCATTGCAAAGAAAGGGGGTTGTGATCTGCTTAAGAAGTAACTTCTGTTGCCGTTTGGGATGAAGCCGTAAGTGTCAATCAGGTAAGCGAAATTGTCAAGCATGTTTTGAATAAGCTCATTTTTCCCACTTACCGCCAAACCCAACATGGTAAAGTAACTGTCCCAGTAATAGATCTCATGAAAACGTCCTCCAGGGATAATGTATTTGTTGGGCAATGGGATGAGTGAACTATTTTCCTGTTTGGGAAGCTTTGTCAGGTAAGGCCATAAACTATTGATGTGATCGCAAATATTTAAAGTGGTATCTGTTTGAAAACTACTTGTAGGTTTCTCAGGAATTTTGAAATGTTTCAATACAAATATTTTTAGATCAAAATCATTTTTGAGTTTTTCCTTTTGATATTCAGACAAGATGATATCAGGGTCTGATAAAGGGATACAATCAGGGAATGTTTTTGAATCTGGAAATACGCGTAATAATTGTACTTCTTTAAAAAGTTCTCCATATTGAACCTCAACCCTAATTTGGGCCGAGGTAGAAGTAAAACATAGAACGATGAAAGACACTATCAGAGGATATATAATCCTCTGATAGCCTTTTATAGTCAAGAATTTTCTGACTCGATTGATCATCAGTTCAAACTAAAAATTGATTACTGCTGATAATCTAACTGCTCTTCCTAAAATAGATCTGGCCATAAAAGTTTCCCCATCAACGGGAGCAGCACCACTCTGTAATCCATCAGCTTCTGTTAAACCAATTGTATTAAATACATTTGAAACATCTAATCCAAAACGAATATTATTTAACGCATAGGAACCACCCATATTAACAGAGTTATATCCTGGTAATTCAAAAGTATTTCCTATGTCCTGATACTTTTTAGCAAAGTAAGAAGAACTTGCATATACATTAACTTTATCTGTAATGTTATAATTAGGACGAAGGATAAAATAGAATTTAGAAATTCTTCGGGCAACATTGCCATTTAATCCAGCCTCAGAACCTTCATATCCCTTGTACTCAGGATTTTGCAATGTTCCGGTGAAATTGACATTTAATTTACCTAATTTTAAAATGGCCTCTAGTTCTAAACCTAAGTTCTGAACATTGGCAAATTTTTTCTCTGAAGTTCCTCCGGCTCTAATATCCTGGTATGCAATATTATCCAATTTCATATAAAAGAAATTGACAAACAACGCAAGCTTAGGGGAAGCATACTTTAATCCAAGTTCAGCTTGATTTACCTTAGTAGGATCTAAATCTTTCAGCCCTTCACTGCCATTTCCGCTTTCAACAGCAGGACCATAAAATGACTCCTCAATTGGTGCTCTGTAACCATGGCTATAGCGAAGGTATGACGCCATATGATCATTTATTTTATAATTTAATGCTCCGGTGTATGATAATGCGTTAAGATCATAAGTCCAATAGGTATAATCTCCTTTTAAAATATTTGCTCCATTATCTGCATTATTATCAGGATAAAATCCCAAATTATTCCCCCAAGTACCATGATCACCAACTCCTGAATATTGATTGTTATCATATCTCAAGCCAACATTTGCCGTTAATTTATTTGATAAATCAAACTCGGCATCAGCATAAATAGAGTTTATCGTATTTTTAATTTGTGACTGTCTTTGTAACCAGGTAATTCCTGATACTCCGTTCTTTGTGTACTCAATTCCTGTATTTGAATCAGTTAAATTAACCAATTGTGGATTATCGGAAGCACTCACTAAATAGCTACTCCAGTTCCATTTCTGGTCAGATTTCCAGTTAGAATAATAATAACCAAGGGTGAATTCTATATCGTCAAGATAAAAATTGAAGGATAAATTATTCGCAAAATTCCTCATCTGTTTTTCAATATTCCAATAATCAGCTCTTTTCAACTCAGTGCCAGAACTCAATGCATTGCCGGTTCCATCATACGTAAATACTGCATCACCAACTCCAATGCCATTTGCCGACTCAACTTGATCTTGAGTTGAAACATCTCCCATCCAATGTGCAGCAAAAATTGCATTATAATCCAGATCTATATCCGTACTTTTAAATGAATTTTTAACTGTTATGTTATCAGATAAGTTAAACTTAAATTCACCTCCAATTGTATTAGAAATTGGATGTACACCATCTTCCAACTCTTTTTCAAAATAACTTCCATCAGCTTGTATCACATTTAATTTGCTGAAATTCCCGGAAGTAAATGTTCCATAGTTAGCGTCAAACCCCGGATATTCTTTAACTCCATCTCCATCTTTAATAAAAGGTGTTGATTGATAAAAGATATTTCTATCATTTAAACGTTTTACATAAATTCTGGCATATCCCTTATCAAATTTATAGGTGAAATTCATTTTTACTTGTCCACCTTTATTTGCATCAAAACCAGGACTTCTAATGCCTTTATCTACTCTGTAGAAACCGCCAACATTAAAGAATAATTTATCTTCAATAATAGCTCCACCCAAATTAAAATCGGTTCTAAACAAGCCGTAATCACCAACCGTTAATTTTGTAAGACCTTCAAACTCATTTTGACCAGTTTTTGAAATAAAGTTGATAATCCCTCCCGGCGCTCCACTTGCAAAAATAGAGGCAGAACCTCCTCTTACAGCCTCTAACCTATTCACTGTTAAGTCAACACGTTGAAAATTATCAATATTAGCAAATTGCAATGCACCATCTTCAAATACCGGTAATCCGTCTTCTTGAATTTGAACATACTCATAAGCTCCTGCAGAAGGAATTCCTCTGGCAAACAAGTTGTTTCCAACTTCGCCGCCAGATGATTCTACCAAAAATCCAGGTATTGCCTGTAATAAATCAGCAGTACTTTGAGAGGCTTTTGATTCAATCTCATTTGCATTAAGCGATGTTATAGCAACGCTTGATTCTAACTCCCTTTTGGGATTTGAAAAACCTGTAACAACAACTTCATCGAAAGATGTTCCTTCTTGCAAAACAATTGTTAAGGGGCTATCGCTAATAGCAACTTCTTGTGATTGAAAACCAATATACGATACCACTAAAGTTGTAGCATTTGCGGCTACATCTAATAAAAATTCCCCATCAAAGTCAGTCACCGTTCCAACTATAGGGGTGCTGCCTTTTACAATTACTGAGGCACCTGGCAGGGGTAAATTATCCCCGGAAGAAAGTACAGTACCCGTTATTGTCTTTGGTGTTTGTGCTATACCAATTATTGCAAAAAATAAAAATGGTAAAAACAACAGAATAGATTTTTTGTTCATAGTTTTTTTTTTAGTTTATTAATATATGGTAACTAATCAGTGTGCAAGTTAGCAATAATTTTTAATTGTCTTAGTACATTCTGATTATTAGTAAGCAGGAGAAGTACGAACATCAGGCATGAAAAGGTAACTGAGATTATCCATCAAGATTTTCTTAATTTTTCTGCAATAAAATCCAACATGGCTGGATTGGATGCATGCTTTTACTGCCTTGGGGTTTCCCAATTACAAGTTAGCGATGATGCAGCTTATCATAAAATAACCCACGATTTCACCATTGCTGTAGCCGAAACATTACTAAGGTTAAATCCGGAAATAACATTCTGCTTTCTTTCAGGTGCGGGTGCTGACGAGACAATGAAGAGTAAACTAATGTGGGGCAGAATAAAAGGTGAGGCAAAACATTCTTTATCTATAATGAATCTCAAGTCACAATATTACTTCAGGCCTGCATTGATATTTCCTGAAAAAAGGATCAAACACTCAAGTTTTCTTACTAAAATCCTTTGGCCGATCTATCCACTACTGAACTTGCTATTCCCTGCATTTATTATCAACAGTACCGAATTTTGCAAGGCAATGATCAATGTGTGTTTAAAAGGTTCATACGCCTTGGTTCTTGAAGATAAGGACATTAAAGAATATTCAAAATTGATTGAATAACAGGAAACAAAGTAATTACCGGAAATTCGTTTCACCAAAATAATTTTACCTATTTTTGTAATACGTTATTAAAATAGCGAATTCGGAATGATGAACATGAACATTCACATAAATTCAGTTACCCCTTCTTATTCAAAAAACATATTTTGTATAAGCATACAGATTCCTTATCATACTACCTGGCAAGATTAATCTGCATAGCTGAATGAAATTTGTTTTGCTATCAAGAGTAATTTCGTAAACACACCCAAGATTCAATTTCATTCAATCATATATTAATCTAATGTGCCGTTTATTAGTATAAATATTATTTAGTAACATAATAAAAATTATCGTATGATTACAAAAGAACTCATCAGCCCGAAAAGCATTGTGGTTATTGGGGGTTCGAATAATATCCACAAGCCCGGTGGTAAAATATTAAAGAATATATTGGACGGTCAATATAAAGGAGACCTTTTTGTTGTAAACCCTAAAGAAAAGTCGGTTCAAGGTATTTTAAGTTTTCAAGCGGTTGATGATTTGCCTAAAACTGAACTCGCTATTATTGCGATTGCTGCCCCATACATCTTAGAAACTGTAAAAGTATTAGCACTGCAAAAAGCTACGAAGGCATTTATTATTCTGTCAGCCGGATTTAGTGAATTAAACGATGAAGGCAGGAAGCTTGAACGTGAAATAGTTAAAATTATTAATAGTATTAATGGAAGTTTAATCGGGCCGAATTGCATTGGAGTCATGCTTCCAGATTATCATGGTGTATTCACTGAGCCGATCCCTAAACTTGATGCAAAAGGATGTGATTTTATTTCCGGATCAGGAGCCACTGCATGCTTTATTTTAGAATCAGCCCTACCGAAAGGATTAACATTTTCCAGTGTTTTTTCTGTTGGCAACAGCCCCCAATTGGGTGTGGAAGAAATCCTTGAGCATCTTGACGAATCTTTTGATCCTGCCACTAGTTCTAAGGTAAAGTTACTTTATATAGAAAATATTGCCAAGCCGGAATTACTCCTCAAACATGCATCCTCATTAATTAAGAAAGGGTGTAAAATTGCGGCAATAAAGGCCGGAAGTACCGAAGCCGGTAGTAGAGCTGCATCCTCTCATACAGGTGCGTTGGCAAGTCCTGATTTAATGGTTGAAGCACTTTTAAAAAAGGCAGGAATAGTGAGATGTTACGGCCGTGAAGAGTTGATAAGTGTTGCAACCGTATTCATGAATAAAGAATTGAACGGAAAGAATATTGCCATTATTACGCATGCCGGAGGGCCAGCAGTAATGCTTACGGATGAATTATCAAAAAAAGGATTGAAAGTTCCCGGTATTGAAGGACTGGATGCGATTGAATTATTGAAACTATTGCACCCGGGCTCATCTGTAAATAATCCAATTGATTTTCTGGCAACCGGAACAGCAGAACAATTAGAAAGCATCATCGATTATGTTGATCAGAAATTTAATCATATTGATGCGATGGTTGTCATATTTGGTACGCCGGGTCTAGTAACCATTGATGATGTTTATGAAGTATTGAACGAGAAGATGAATACCTGTAAGAAACCTATTTACCCGGTTTTACCTTCTACCCTAACTGCTGCAAAAGAGATGGAAGAATTTCGTTCAAAAGGAAGGGTCCATTTCACGGATGAAGTGGCGCTGGGAAATGCACTGGCTAAAGTCTATCAAACACCAAAACCAGCTGCTAAATATCTTGAGTTCCCCAATATTGACCAAAAAAGGATCAGGGAAATTATCAGTGCTTCAAAGGATGGATACCTCCCGCCTGAGAGTATAAACGGCATATTGGATGCTTGTGGTATTTCACGCTCACAAAACAAGCTTCTCAACACAGAAAATGAAGCTGTAAATTTTGCAAATAAAATTGGATATCCTTTGGTAATGAAGGTAGTTGGCCCGATCCATAAATCAGATGTTGGGGGTGTTGTCTTAAATATTGACGATGAAGAAACAGTTTTAAAAGAATTCAATCGACTGAAGCAAATTAAAGACACTTACGCTGTTTTGATGTATCCGATGTATACAGGAACGGAAATTTTTATCGGTGCAAAACATGAAGAAGAATTTGGTCATATCGTTTTATGCGGATTGGGAGGAATATTTGTTGAAGTGTTGAAAGACATAGCAAGCGGATTAACACCTATCAATAAACCTGAAGCGTTAAAAATGATCAAGGGATTGAAGGGATACGAAATTATTAAAGGGATTAGAAATCAAGAAGCGGTTAGTGAAGACCTTTTTGTTGAGGTAATAGTTAGGGTTGCCCTCTTGGTTGAAATTGCTCCGGAAATAGTTGAGATGGACTTAAATCCATTATTTGGAAAACAGGATAGCCTAACGGTTGTTGATGCAAGAATCAGAATTGAAAAAAATAAGCCCAACTAATCATCTTAAAATACTCAATAAAATTTAAATATGAACTTTAGCACTAAACAAACACCCATTGATTTTAAAACGGTTCAATTAAAGATTAAAGAAAGTGGCTTGCAAGATGTAGGAAAAGCAACCATTAGGGAAATAGTTCGATTGGTGAATCAAATTGAAGAAGCAACAGGAGATAAGTTTGCCCGGATGGAAATTGGAATACCTGGTCTAAGAACACCAAAAATTGGAATGGATGCTGAGATTGAAGCCATCAAAAGAGGTGTAAATTCAAAATATCCTATGCTTGAAGGAGTTACTGAATTTAAACATGAAATCTCAAGATTTGTTAAATTATTCCTTAATCAGGAGGTTGATATTGAAGGATGTATTCCCACAGCCGGCAGCCTTCAAGGAAGCATGGCCTCATTTATAACGATCGATAATATGTGGGAAGACAGAGATACTGTTTTATTTATCGACCCCGGATTTCCCTTACATAAACAACAACTTGACATTTTAGGAAAAAAAGTTGAGTCATTTGATGTTTATAGTTTTCGTGGGGATAAATTGAGAGATAAATTAGAATCGCATTTATCGAAAGGTCATATTCACTCTATACTTTATTCTAATCCGAACAATCCCTCCTGGATTTGTTTTACAGAAAAAGAATTAGAAATTATCGGAGACTTATCTAATAAATATGACGTAATTATACTTGAAGATCTTGCCTATTTCGGAATGGACTTCAGGGAAAATTATTCTGTACCGGGAGTTCCACCCTATCAACCTACAGTGGCGAATTACACTGAAAATTATATTTTATTTATTTCCGGATCAAAAATTTTTAGTTATCCCGGACCGAGACTTGGAATGATGGTTATTTCCAACAAGCTTCAAAAACTCAGAAAACCTGCTCTTAAAAGATTCTTCTCAACAGACCTCTTCGGATATTCAATATTGTTTGGAACAATTTATGCTTTAAGTGCAGGTGTCAGCCATGCAGCACAGTATGGATTAATGGCTATGCTAAAAGCCTTAAATAATGGAGAATACAACTTTAGAGATGACGTTATCGAATATGGTAAAAAGGCTCGGATTGTAAAAAAAATATTTGTAGATAACGGTTTCAAAATAGTATACGATAAAGACGATGCTGTCCATATAGCGGATGGATTTTATTTTACCATTTCTTATCCGAATATGGGTGGGGAAGAATTACTGGAACGATTACTTTACTATGGAATTAGTGCAATCACATTAGTTATCACAAGAAGTGAAAGAAAAGAAGGCTTGCGGATTTGTGTATCGCTTATTCATAGAGATCAGTTTCAGATCTTAGAGGAACGGATTAATCAGTTTAATAAGGACTATCCTTTAAGTTCTGATTAATTAAATAATTTGTGTTAATCGATGAAAAAAACCGAGCTTACATACAACTGGAAGTTTGAGATGATTCTCTTTCTGGTATTATACTACTATCCATAAACGAACGTTCTGTTCAAATATATTGGTTGTTATGCTGGAGTTGTTTCAGTATTTTCAACGCTTAAATTCTTTGGTCCTGAAATAAACTCAGGATACTATGCATTAAACAAATTCTAAAAAATTACAAAATCATATAAAATATAATGTAACATGTTAGCAGAACCTTATAAACTTAAAACAGTTAGAAATTTAGTTTTCACCAATTATCAGGAACGAATTGACGCATTGATGGAAGCAGATTATAATACTTTTCACATCCCATCTTCCCTGGTAACTTTTGATATGACCAGTCAGGGAACAAGTGCTGTCAGCCAGGATCAATTCTCAGGATTGTTTATTGGTGATGAAACCTATGCCGGAAGTAGAAACTTTGAACACCTGGTGGATATTACGAAAAAAATATTCGGCCATAAAAACGTATGCCCAACACATAATTTGCGTGGTTCTAACAAATTAATTTCAACCACCATGGTGAATAAGAATGACATCATTTATTCAAATTCAGATAAACCGGGTGAAATTATTCGTGACAGAGAAGCTGAAGTATTCATCTTTGAATCCAGCAATTCAGAATTTAGTGGAAATATAAATATTGATGCGCTGAAGAGTAAATTAGAAGAGGACAAAAATACTCCTTTTATCTACATCGAGTTGTATGCAGATGGTTTCAAACCAGTCTCTTTAAATAATCTGAAAGACTTGCAAAAAGTTGCAGATAGTAAAAATATTCATTTGGTGGTTAATGGTTCATACATTGTTGAATCAGCAAATTACATTCGAAAAAATGAAGCTGGACACGAAAATAAAACACTCGCTGAAATCGTATATGAAATTGCCTCAACTGCACACGTATTCGTAATTGATGCAGGCCAGGACCCAAGATGTAATGCCGGAGGATTGATTGCCACCAACAATGATACATTGTATGATAAATATATGAATGAAGTGGTAGTTTATGAAGGCTTACATACGTATGGAGGAATGGCAGGCCGTACGATGGAAGTCTTTGCAAGAGGTATCAAAGAAATGGTATTTGAAAAGCAGGTAAATTGGATATATTCTCAAACTGAAAAGCTTGTGTCTCAACTTAGGGATATTCCTTTTTATATGGGAGCCGATGGAATCTATATTAAGGCGAATGAGTTTCTCTCAAATACTGAAAATGCAGCTGAAACACTTGCTGCAGCTATCTATTTAAAATCAGGCGTAAGGGTATTCTTAGAAGGGAAATCAGGTTCAACAATCTTGCCTTTGCAAATTCCCCGATTGGCTCTTACCAATGATCAATTGAGTGAAATTGCTATTTTATTGAATGAGTTATTTGATGAAAGAGAAAAAATTACCGGGTTGACTTTAGAGAACGATGCTAAATGGAGTGATGAAGCCTTCTTTAAATGGAAGCGGCCTATTCTGAATGAATTTAATTTTTCTACCGAACCATTTACAATTCAACAATTTGAATACAATGGAGAAACTACAAAAGACGAAAGACTTGAATACGCAAAAGAAGCCGGATTTAATACTTTCTTATTACAATCAAAACATGTGGCAATTGATTTCCTAACGGATTCAGGGACTACTGCCCAAAGCACAGATCAATGGGCTTGCTACTTAAATAGTGTTGAAACACAAGCATCAAGTGAGAATTATTTTGATTTAATTGAGAATCTGCAAGAAGTCACCGGCTATAAATATATTATCCCAACACATCAGGGAAGAGCTGCCGAACATATTATGTCGCAATGCCTGATTAAGGATGGATTTGTACCGGGTAATATGTATTTCACTACTACCAAACTTCATCAGGAAATGGCAGGTGGAACTTTCGTGGATGTAATTTGTGATGAAGCTCATGACCCGACTAGTAATTTCAGGTGGAAAGGAAATATCGACATCAATAAAATTAAGAAGATTGTTGATGAACATGGTGCTGATAAAATTCCTTACATAAGCTTTGAACTAAGTGTTAATCTGGCCGGTGGTCAACCTGTGCATATGGAAAATGCTAAAGAGATTTACAACTATTGTGAGGAAAACGATATTTATTTAATGTGGGATGCAACTCGTGCAGTGGAAAATGCCTATATGATCAAGAAATATGATCCCGATTATAAGAATACTTCTATTCAGGATATTATTCATGAACTATTTAGCTATGGTCATGGTTGTACTACTTCCAGCAAAAAGGATTATATGGTAAATATTGGTGGGTTTTTAGGGATTAAAGATGATGAAGATTTCTTCGTCCAGGCACAAGAGATGCTTCGAACTTATGAAGGCTCAATTACAACAGGGGGGCTCTCTGCAGGTGATTTGGCTGTTCATGCACAAGGCGTTGAAGAAATGCTTGATTATAAATACATACGAAATCGAGTAGAGCAAACTCAATATCTTGGAGAGCGACTACTATCAGCCGGTGTACCCATCGTTGTGCCAATTGGTTCACATGCCGTGTTTTTGGATGCCAAGCAGTTTTTATCGCATCTGGATCAGGATGAATATCCTGCCCAAGCATTAGCCACTGCCCTATATATTGACTCAGGTGTAAGAGCTATGGAGAGAGGAAATGTTTCCAAAGGAAGAAAACCAAATGGTGAAAATTACAAGCCCTCTCTTGAGTTGGTACGATTAACAATTCCTCGTAGAGCATATACCAACGCCCATATGGATTTGGTTGCAGAAAGCATCATCAAATTGTATAGGAAACGAGAGTGCATCAAAGGACTTAGGTTTACATACGAGCCTCAATACTTAAGATTTTTTCAAGGCCGATTTGAAGAAGTAAGCTAATTTTTTTCACAAAAGGGATTGCCGTATTAAGCAGTCCCTTTCTAATATTGTAACATAAAACAACTTATAACTTAATGTTTTATAAAAAAATAACAAATTACATACTTCAAGTTTCAAATAATAGTCAACGACTGAAAAATCAAAACAGTTTAATTATAAAATTTATTTGTTTTTTGAAATTTGTGACTTACAATTTAATTATCATTCGTAATTATTATTACCAATTAACCTAAATTAATAAAGGAGATCATATTATGCCATTAATTTTAAACAGAAAAGATGTTCAATCAGTATTAACTATGAAGGACTGCATTCAGGCAGTTGAGAATGCTTTCGCCGAATTATCAAACGGAACTGCGATATTGCCCTTGCGCAATAATATTACATCACCGGAAGGGCTATCTTTATATATGCCTGCATTTTTAAAAGACATGGGAGCACTTGCGTGTAAAGTGGTTACGGTCTTTAAAAATAATCCATCAAAAAATCTTCCTGTTATTTTCGGTAAAGTTTTATTACAAGATACCGAAACGGGTGATGTCTTATGCATCATGGATGGTGCTTATCTTACGGCTGTAAGAACGGGTGCAGCAAGTGGTGTCGCCAATAAATACCTGGCCAAAAAAAATAAAAATCAGGTTATTGGAATTTACGGTACTGGAGTTCAAGCAAAAATGCAACTTTGGGCCATGAAAGAAACAGTGGATATTGCCAAGGTATTGGTTTATGACATTAATGAAAATGCGGTTGATAATTTCATTGTTGAAATGAAGAAAAAGTTTTATCTGGAGATTATAAAGGCTGCCAATCCGAATGAATTATTGGCATCTGATATTATCTGTACTGCTACGTCCTCTCCCACTCCTCTTTTCGATGGGAATAAATTAAAACCAGGCACGCATATTAATAATATCGGGAGCCATACACCAAATGCCAGAGAATTAGATACTTTCACCGTTAAGAATTCAAAACTTGTTGGTGATTCTAAGGAAGCATGTTTTAGTGAAGCCGGTGATATCATGATCCCACTAAAAGAAGAAGCGATTACCGTAGACCACTTTTATGCTGAACTTGGCGACTTGGTCACTTCAAAGAAGAAAGGTAGAACAAGCGATAACGAGATAACTGTTTTTAAATCCAATGGCCTTGCTATTCAAGACGCAGCTGCTGCCAAGCTTATTTATGACAAAGCAATGGCTGCCGGAATTGGAGTAAATGTTGATATTTAAAAGCCAAAGGACTATCTCATAAAGTGTGTAAATAGAAAATATCTGGGGTTTAAACCTCAGGTATTTTTTGTTTAACTTTAAAATTTACACATTATGAAAAAGGAAGATTTATTAAATGAGGATTTCCTCAAACAGTACAAGAAGGGATGGCATCCTTAAGAGGATGCCATCCCTTCTTGTACTTCATGATTTTAGATCATAAGGAAACTTCTCTAAAGCCTAAGGTCTTGGTTGTGTTAATATACCATTTAATAATATTTCAAAACTGGATCCGCTTGATAAATCAAATTTGAGTTCAGGTTAAAAATCCAACTTCAGTCATTAATCATATTAATGGAATGACATGCTGCAATCGCGGCTGTTTCAGTGCGGAGCCTACTTTCACCTAAACTTACCGGAACAAAACCCTGTTTAATTGCCAGTTTAATTTCTTCGGGGCTAAAATCACCCTCTGGACCAATTAAAATAATTACATCGCTTCTTGGGGTATATTGTTTTTTAAGAAGATTGTGATCTTCGTCACAATAGGCGATAAATTTTTGACCGGAGAAATCTTGCTTGATGAAGTCCTGAAACTTGTCAACTTTATTTAATTTGGGGATAAAAGCTTTGAGCGATTGTTTAATCGCGGAAACAATCACTTTTTCAAATCGGGCTAATTTAACTTCTTTGCGTTCTGAATGTTCGCAAACAATAGGAGTGATTTCATCAATACCAATTTCTGTTGCTTTCTCCAGAAACCATTCGTAACGGCCAATGTTTTTTGTGGGGGCAACGGCCAAATGCAACTTAAAACTTCGTTTTCCATAATTATTCTGTGCGTCAACAATGCTTACAGTGCATCGTTTGGGGTGATCATCTATAAGTTCAGCCTTGTATAATCCTCCCTTCCCATCGGTTAGGTTAATAAGATCCCCATTCTTTAAGCGCAACACCCTGATGATGTGTTTTGATTCATCTTCATTTAAAGTATGTGTGCTTCCTTGAATATCGAGGCAGTAAAATAATTGCATTTGTTTTTTCTTAACATTTGATAGCAAAACAAAATTAACAATTAATTCAATTGTAAGAATTATTGTCTCAAAGCCTGGCAGTGCAGAAGAAAAATAATTATAATATATTTAGAAGCGGAGAATTAACTGAAACTTCCTTGAATGTTAAGAAAATCCGACAATCAGATATGGTAACCTTTGTCCTGGGTTGTTCTTTTTCTGTTATACCATTTTAAAATCAAAACGCATTTATGGCTCATACTAATTAGTAATCGGTATTATACAAAGAGCAGCAAGGAAAGGAAGAAACCCACAAACTGCTAAAGAAATTAAGATAGCAGCTAAAAAAGTAGTTAAACTCAAGCTAGGTAACGATTTAGCGAAAACTATTTAATAGTTTAGCATTTGCTAGAAAAAGTTAGCACATACTTTTGGTTCCTAAGTGAAATAAAATCAAAACCTCACTGATTAAAGAATGTATTTCTGCGATTATAGATACACAAATAGGACAAATTAGTTTTATGAAACACATCTCCACCAACCCATATTTTATGTGCCATGTTTTATTGAGTTCTCATAAATAGTATTTCAATTTTCAAATAGCTTAAGTAAAAAAATACTTTGAAACTCCTACATTTGCAAAAAGAACAAAAATGGGTCAGGCATGTGTACATTGTGGAGAAGATTGTGGGAAACACCCCATTAACCGGGATGAAAAGCCGTTTTGTTGCCACGGTTGTTCAACTGTTTTTCAGATTCTCAATGAAAAAAATTTAAAACAATATTACGAAATTGAGAAAATGCCTGGCGTTAAAGTTGAAACCCAGGATGTGGGAGAAAAATATGCCTTCCTCGATTTAGAAGATATCAAATCAAAACTCCTCGACTTTTCTGATGGAGGCGTGAGTAAAATATCCCTTTTTATTCCAACAATACATTGTGCTTCTTGTATCTGGCTATTAGAAAACCTGAGCACATTGAATGATGGAATTATTTATTCAACAGTTAATTTCCCTAAAAAAGAAGTCCATATTACCTTTAAAGAAGAGAGCATTAGTTTAAGAAAGGTAGTTGAACTTCTTTCATCAATTCACTACAGGCCGGAAATTACCCTCGACAAGCTTGAGAAAAAAGGCGAAGGTAAAAGCAATAAATCATTGCTAATAAAACTTGGGCTGACAGGATTTGTATTAATGAATGTTATGATGTATAATTTCCCGGAATATTTACCGGGCGGAGAATTATTGGAAAGTGATTTCAGAAGACTGTTCGGTTGGCTTAGCCTGATTCTGTCAATACCTGTTATAGTATACAGTAGCAACGATTATTACCTTTCAGCAATCAAGAGCCTTAAACACAAAATTATTAGTATTGACCTGCCCATAGCTATAGGGATTATCACACTTTTTTTACAAAGTGCATACGACATTATCTCCAATACCGGCACGGGTTATCTCGATTCGCTTGCCGGACTTGTATTTTTCCTGTTGATTGGCAAATGGTATCAGGGTAAAACATACCAGGCTCTTTCATTCGAAAGGGACTACAAATCATACTTTCCTGTTGCTGTAACAAAAATAGAGAATCAAAAAGAGATTATAATCCCCTTAAATGAACTTGAAAAGGGTGACCGGATATTGGTTCGCAACCAAGAATTAATAACTGCTGATTCAACCATAGTAAAAGGAACAGGGAATATTGATTATAGTTTTGTTACCGGGGAGTCGATGCCGATTGATAAAAAAACAGGTGAATTTGTTTTTGCAGGAGGAAGGCAAGTTGGAAGTGCCTTAGAGTTAGAAGTTTCGAAAGAAGTAGAACAAAGTTATCTTACCCAACTATGGAACCAGGAAAAATCAACTAATAAATACGACTCCCGCATAAACAACATTATAAATAAGGTGAGCCAGTATTTTACAATTATAATTTTGGTAATTGCAATTGGAGCAGGAATATTTTGGTTGTTTATTGATAAAACTATAGCCATTTATGTTTTCACTTCAATTCTTATAATTGCCTGCCCGTGTGCGCTAGCATTGACGGTTCCGTTTACATTTGGCAGTACAATACGGCAATTTGGACGAAAAGGACTCTATTTGAAACGAGCAGAAGTTATTGAGCAGCTGAATAAAATTGATACAATTATTTTTGACAAAACCGGAACCATTACACAAAACAAAGCCATGAAGGCTGAATTTATCGGGGAAGATTTATCGGATGATTTAATTAAATCAATTAAATCGCTTGTTCGACATTCTACGCATCCTTTAAGTGCTGCACTGTTTTTAAACTTACCGGGCGACGATTTTTATCCTATCGATAACTTTAAAGAAATACCGGGTTTGGGTATAAGTGGTGAAATTAATGGACAAAAAATAAATATCGGTTCCAAAAAGTTTATCACCGGAAAAGCAGATGCTGAAAAAGGATTAAAAACCGAAGTTTATGTTTTCTTTAACAATAATATTCTGGGATATTATCAACTCGAAAATCAATACCGGCCGGAATTAAAAGAGGTTATCTCCAAACTTTCAGCAAAATTTAACTTGCATCTTTTAACAGGAGATAATGAAGCCGAAAAAGCTAATCTGCTTCCTTTATTTTCACAAGAACAAAATTTACATTTTAACCAAACTCCAACTGATAAATTGAATTACATCAAAAAACTAAAGACCAAAAACAAAAAGGTTTTAATGGTAGGTGACGGATTAAACGATGCGGGTGCATTAACCGAAAGCGATGTAGGAATAACCATTGCCGACGACATATATCTTTTTTCACCTGCGTGTGATGCAATTCTGGAATCGTCAAAGTTTGGGCAATTAAACAATTTTATTCGTTTTACACGGTCGAGCCTCAATGTTGTAAAAATTAGCTTTGTAATTTCATTCTTATATAATATTGGTGGATTATACTTTGCCATACAAGGATTGTTAACTCCTGTTATTGCTGCTATATTAATGCCTATCAGTTCAATATCTGTTGTTGCTTTTGCCACAGCATCCATTGCTTTTCTGGCAAAACGAAAGCTCGGTTAAGTATTCGGAAATAATACCCATTTTCACAAAAGATCTCAATTCTCTTTAATTATTGCATATATTTGTGAGAATATCAGTTTGTTAATTTTTTGTTGGTATAATAAAAAGACGTATTTTTGGAACGAAATACTTGAATAGTATAGAATGTCAGTAATATTTTTTTTAATAATAATTGGAATTGTAGTAGCAGGAGGTTTTTTAGCTGCTTTTATCTGGTCTGTAAAATCAGGGCAATACGACGATGACTATACACCTTCTGTAAGAATGTTATTCGACAGTCAGAGCACAAATGATGGAAGCTGCCATCCGGAAAGCTGTAATCAATCGGATAAAAATAATCAACCAAAAACAAATAGCCCTACAATTAAAGATCAAAAAAAGAAATCCTCAAATAAATAATGATAACAAATCTTAAGTTTATGGCACTTGAAAAATTTACGTACGACAACAAACTGGCGAAAAATTTCGCAGTCGCTACCATCTTATGGGGCGTCGTTGGTTTTTTAGTTGGGCTTATTGCCGCTCTGGCTATATTATGGCCCGAAGTAAGTATGAAATTACCGTTTCTTACTTTCGGTAGATTAAGGCCTTTGCATACCAACGCTGCTATTTTTGCTTTTGTTGGAAATTCAATTTTTACCGGAATTTATTATTCGATGCCCAGATTATTAAAAACACCAATGTTTAGTCAGAAACTTGGTAAAATCCATTTCTGGGGATGGCAATTAATTATAGTACTTGCAGCAGTTACTTTAATGGCAGGTATTACAACCGGTAAAGAATACGCCGAACTGGAATGGCCAATTGATATTCTGATAGCAGGTATCTGGGTTGTTTTCGGATGGAACATGATTGCAACTATTATAAAACGAAGAGTCCAGCATATTTATGTTGCTATTTGGTTTTACCTGGCAACATTTGTAACTGTTGCTGTTCTTCACATTGTAAATTCCTTCGAGTTACCCATATCATTATTTAAAAGCTATTCACTTTATTCAGGAGTTCAGGACGCACTCGTACAATGGTGGTACGGACACAATGCAGTTGCTTTTTTCCTTACAACACCGGTACTTGGTTTAATGTACTATTTTTTACCAAAAGCTGCTAACCGCCCTATATATTCTTACAAATTATCCATCATCCACTTCTGGGCCTTGATATTCCTGTATATATGGGCAGGGCCTCATCATTTGCTGTATTCTTCAATTCCTGATTGGACACAGGCTCTGGGCGTTGTATTCTCAGTAGTATTGATTGCCCCGTCGTGGGGAGGAATGATAAACGGCCTTTTAACACTCCGCGGTGCATGGGATAAAGTTCGCCAGGATCCTGTTTTAAAAATGTTTGTTGTTGGCGTTACTTCTTACGGTATGTCAACTTTTGAAGGGCCATTGCTTTCTTTAAAAAGTGTAAATGCAATTAGTCACTTTACCGACTGGACAATTGCCCACGTACATATCGGAACCCTCGGATGGAATGGTATGATGGCATTTGGTATGTTATACTGGTTATTTCCACGTTTTTATAAAGTAAAATTATATTCTACATCTTTAGCTAACACACATTTCTGGCTGGCAACTTTAGGAATGCTATTCTTTGCTATTCCGCTTTATTTTGCCGGATTTACCCAGGCTTTAATGTGGAAACAATTCACTCCAGAAGGATTCCTTAAATACACGAACTTCTTGGAAACCTATACACAAATTCGTCCGATGCATATGCTAAGGGCAGTTGGTGGAGTAATGTACCTGACCGGAGCCGGAATTATGGTTTATAACCTGATTAAAACTGCAGGAGCCGGAAAATTTGTCAGGTTCGAAAATGACGAAGCTCCAGCGCGTGAAGTCAAACCACACGGAAATGAGACATGGCATCGTCGCCTTGAGCGCAAACCTGTTCTGTTTACAATATGGGCTCTTGTTGCTATACTAATTGGTGGAATTGTTGAGTTTGTTCCAATGTTCCTGGTAAAATCAAATGTACCCACAATTTCTAGTGTGCAGCCATACACCCCGCTTGAACTTGAAGGCCGCGATATTTATATTAGAGAAGGATGTTACAACTGTCACTCTCAAATGATCCGTCCGTTCCGTTCGGAAGTTGAACGATATGGTGAATATTCAAAATCGGGTGAATTTATTTATGACCATCCGTTCCAGTGGGGTTCCAGAAGAACCGGACCAGACCTTGCCCGTATAGGTGTGAAAACAACTAAAAATTACAAACCTGATTCGTGGCATTACGAACATCTCGTTAATCCTCAAAAAACCAATATTCAGTCTATAATGCCACCTTATCCCTGGTTGGTCGAAAATGATATGGATATTGAAAGTATTCCAAAGAAAATAAGAGCCATGCAAACTTTGGGCGTTCCTTATCCCAAAGGATATGATGAAAAAGCCATTGACGATCTTAAAAAGCAAGCACACGAAATAGCCTCAGGTTTAAGAGCTAGTGGTATTGAAGTTGAAGATCAGAAAAAAATTATAGCATTGATTGCTTATATGCAACGCCTTGGAACTGATATTTCAAAAAATGCCGGTTCGGCTTCAAAATAAAATAAACAATGTCAAAAATTATTAAAAATATATTGGAAGATGTTAGCTGGCTACACGACCTATCGGCTATATTAACCGTATTCTTCTCTTTAATATTCGTTCTTCTAGTAGTACAAGTACTTAAGTGGAAAAAAGAAAAGGTTGAAGAATATAAAAACCTTCCGCTGACTGATGATAATGATGATATTTTGTAAAATATTTAAAATTAAATATTATGAGCATAAATGAGGAAAAAACAAATATCAACCAAAATGATCATGAGATTGATACGCTTACAAACGACAGGCTTATTAAAGACCACAGTTATGATGGGATCAGGGAATTAGATAATGATTTGCCACCCTGGTGGAAATGGTTATTCTACATCACCATTATTTTTGCTATAATATATATGCTGGGATTATGGGTATTCGATTGGGATAGCCTGTATCAGGAGAAGGAGTATAACAAAGAAGTAGCAGAAGCAGTTAAAACGGCTCCTAAACAACAAGTTCAGGTTGAATTAAAAGTGCTAACAGATGCCTCTTCATTAGAAAATGGAAAAGCTACATATGATAAAATTTGCCAGGTTTGCCATTTGCTTGATGGTGGTGGGTTAGTTGGCCCTAATTTTACAGATGACTATTGGATACATGGAAACAGCCTGGAAAAGATGTTTGCCGTTGTTGAAAATGGTGTTATAGAAAAAGGGATGATTCCTTATAAGGATCAACTGCCCCCTACTCAACGTTTAGAAGTTATAAGTTATATTATCACATTACGAGGTACAATACCGGCCTCACCCAAAGCCCCTCAAGGGGAATTGCTGGACTGGCCATATTAAAATTGATTTAGTTTCTCAAATTCTTTCATTGTCAAACCCTCCCAGATGAGAGTGTCTCCTACTCTTATTATACCATGACTCAATATGTTTAAATACAATTCGTTAGGCTTCGTATTTATCTTTAAAATGGCATTGGTAATAGCTTCTACTTTTAACGATTTAAAGAAAGATTCCGCAACAACATTATCCCAACAATTACCTTTTCTACTCATACTCTGAATAACAAAAGGATAAGCTTAGCCATTTTTTTTTAATTTTATACCACATATGCAATTAAATATTAAACCCATGAGTGAGAAAAACAAAAAAAGCGAAAGTCATTTTCGGGATAAGCTTTCCACTGTAAGTAAAGAGGGTAAACGTGTATGGGTATTTCCTAAAATGCCAAAAGGAAAATTATACAACTACAGAAAGCTGGTTTCTGTTTTTCTTTTGCTTCTTTTTTATATTGGTCCATTCCTGAAATTTAAAGGTGATCCATTTCTTCTTTTAAATGTAATTGAAAGAAAATTTATCATTTTTGGTGTAATTTTCTGGCCACAGGATTTTCATCTAATTGTACTTTCAATAATTTCACTTATTGTTTTTATCACATTGTTCACTGTAATTTTTGGAAGGATATTTTGTGGATGGATTTGCCCTCAAACCATATTTATGGAATTTGTTTTCCGGCAGATAGAATATTTAATTGAGGGAGATTATAACAAACAAAAAAAACTTGACAGGCAGGAATGGAATTCGGAGAAAGTCCTAAAAAAATCGTTTAAGCATATAAGCTTCTTTACGATTTCCGTGATTACTGCAAATACTTTTCTTGCATACCTGGTTGGAATGGACAAGGTCCTCGAATTGATAGTGGCCGGACCCATTGCTCACATGGCTAGCTTCATTACACTGATTATATTTTCAGGGATATTCTATTTTGTATTTGCTTTTTTCAGGGAGCAGGTTTGCACAATTGCATGTCCGTATGGTCGTTTACAGGGCGTTCTACTGGATGAAAAATCGATAGTCGTTGCTTATGATTATAAACGTGGTGAACCTCGTGGAAGACACAATCCATTGGAAGACAGGGATGCAACAACCAAAGGAGATTGTATTAACTGCAACAGTTGTGTTGTTGTTTGCCCTACGAATATTGACATTCGCAATGGAACACAAATGGAGTGTATTAATTGCACTGCTTGTATTGATGCCTGTAATGAAGTTATGGACAGGATTAAAAAGCCCAGAGGTTTGATTCGCTACGATTCTGAAAAAGGTATTTCGCAGGGAATTCGTTCTATCTTTAATACGAGAGCAATTGCATATTCAGTATTTCTTAGCATTCTTTTGGTATTGTCAGGAGTTTTATTTGCGCTGCGAACCGATTTCGAAACTACTATTCTTCGCCAGCGTGGTACTTTGTTTCAGGAATATGGAGAAGACAACTACAGCAATATATACCAGCTTGAAGTGGTGAATAAAACCCGAAAAGAACATCTGGTTGAATTGAAATTACTCAATCCTGAAGGCGAAATAATAATGATGGGCGATCCCATTATTGCTAAAAAAGGAGAAGTTAGTACAGCAACATTTCTAACGGTATTAAAAAAAGAAAATCTAAATTCATCCAATACAAAGCTTAAATTTGGTATATACTCAAATGACAAATTAATAAATGAGTATGAAGTAAGTTTTGTTGGACCCAATTCGTTAGATAAATAAACATAATCAGTAAAAATTAAATTAAAATAAAATGAAGTGGAACTGGGGAACGAAATTGTTAATTGCCATCATATCTTTTATGTCGTTGATAATTGTACTGGCTGTATTTAGCATAAAACAATCATTTTTTCTAGTTGAAAAGGATTATTATCCGAAAGGTTTAGAATATCAACAAAAAATTAAAAAAACAGAAAATGCGCAAAAGGCTGGAGAATTGATTATGATAAAAAACAAAGGCTCTGAACTGTTAATTAGCTTTCCTTCATTATTTGATTTAAATCAACTCGAAGGAAACCTGTTTTTTTACAGGCCATCGGACGGAACCAAGGATATCACAATTCCAATTTTGGTTGGTTCTTTAGGTTTAATGACCTGCTCAACCAAAAACCTGGAAAATGGCAAATACATCCTTAAGTTCGATTACAAGGTGAATGATAAAGAATATTTTCAGGAGGAAACAGTTTTTATTCAAAAGTAGTTCAACCTTAGAATGATTAAATGCTAAAATATTTATAGGATGCTGAGCGAAGTCGCAACAGCCTTCGATTTCCCGTTCAAAGTGCTTATGAAACTAAGAACTATTAATTAACTAAGAACAAAAAAACAATGGATTTAATAACCGCATTTACAATAGGATTGGTAGGCAGCTTACATTGCCTTGGGATGTGCGGGCCAATTGCAATTGGAATTCCATTACATAGGGATAATTGGTTTAAAAAAATTACAGGAGGATTACTCTATAACTCAGGACGGATAATTACATACGGACTGTTGGGTGCCTTATTTGGATTATTAGGAAGAGGAATTCAATTAGCAGGCTTGCAACAATGGGCCTCAATTGGGATTGGGATTATAATGATTGCATCGGTTATATTCCCAGCTCTTTTCAGGGGAAAAATAAAACTGGATAGGCTTTTTACAGGTTATGCCGGACGACTGACAAGTAGTTTTAAAAACCTTTTCAGGAAAAAATCGTTGCAATCACTGCTGCTCATTGGATTGTTAAATGGATTATTACCCTGTGGCCTGGTATACATGGCCATAGCCGGAGCCCTCAATACTAATGACATGATGATGGGCATTGCCTTTATGGCTATGTTTGGAATTGGAACTACCCCTGCATTGCTCATTCTGTCCCTGGCAGGAAATGTAATTAGTTCAAAGTTTAAAGCCAAAGCCGTTAAAGTAATTCCTGTGTTTATTGTTGTTTTGGGAATTCTTTTTATCCTTCGGGGAATGAGCCTTGGAATCACGTATGTAAGCCCCAAATCACATAAGTTGGAAGTAAAGCAGGAAATGAATACAACAGAGCCTTGTTGTCGCTAACTTTCTTATTCGAAACTTAAGATACTTGTTGGCGTCGTATGCTTTACCTTGGGGTCAGGTCGAAAACTTGTGTATTTGTCAATATCAACTCCACCACCACCACCTTCGCCATTACCGGTTTTCGGTTTTGGAAGCTTTAGTTTTTCGTCGTAGTCAAATTTTTCCTCAAAATATTCGCAGTTGGCAAAGAAATCAAAGAGTTTAAAAAACTCCTTTTCGTGTTGTTTGATTTCTTCTTCTTCCAGTTCGTTTTTAAATTTGAACTCGAAGTTGTGTTTTCTTGTTCCACGTCCTTTAATTTGTACAAGATCAGCCGGGCTGAAAACAGGGCGCATCATACAAAGATTAAGTAAGTCGGGGCAGTCGTAACCCGTTGTCATCATGCCAACAGTTACACAAATACGTGTTTTGCATGTTTTATACCCTTCCAACCACGTGGTTTTTCCATTTAAATGATTCTCTGTAAAATCGATGGTCATCTGTTGTGCTTCGCCAACCTGTGAAGTAAGCTGAACCGCAAAGTCAGAATTGTATTTATTTGGGTAAAGTTGTTCTGCAAATTCGTTTAGAATTTTTGTGAGCTTTCTTGCATGATTTTGACTTACAGCAAAGACTATAGTCTGTTCAATTTCTCTTGGGTCGTTTTCTTTTACTTTGTCGGGGTCAACTCCCTTTAAATAGTCTTTTTGCGTTGCAGTTAATCCCAATTTATATCCATAAAAATATTCAATCACAGCTCTTGTATTCCCTGAGATAGAACGGTGCGATTCGTCCGAAATAATTAAATCAAAATCGGTTAGTATAAATTCGTAACGATATTTGTTGTCGAACATCAATGATTGAATTGTGGTAACTACAATATCTGCTTTATACCAATCGCTTTTGTGTTCTTTATAAATGAAAATTCAAGGCGGGTTTTATTTTTAGTTGGCCGTTTGGAGTTGGAAGATCAGGAAGAGAAAGCGTTTAATCTTGTCCTAAAACCCGATTACTCAATTTTCAGTTCTGCACCTTGACGAGCGTCGGAAAAATTTTGACTTTTTTGCAAGATGAAGTATCAGTCTGTGTGTTGGAGATTACAATTATGCTAAATGTCGTTGGTAATTCCCTTTTTAGCGGGTCGGCAAAACAAAAACCCCATCAAGTTTGCACTGTCGTTCATTTTTTAGTCTTTACCATAACGACCTAATATACAGTTCGTTTCAATGGCTTATATACAGTTTTGTGCTTAGTTATATTCAATTACCGGATAAATACATTTGAAGCATCAGTATTGTGTCCATATATCCATGTGCTAAAATCAATATCCATATTCTTTTTTTGAGTTTTAAATAAAAATATCCAAGTACAGCTCCCATGAAACCAGTTTGTACAATTCCCATTGGCCCCCATTGGTAATGGACTAATCCAAAAATTATTGCACTAATGATAATAACAAGACTCCTTCCAAATTTTGAATCTAAGCCTAATTCGATAAGTCTGTTAATAATGAATCCCCTATAAATGATCTCTTCACCAAATGATGCTACAATATATGTACCTATTAGTGTCAGAATTAACATCCCAATATTATCCTGTAAATATTCATAATTACTCATGTCAGAACTTTCAGGGATACCTGAAATATTAGCCATTATAATAGACCCAAGTATAAAAGCTGCCACTGCGGCAATAAATACACCGATTGAAATCAAAAAAGTCCTGAAGCATTCTTTTAAAGTAATTTTACCAAATGATATTCCGAAATAAGTCAATTTTTGACCTCGTACTTTTATTCCAATCCATACATAAATTAGCATTAGAATGTTGGCAAACCATATCACTAATTGTTTATGCACGATATTATCTCCTGCAAATGGTGTAAATATTTTTATAAATCCGAATGCAATAATAAAGAGGAGAACAAATTCACCAATTTTTATGAATTTATTATTGTTCAACAGGTCTTTCATTTTATTTATAATTTAGTTTTAAAATGTGTTCTCATAAGTTTAATAGGTACAACGGTTTGCGGTATGAGATCGTTGCGCCCTTCTAACTCATACGTACCACAGCCTTTTAAACGCTACCAAGTTACACTTTTGTAGTTAACTTTCAAAAACCGGGGCGGTATGCGCTATTACCCGGTGTTAGCAGAATATGCCTAGTTGATAAGTTGATAATCCTTAATCAATAAATTTGAAGTTGTAGGGTTTGATCTCTTGCGTTTATGGCAGGTGCCAAATGGATCATCTTGGATTAGTCCTTTCTTTTTTGGATTAGCGATGTTATCACTATAATCGCAATCTGTATTTGTACATACAATATCAAATGAATCTGACATAATTCTAATTATTAATTTAGTTTTAAGTTACAAAATTCCTACTAACGATTAGTTGTCTCTTCAGATCCTCGTTTCGTGATCCAAACCCTATCTACAGCTCTTTTAAAACAGGCTCTTCAAGCTGTAAAAGCTCTTTCATTGTTTTTTTACAGACCCTAAACCGCTGCATATATTCATTTACAGCGTTACGGCCTATGCCTAAGGTTTTACCGATCTCATGGTTGCTTAAACCGTCTAAATGCAATCTGATAATTTGTTTTAAATCCATTGAATCAAGTGTTTTAGCCATATCTCTTTTTTTTATTGAGATTGGCAATTTATACTTGATCTTTTAGAGTGGCACGCTTAGAATCGTTTTTGTGGCAGCATTAGAACCGAATTAGTGGCACTGTTTGAACCGGAATCACTGGCACTCATAGTCCGAAATCAATGGCACTGTTCAAACCGGAACATCCACCGCTCAATTTTTTATATTGCGTGTTACCTGCTGAGCTTTCTATTCCTTTCGTCTTTAACTACCTCATATTCAGGTTTGCACTTCCCTGATTTTGTTTTTCG
>PIVJ01000757.1 GCA_003353955.1 Bacteroidota bacterium | reverse complement strand
GCCTGTTTATGTGATTAGCCATATCAAACATAGGTTCTATATCATCAATAAAATCACCGACTGTCCAGCCTTCCCATATGTGTTTGTCTCTATTCATTTCTCTAAAACTAATTCCCAACCGGTTCCATATCCAGGTTTATTTATAAATCCATTTACTTTGCCCTCAAGGCCAAATAGTTTCATATCAGTACCTATATCAATATAAGGACCTCCTGAAGGATCAACCATAATAATATCCTCAGGGTTATCTCCAAAGCCGCATCTTACGTATTCAAAATTGCCATTCCAGTCTATATTACCTTTTTCATTTAACTCAAAGGTAAATTTATCACCGTATCTATTTGTATATTCTTTCATTCCCTCTTTTTTAACGTTGGCTATTATTTCATTAGCTGATTTTTCAAATTTCTCTATATCAATCATGATGCTATAACTTTTTTATCAACCCAATTTTTTTCTCCCTTAAGAATACTTAACATATTTAACATATCATCTTTATCATACGATTCATAACAACAATATACTGCATCAAATAAATAATCTTGAGACCACCAGGTCCAAAATAAAAAACGTTTACGTTTTTCAATTATATACTTTTTATTATTACCACCTACAGCGTTATTTGTAGATTCTACTAGTCTATATTTTTTCATACATTCCAGTTATCTTTTTCAGAATTATCTAGTATATTAGTAAT
>PIVJ01000070.1 GCA_003353955.1 Bacteroidota bacterium | reverse complement strand
TAATATATTTATTATAACTGTTTATTGTTTAATAAAGACTTCTGTTAATGGGGCTTTCTCACCCTCAACAGATAATATATAAATTCCATTTACTAAATCGGAGATATCAATTATATTTTCATTTCTGTTTAATACAAATTCCTTAACTATAGCTCCGGTAGTAAAGTTAATAATTTTAGCTTTTGTATTATCAAATGAAATTTTAACACTCAACTTATCTTTAGCAGGATTTGGGAATGCTTTTATATTAGCAGCAACTTCATTTTCATCATTCTCTCCTAATCTATTACCACTATTTTCATTACTTATAGGTGCAAATGCAGTTGCAGACATAGCTGTAATATTAACAGTATAATCTTCTACTTCAGCATATGTAAATGACCCACAAACATCAGAGTAACCGCCATCAGACATTGCAACACGCATCCTGGTTTGACCTATAGTTGCTGTTGATGGAATAGTAATTGTTTTTTTGTATAAATAACTGACCCTGAAGCTGTTCCTTGCATAACTATTTCATCACTTATAAACACTCCATCAATATTAAAGTCGATCCATATAGTCCAATATTCTTTATTTATTTTCCCTTCATAAGCTGCACTGAAAGTAGCAGTATAGCTAGTGCCTAAAGAAACATTTGCCGTTAAATTAGTAAAATCTCCATATCCGTCGTCATTAGCACCGGAAGTATTGTATAAGTCATTTAGTCCAAATACATCAAGCCATTCATTTCGTGCATTTGCTCCATAAAGGTCACAATATCCAATCGCAATAGTCATCGTTAGTCAAACCCTTACTGCCCTCACGATCAATTGTTCTTAAACCATGGGTTGAATAGAACTCGCCTTCACTTCCATATCTCCAATCATCATCACTAGGCGCTACGATATCAAGAGCAGAACCATAGTTACTGTACATATTTCTTTTACCGTCTCCGGATATAGCGCCTACAGCCGTAACATTATTTAAATTTGCCGGATAAACAACACAAGAATGAAATCGATTCCCCGACGCAATTAAAATAATACATCCTAAACCGCCTCGACCGTTTGTAGCTGCATCGGTAAAAGCTGCCGTAATTGAAGCAACATTACGAGTACATGATGGAAATCCCCATGAATTTGAAAGAACATCAGCACCTTGATTTACTGCCCACGTAATACCATCGGCTACATCTGCATTAGTTGTATTGTTTGTAAGGATATTAACACTAAATATACCTACATCAGGAGAAATACCCTTAACACCAATATTGTTGTGTTGAGCACCTATTAAACCCGCAACCGATTGACCGTGCCAACCATCGCTTGAAGGACTACCATCACCATTACCATCAGGTGTATAACCTGGTAAAAGGGACCTCATATCTTCGTGAGATTCAACACCACCATCAATAACCGCTACAACTATATTTGAATTACCTGTTGTAATTGCCCAAGCTTCAGGAGCGTTTGCATCTATGTCAGAAACTAACGCTTTACCATCGATAGAACCACCCGTGTTATTCAAATGCCATTGGTCAGAATACATAGGGTCAGCATGCTTTACTAAATCAATTTTAAAATCAGGTTCACCCCATTTTAAAACACCCATCTCATGTAATTCTTGAATAAGTGGTAATTGGTTTTCTAATTTTTCAACATTTAATAAATATGTGAATTCATTAGTGATATTCTTAATGTATTCTTCTCCATACGCTGAAAAGATTTTTGAAAGTTCATCGTAAGATACATCTTCTTTTAAACGAATTATAACACGCTTTGTAAAGAATGCCCTGTAGATCATCTATTTTAAACGATGGTAATACATCATAAGCACCTTCACTAATGAGATTGTAGGACTTTAAAAAGCTTTGACGCTCATCAATTGTATTAGTTGATTTCATCGAATTAGAAGATTTAACCCTAATCATTCCTTTCTTATCCATTACATAAACCTCAAAGGTTTCAGTTTCAGAAGCACTTTTTAAACTGCTTACTTCACGATTAAATTTATCACTTGTAGTTTTAGAAACTACATCATTTTTAAAATAAATTGCAAGGGAATTATAATCAGGTTCAATATAAACCTTTCCCTCTGCCCCTATATAATATAGGGATGATTTTTGTTTTGTCCAATCTTGAGCATTAGCAACAAATGCAACACTCATTAACATAAAAATTGCTAAAAAACGAGTACAAATAAATTTCATAATAAATTAGTTTTAGTTAGTAAAAACTTTCTTTTCTCCTAATAATGATTTCTATGATTTAGGCGAATTTAAATACAATCTAACTCTTATAAGTTGTTTCATTTTAGAGGAGCGTATCATTTTTGCTCGTGAAACCTTGTTATAACCATCTTCGAAACTTCACTGTTTTTAAAAAATCAGTTTGGTTATTGAGAAACAAATTCAACGCTTTTAAAAAATTAGATTTTCTAACATCATTTGTTCCAGAAAAAACATTTAATTCTTTTACTGGCAATATTATTTTAAAGTTATTTAATTTTCTATCAAATAATGAACCTGTTTATGTATTGAATAATTGTTAGCGAGCTTATTTTTGACGATATTCTTGTTTTGAACCCAATAAAAACTATACTCTCTTTTTAATTAATACCAGAAATTAGTAAAAGGCAACCCCAATTAATATCTTATTTTTTTTAGTTTTTTAGGAATAACGATTCTATTCAATGCATCAACGAATAAAATGAACAACTCAAGGTGGACTCATCCTGACCATTTAATCAGTAAGGCTTTGATTTTGTGAAACACAATTGATTGTTGCTTCGTATTTAAAACAGAATTGAGTTGGTTGTATATAAGACCTTTAAATTACCTTCACCAAAAAGTAATTCTTTTTCCCCTTTTGAATCAAGATATATTTATCATTTAACAAATCTGATTCAGAAACTACGTAGCTATCTTTTACCTTTTCTTTATTTACAGAAACGCCATTATCCTTAAGCATTCTTCGTACTTCTCCCTTGGATGCGAAAATATTATTTTCTTCTGCCAAAAAGTCAATGACACCACACTTTTTAAGAATTACATTCCTGTTTACCTCAGTCTGAGGTACACCTTCAAAAACGTTTAATAAAGTACGCTCATCCAGCTTTCTTAATGCGTCAGTGGTTCCTTTTCCAAACAATATTTGCGAGGCTTCTACTGCTTGATTATAGTCCTCTTCTGAATGTACCCGAACCGTAATATCTTTTGCCAGGGCTTTTTGCAATTCGCGTACATGAGGAGCTTCATTATGACGATCGATTATTTCTTTAATTTCGGTTTCGTCAAACAAACTAAATATCTTGATATAACGGGCTGCATCTTCATCTGAAACATTCATCCAAAATTGATAGAATGTGTAAGGAGAGGTTTTCTCAGGATCGAGCCAAACATTTCCCTGCTCTGTTTTTCCAAATTTTCCGCCATCAGCTTTAGTCACGAGTGGTGTTGTTAAAGCAAATGCTTCTTCGCCTGCTTTTCGGCGAATAAGTTCAGTTCCGGTGGTTATATTCCCCCACTGATCTGATCCACCCATTTGTAATTTGCAATTTTTATTTTGGTGTAACCAATAAAAATCATAGCCCTGCACTAATTGATAACTAAACTCAGTAAAGGACAATCCAGATTCAAGTCGTTTTTTTACGGAATCTTTTGCCATCATATAATTAATGGTAATATGCTTTCCGATATCTCGAATAAAATCAAGGAAATGATAATCTTTAAACCAATCATAATTATTTACAACAATGGCTGAATTTTCACCGCAGTCAAAGTCCAAGAACTTAACCAATTGTTTTTTCTGACCTTCTAAATTAAAATTCAGTGATTCAATATCCAGTAAATTTCGCTCTTGAGATTTTCCTGATGGATCGCCTACCATTCCAGTAGCACCACCCACCAACACAAGCGGTTTATGACCTGCCATTTGGAAATGCTTCAGCAGCATTAAGGTTGCTAAACTTCCGATGTGCAGCGAATCGGCAGTTGGATCAAACCCGATATAACCTGCGGTCATTTCTTTATTCAGCTGATCTTCGGTTCCAGGCGTCACATCGTGGATCATCCCACGCCATTTTAATTCCTCAATAAAATTCATTCGTTTATACTTTTTGCAAATATAAAACTTAATGAGACATAGAAAAAGTAGGACGAACATATAAAAGCACATGGCAATCTTGAAATTATGTAAGTTTGTAATATGATTTTTGTAACAGGAGGTACAGGTTTAGTGGGCTCTCATCTTATTTATGATTTGATTCAAAAGGGAGAAAAAGTAAGGGCACTAAAAAGAACAAGAAGTAACACCAAATTTGTTGAAAAAGTATTTTCATTTTATACTTTAAAATCATTAGAGCTATTTAATAAAATTGAATGGGTAGAGGGTGATATTTTGGATGTCTGTTTTCTGAATGATACTTTAAAGGGAGTGGATCAGGTTTATCATTGTGCGGCAATCGTATCTTTTAACAGTAGAGATCGTGAAAGAATTATTCAGGAAAATATTACAGGAACTGCAAACATGGTAAACGCTTCTCTGGAACAAAAGGTTAAAAAATATTGTCAGGTTAGCTCGATAGCTGCGATTGGCAGATCTAAAATTACCGAACCTGCATCTGAAGATGGACAATGGATTTTATCTAAAAATAAATCGGCCTATTCAATTAGTAAATATCAATCCGAAAGAGAAGTGTGGAGAGGAATTGCTGAAGGACTAAGTGCCATTATTGTCAACCCATCTATTATTTTAGGACCAGGGAATTGGGAGACCGGGAGTTCTAAATTCTTTTCTGCTGCCTTTAAGGGGTTAAAGTATTACACTAAGGGAATATCAGGCTTTGTTGATGTAAGAGATGTTAGTCGATCAATGATAATGCTGATGGGGAGCAATTTTGAAAACGAACGATTTATTTTAAGTTCAGGAAATTATTCGTATCAATATCTTTTCACCAGAATTACTCAAGAATTAGAAGTGCCACCGCCTCACACATATGCCAAACGTTGGATGACGGGAATAGTATGGAGGGTAGAAAAAATGCTGGAATTTTTTCTCAAAAGAACTCCACTGATTACAAAAGAAACTTCTCGTTCAGCCCACAGTATAAATTATTTTTCAAATGAAAAAATTAAACAGAAACTAAACTTTAAATTTATCTCAATTGATCAATCTATTAATGAAATATCTAATCTTTATTTAAAAGATAATGGATTAAAAGATGACTAGAATTGATCTTCTAACTAAAGATAATATTCGTATTTTTACATCCGGGTTAACTAATCAATAACTTATTATTTATGGAAAAAGTTGGTATTATTTATTGGCCTAAGGGCGGAAATGTAGAAAAAATAGCACATAAGATTTATAATCGTTTTGATGAACAATATGCTGACATTTTTGATTTAACTTCAATTGAGGTTATCGATTTAGTTAATTATGATCGTTTAATTATTGGTGGATCTACAGTTGGAGCTGAAATATGGCAAGAAGCAAAGGCAAATAACAAATGGGTTACGTTTTTTAATAACTTGGATAAAATAAACCTGAAAAGGAAAAAAGTTGCAATTTTCGGTTTAGGTAACCAAGTTTTGTATCCCAATAATTTTGTTGACGGAATAGCTATAATTAAGAAAGAATTTGATAAGAGGGGTGCCCAATGTATTGGAGCTTGGCCAACCAAAGGATACGCCTTTACTGATTCAATTGCAGTAGAGAATGATAAATTTTTCGGTTTGGCAATTGATGAAGACACTCAGGCAAATCTTACCGACCAAAGACTTTATGATTGGATTAAGCAACTAAAGATGGAAATTTAATTAATCTTTGATTAGATTGCTGTAGTGCTCGTAACGATCTAGTATTTCTATCACAAAATTATAAGGCTCTGAACCCCTGCAATAACCATATCTGACAACACTGTCCCTATAAAAGTGCGGATCTGATTTTTGAAGTAAAAATGTATCGACGTTATTTGTCCATACATTCGGATCACTATCATATTTTTTAGCCAATCGGCGGGCATCCAAAATATGCCCCAGGCCAACATTATAAGCTGCCAACACAAATTTTATCCGCTCATTCTTATCTGTTATTTCTTCAGGAATTCTTTTGTCCAACCATTGAATAAATTTAACACCGGCTTCAATCTGCTCTGCCGGACTTGATAAACTATCGAGGTCAAACATTTCGGCTGTTGCGGGCATTAATTGCATCAACCCATAAGCACCCATCCAGGATTCAGCTTTTTGTTTAAAGCCTGATTCCTGATAAATTATTGATGAAAGAAGCCGCCAATCAAGTCCGTATCTGCCACTTATCTCCTTCACCACTTCATCATAACTGGAAATCTTACCCCCTCCAACACTATTATATTCACTCGTAGCAATATTTACCGATCGTGGATTCTTGAAATATTTATTATACAATAAACGAGCAATTAAGGTATTTTTAAACCCGCCAAGCCAACTATTTAATTCCATCCTTAAATCCTCTTCTCCAATTCGAATTCCCCAAGCAATATTTTGGGGGAAACTGACAGGGGTTTTTACATCAATACCGGGATAGTACTTTTTATTAACAAGTGCAATATGCTCATCACTAATGGTATAATCGATTTCTCCATCAGCAACAGCCGCTATCAACTGCTCTACTCCCCGATTTTCGTCTTCAATAATATTAATAGGTTCTCCTATTTCATTCGACAAATTTTGCAATCGATTTTTAAAGGAAGTCATCTTTTGTATAACAATTGTTTTTCCGGCAAGTTGAATAGGATTTCTGATCAACTGACCTTCAATTTCATCCATTGTAGCCATTTTTCGCCAATTGTCAGGCTTATGCTGAACCAAGACTTGTCGTGTTTGATCAAGGGGATCCGAAAACGCAATAACATTACTTCTCTCCTTTGTTTTTGTCAGACCAATAGCGATAAGATCTACTTCTCCCTTCTGTAAACTCAGAAAACTCTCATCGAGATTATTGTTCGTTACAATTTCAAGCTTGACCCCTAAATGTTCTGAAAATTGCTTAAGTAATTCAAACTGATACCCTAGTGGTTCGCCACGATAAATGAAATAATTGGTCGAATTATAATCAACTAATCCAACTAGCTTTCCTGATTGTCTGATTCTTTGAAGGACGGTAATTTCCTCTCCGTTCTCACCAAAAATCCTATTCGACCTATTCTCATTATTTACACAAGCATCAAATAATAAAGAGATTAGAAGTACTCCCAAAAAAGATAACCAAATAAATTTATGGTTCTTTATCATTTTAAAATATCATTATGAACGACTAAAATAGATAATAATCTTAACACAAGATTGTAAATCTTGTTAAAAAGGCTTACCCCCTCATTGAACCGAATGAATAACTAGGCAACTTTCCGGTACTTCCAAATGGCTAAACTAATAATACCAACGGCATAAATAAAGAGCAAAACAAAGGATTTCCAGATATCCATAAAGCCTGATCCCTTTAAAAGTATCATCCGAATAACCTCCATAAAATAGGCTACAGGATTAATGATATTTACTTTTTGAGCCCAGTCTGGCATGCTTTCAGTTGGGGTAAAAATTCCACTCATCATGATAAAAACTAACATCACGAAAAAGCTCACAAACATCACCTGTTGCTGTGTGGACGAAAGTGTAGAAACTAAAAGCCCTATTCCAAGTGCGACTAAAAGGTAAACAGCAGCAAACAGAAACAACAAAGGCAAACTACCGACCAGTGGAATATTAAAAACTAATTTTCCTATGATTAAGCCAAAGGCTAATTCAAATAAGGCTATGCATAAAAAAGGGAATAGCTTACCTATGATGAATTGATATTTTTTAATTGGGCTCACATTAATTTGTTCAATGGTTCCCATTTCCTTTTCGCGAACTAAATTCAATGAAGTTAAAAACATCCCAATCAGGGTAACCAAAATAACAAGTATGCCAGGTAACATGTATATTTTATAATTCATTCGCGCATTATACCAAAATGAATATTCAACATTTATTACTTGTTGAATTGCAGGAGGAAGAATATTGATGCTTTCAATAATTAATTCTCGATTAAAATCAGCTATTACCGAAGTAGCATAAACATTTGTCAGGCCTGCCGTAGTTCCATTTATGGCGTTAATAAGTAATTGAATATTGCCAGTATTTTCTTTTAAAACACCTAGTTCAAAACCACTTGGAATATTTAATATGAAATCTGCTTTATCTGATTTTATTATTGATTCAGCTTCTTTTACTGAAAAAGTATTTTGTTGAATTTTAAAAAAAGGAGAGGCTTCAAATTTTGCAACTAGTGCTCTTGATTTGGATGACAAATCTTGATCAACAACAACCATATTGATATTTTTCATTTCGAATGTTGCAGCATAAACGAGTACCAAAAGCTGAACAATTGGTAACATAAAAATAATCGGCAACATAGTTTTGTTCCTGAAAATCTGTATGAATTCCTTGTGGAGGATATGTAAGATGGTATTCATTTATTCAAGTCTTACTTTAAATTTTCTAACACTCATACTTATAAAAATGACAGTCATGCCAATCATTATCAAACTTTCTTTCCACACAAACAGCAAGCCTGTTCCCTTCAACATTACATTTTTTAAAACAGTAATAAACCATCTTGCCGGCATGATGTGGCTAATCCACTGCAAAAGTGGAGGCATATTTTCAATCGGGAAAATAAAGCCCGACAATAAGATGGTAGGCAGCATTAAGGCCATCATGGATATAAACATGGCCACCTGCTGATTTGGGCTCACCGTGGAGATTAAAATCCCTAAAGAGAGGGATAATAAAATAAACAGCATACTTTCTCCAAGTAATAAAATGAGGCTGCCTTTTACTGGCATTCCAAAAACAAAAACACCAAGCAATAAAATAGTAACCGCATTAATAAATGAAAGCACAAAATAGGGGGTCACTTTTCCTAATATTATTTGCAAGGGTTTTAAAGGCGAGACCAACATCACCTCCATGGTACCCATTTCCTTTTCTCGGGCAATCGAAATTGAAGTCATCATGGCTGATACCAGTAATAAAATTAAAGCCATAGTGCCGGGAACAAACATATAAACACCCTTTAATTCCTCGTTATAAAGCATGCGTGTTTGTGGAATAATCTTGATGGATTGAGCTGGTATTTTATTCAGACTCATCGAATAATCCTGAATAATTGCACGCGTATAGTTTAAAATGAGATTGGCAGTATTTGCATCAGAAGCATCGGTAATAATTTGCACATTTGCTTGACCTGTTTTGCTTAAATTCTTGGAAAACTCAGGTTCAAAAATAATGACTTCACGCACTTCTCCCTGGCGAAAGACTTCCTCAATTTGTTTTGCAGATTTAAGATTCTCGCTTAGAATAAAGTAGCCCGATGACAAAATTTTATTAGTGATTTCAGTTGTTATTTTATCTTTTGAATGATCGAGAATGGCAATCTTTGCATTTTTTATTTCACTGGTAACAACGTATCCAAAAATGAGGATTAAGGCAATGGGAAGGCCAAATAAAATTAGCAAGGTTCTCACATCTCGAAAAATGTGATAAAATTCTTTTTTTACAAACGATCTAAATAATTGCATCGATTTAATTTCTTGTCAATTTTAAAAATACCTCATCCATCGATTTGGCTTGATATTCGTTTTTTAAGTTTTTGGGGCTGTTAAGTGCTATGATTTTACCATCAACCATGATTGAAACCCTATCGCAATATTCTGCCTCATCCATATAATGCGTGGTTACAAAAACAGTAATTCCCTGATGTGCCGTTTCATAAATTAACTCCCAAAATTGACGACGTGTAATTGGGTCTACACCACCTGTTGGTTCATCTAAAAACACAATTTTGGGATCGTGCATAATCGCAATTGAAAAAGCCAACTTTTGTTTCCAACCTAAGGGAATCGAACTAATAATTTTATCTTTCGCATCTTCAAGCTTTAGTCGCTCAAGCAACTGTTTTGTTTTATCCTGAATTTGCTTTTTGTTTAGCCCGTAAATTCCACCATAAAATCTAAAGTTTTCTGTAATTGTTAAGTCCTCGTATAAAGAAAACTTTTGGCTCATATAACCAATATTATGTTTGATTTTATTGGTTTGAGTGTAGGCATCAAATCCTGCAACAGAAATTTTACCAGACGTAGGGGTAGACAAACCACAAAGTATTTTAATGGCCGTAGTTTTACCTGCGCCATTTGCACCAAGAAATCCAAATATTTCGCCCTTATAAACTTCAAAACTTAAGTCATCGTTAGCTACGAACTGACCAAATTTTTTCATTAGATTCTGGACTGAAATAATAATTTCTTTTGACATCCTTACTTTAGTTTTTATTCATTAATTCCATAAAACAATCCTCGATATCAGCTTCTACCATATCAAAACTGATATTTTTATGTCCTTTATTTTCAAGAAAATTTACGATTTCATCCTTATGCAATTCTCCCTTTTTATAGGATAAATGAATATTATCTCCAAATCTAAAAGCAGAGGTGGCCTTAGGGATTTCTTGAAGATCACTAATAATATCGTACATATTATTCGAACGAATAGCTGCAATTAAATAAGGATATTTTGCTTGAATATTCTGTGGGCTTTCAATTTCCATAATTCTACCGTCCTCCATTAATGCAACACGATCGCATAAACTAGCTTCGTCCATGTATGGGGTTGAGACGATAATGCTTATTCCAAAATTTTGTAAGTTTTTTAGCATTTCCCAAAACTCTTTTCTGGAAACTGCATCGACACCTGTAGTAGGTTCATCTAAAAATAAAACTTCTGGTTTATGAATTAATGCACAGGAAAGTGCAAGTTTTTGTTTCATGCCACCAGATAATTTACCAGCAGGTCGATTTTTGAATGGCTCGATCTGCTGATAAATATCTTTAATAAGGTGATAGTTTTGTTCAGGTGTAGTATTAAAAATACTAGCGAAAAAATTAAGATTTTCTTCAACAGAAAGATCCTGATACAAAGAAAAACTACCGGGCATGTAACCGATAATATTTCGAATCTTTTTGAAGTCTTTAACAACATCAAGTCCTTCGATAGTGATATAGCCGGTATGTGGAAATAACAACGTTGTCAGTATCCTGAACAATGAAGTTTTTCCTGCGCCATCCGGACCAATAAATCCAAATATTTCGCCCTTTTTAATTGATACACTTATTTTATCAAGTGCAATAACTTTATTGTAGTGCCTACTTACTTCATTAATAATTACTGACAACTCATTCATTTAAGTATTCGTAATTTTCTATTTTACGCGAGTCCAATAGGTGGTTTTCCCCAATATAGTAGCTCCAACAAATCCCCTGATTTTTATCTTGTCAATTCCCCTAAGCTCTATATAACATTTATAGGTTTTTCCACTTTTGGGATCATAAATTTTACCATTACCCCAACGATCATCTCCATTAAAGTTAAAGTTTGTAAGTATTTCCAAGCCTAGTTTTGGTCGGCTACGAAGACTTTCATCCGGATTTAATTTATCTAATTTAGCTTCTCCGGTATTCGAATCAATCGGATCTTTAATCCATACCACTTTGCCAAAAAATTGGTTATTACGTTTGGTAATTTGAACATGGGCATCTTCATCTTCATTTAACCATGTGCCTATCACATCATCCTCTTTAACATCTTGTGCTAAAACATTGGGTACAGCGAATACAACAGTAGCTGCGAGCATTAAAAAAAACCTGAAACGTTTCATAAAATCTTTCTTATTGGTTAGGATTTATTCTTATTTCGCCAGGCATGCCTATTTTTAGCATCCCATTATTTTTTACAGTCACTTTCATTGCGTAAACTAAATTCACTCTTTCTTCTTTAGTTTGAATGGTTTTAGGTGTAAATTCAGCTTTTGAAGATATCCAATTTATTTTCCCATTGAGGTGATAATAATCGTCTTCACCCTTATCCACCAACACTTCAACTTCTTGCCCTAATACAAATTCGGTTAATTGACTACCGCTAATATAAACTTTTAGTTGCAATTTGCTCAAGTTTGCAATTTTATAAAGTGGTTTTCC
>PIVJ01000756.1 GCA_003353955.1 Bacteroidota bacterium | reverse complement strand
TAAAAGAATATTTAGGACAAGAAGTAGTTCCCGATAGTGGATGTGGTGCTTGGTTATTTGAACCAGAATCTACAAATAGAGTACAACAATCTGAAAATTATAATCAAACTTATTGGAATTTTCAACAAGTATTAGTTACAAATAATAATATAATTAGTCCCGATGGAGAATTAAACGGAAGTAAAGTTGTAGCAAATACGAATAATAGTAATCATTATTTTGACAGAATATCTTATTCGGCAATTCCATCAACAACACATACTTATAGTTTTTTTGTTAAAAATGCTGGTGCTGATTTTGTACAAATATCCACTTCAACTGGGTTTTTTGCAAGGTATCAAAATTTTAATTTATCAAATGGAACTAAAGCAAGTGGAGATTTATCTTTATCTAATTATTCATCATCAATTAAAGATTATGGGAATGGTTGGTATAGAATATCTTTAACTGCTGATAGTAACAGTAGTGGTTCTGCAAGATTTTTATGTGTTCCAATATTAACCGATACTACAAGAAATCCAATTTTTACTGGAAATGGTACAGATGGGTTTTATACTTTTGGGCATCAAGTAGAATCAGCAAATAGTTTAGGTTATAACGGAGAATACGCAACATCGTACATACCAACGGAAGGAACTATAAAAACAAGGAATCAAGATTTATGTACTAACGGAGGGGATGTTTCTTTAATAAATAGT
>PIVJ01000755.1 GCA_003353955.1 Bacteroidota bacterium | reverse complement strand
TCTGTTCGATAAATTGCGCATCTAATTCTTTTTGCCGCTCCATAATTAACTGAAATACTTTTTCAGCCATTATATCCGCGAAGTCATTCATTTCCTCTTTGTTCATTTAATTTATTTAATATGTATCGTATTATTTCCATTCTTCGTTTACAGTGTTCAATTTGGTTGTTGTAAACATCTTCCCAATGTTCAACACCAGCCCAACCACGTCCATCCCAGTTCTCCGCATCTCGTAGGTCGTTTTTCGCTCCTGATAGTCTTGCGTACATATAAAGTTCTGCACGCTGATGTAATGTATGTTCTTTACTCATTTCTTCTTGTGTCATACTATTGTTTTTCATCATATTTTTTAAGTGCAGCGCTTGGTTTACCTACAAAGATAACTTTTTCTTCACATGTATCATATATAGTCATATAGGTGTCATGACCTTCTTTGGGTAGTAAAGTGTATACGTAATTAACCCAACCTTCATCATTGTCAATTGGTGATAAGTACAAACCACCAGCCCGGGTTTTAAACTTTTGTATAAACTGAGCTGCTAAGCAACCAGGCCCGTTTGCAAACTCACCTAGCTTATTACTACCTGATATGCCATTACCTACGCTAAGACCTTCTAGCCATTTAGCGTATTCTACTGCCATATAATCAGGATAACCATCATATTGCTGATAAATATTCACAAGCGCAAGCTCTGCTC
>PIVJ01000754.1 GCA_003353955.1 Bacteroidota bacterium | reverse complement strand
GGCTTCACTTCCCGTTCCCTCCTCGCTCCACTCTCGTAACAAATCAGATCTCTCTCGAAAAGAAACGACCGTTTCTTCCTAACTCAATGCTTTGAGAATGTTCTTTAGTTTTTAAGATTGGCCGGTATTGAAAAATTGGACGACGACGATTGTTTCCCTTTTTTGGGTCTTCCTTGCCTTTGTCTACTGCTATTCTTAATACCTATTCATAAAAAGGTGGGTATAGAGGAAAATTACTACGATTTAGGTTTTCCTATTTAACGTGCTACCCAGCCGTAAACTAAAACGCGTGGCTCCGCCCTGCTCCACTCCCTAGCGGTCCTTCCACCAACGGGGGGAGCCAATGACGTATGTCTTTTTTCGTGTGGCCCCAAAGGGCGAATTAGGACTAAGACCCGAGAGCAGACCAAAGCAATCAGGAGGAGACGAAAAACTCAGGAAACAGAAGGCAAAACAATCAGCCCCCCTGGCTGATTCCACGGGCAGGGCCGTTGAAGTAATTGAACTGATCGTTTACTTCGCCAGAGTTAGGACCGTAGTGCTCAGAGTATACAGGGCGAGCAGTGCAGGGTGAGGTACTGAACTTGAACTTGAACTAATACAAACCCATATGGCACAAAAGCCAATGCTGCGGGTAGAAGTGGGTGCGCTCGGTGCGCATCAGGTCAAGAACATGAGGGGGAGGGCTGGGTAGGCGC
>PIVJ01000753.1 GCA_003353955.1 Bacteroidota bacterium | reverse complement strand
TCTGGTCAAAAGAAGGTCCGTTATAAAAAAACACGTTTTGACCTGTATCTCAGAGAAAGTAGGTCACCGCAAGCTAATTTTGGGCATGGAAGTAAAGGTCACCTAAAAGGGTCATATGGGTCATATAAACTTCAAATCCCCCTATTAACGAAAAATAGGCCCATTGGGCCTTGGTGGTTCACATGGTATGCATACACTGTAGTATTTTGGACCTATATCTGACAGAACATAGGTCAAAATGACCTAATTTTTCAGTATGGAAGTAAATGTAAACAAGAGGGGTCATATATGAGCCATACATAATATCAATCCAGTGAAGCAAGAACATTGCCCCATTTACTGTCTTATAATGCATTGAAAATGGAGTATGACCTATTTTTCCATAAAACTAGGTCACAGTGACCCAATTCTTGGTATGTAGGTCAATGTGGCCTAGAGGTGTCCTAAATGTCCAATACATGTGAAATTTGGCCATTACTGGTCAAATGAGAGGTCATTTTGGAAAAACGTGTTTTGACCTATATCTCAGAGAAAGTAGGTCACAGTGACCTAAATTTGGATATGGAAGTAAAAGTCACCTATATGTGGCATATGAGCCATAAAAACTTCAAATCCATCGAGAAATGCAAAAGCGTGCCACCATTTACTGAGTAATGCATTGAAAATGGAGTTTGACCTATATTTCCATGAAAGTAGGT
>PIVJ01000752.1 GCA_003353955.1 Bacteroidota bacterium | reverse complement strand
TCAACTAGTCCCAAGGCATTGTCTCATCTAAGTTAGGCATCTCGTGTGGAACAAAGCAACCAGACTTTGGCTCCCAAGTAAAATGGGCTTCAGCTCCGTTCTCGCCTAAGTTTTGAAACTTACATTTCAATACCTTAACTTTTGTGGTTTTGTTTTCGTAGTTCCTATGAACTAATAAGCCGTGGTAACTAGCATCATACCATTCACCACCACCTTTTATATTATACATCGTTGGCTCTTCAATCTTACCGTCTTGTGTCTTATACATTTTAGTAGGATGTGCAACTATAAATACTAACACATCATACTTTTTAGCAAACGTTTCGATCTTAGTTAGATATTCCATTGTGTAACGATTAATGTCCTCTGTCTTACAATCAACGTCTCTAACTTTATTAAATGGATCTATAACTAGACATTTAATACCTTTACGTTTAACTAACTCAGCTCCTTTACGTAGCACAGACTCTAATGTATAACGTTCCATATCAATAAAGAAGAAGTTATCGTTAACATGAGTTGCAACTTGATTCCATTTGTCTCCACCAATATGGCCTTTGTTAGGCATATCACCCCATAATTTACGCATTAACTTATGTGCATGTAAAAAGGTAGGAGCATTTTCAGGAGATGCAAACGCTGTGTGCCATTCATATTCTCTATTGTAACCTACAACCATTTGATCTACAAAGTCTGACT
>PIVJ01000192.1 GCA_003353955.1 Bacteroidota bacterium | reverse complement strand
TTTATATGTGATAATTAAAGAGAATATATTATATTTATAGTGATTTTGGAAAATCGTTCAACGGGTTCTACGATTTTTCTCAAATCACATTTAGAAAACAAATTTTTAGAACCCACCTTAAGAAACAAAACATTTTCTTTAATAAATATTATTGGATTGGTAATTGGACTGGTTTGTACTTTTTTCATACTAATTTATATCATAAATGAAACAAGTTATGATAAGCATAATGAGAAAAGAGCCCAAATTTACAGGATGCTAAGTACGTATGATGAATTTGATTTTGCTACAACTCTAACTCCCTATCAACTAGCTTCAACACTAAAAAGTAATTTCCCCGAAATTATTAGTGCTACGAAAGTGGCAAGATATAAGACGAAGATTAAAAAAGGGAATAGTTACATTCAGGAGAACTATTTTCAGTTTGCAGATAATGAATTATTTAACATTTTATCATTTTCTATTATTAAAGGTGATTCTGACAAGCTTTTAACTACTCCCAATTCAGTAGTAATTTCAGAGAAAATGGTCAAAAAGTATTTTGAAAAAGAAAATCCTTTGGGCAAGGTTTTAACAGCTAATATTTATGGCCAGCAATACGAATTAATAGTTACAGGCATAATAAAAGATATTCCTAAATATTCCACATTTAAAGCTGATTTTATAGGAAATGTAGATTTAGTAGTTAACATTTTTAAAAATAGATTCAAGAATCCATCATTTGATAAAGATTGGAGGGATGATTCTTTTACAACATATATACTTCTCACTCCTGATTTGGACATTAATACATTTATTAATAAAATAGATGCTTTCTCCGAAACTATTTTACCAGAAACACTACATAATAAAAAATTTGATTTACAAAATTTAAACGATGTATATCTAAAATCATCACATCTGTCAAATAATTTTTTACCATCAGGAAATATTACAACTTTATACGTTTTTTCAATAATTGCTTTCTCTATTTTATTAATAGCAAGTTTAAATTATATTATTTTATCTACTTTTCTTTATACCACACGTTTTAAGGAAATTGGAATAAAAAAAGTTTTTGGAGCTAACAATGTTTCCTTAATGAAACAAATTTTAATAGAGACCTTTTTAATTAGCTTTATAGCTTTAGTTATATCATACATTACAGTCATATACTTTCTCCCCTTTATCAATGTATTATTTGGTTATGAAATAATAATTGAGCAATCAAAAAAATGGCAATATATTTTAGGTTTTATATCTATTACGTTGCTGGTAAATCTAATTTCAGGAATATATGTTTCTTTTTATACCTCTTTGCAACAACCTGTTGATATATTTAGTATGAAGTTAAATACAAGAAAAAAAATATCTTTAAAAAATATACTTATAACGGTTCAATTATTCATTTTTATCATCCTTATTATTTCAACCTTCATAATTACTAAACAAATAAGATATGCTCAAAATAAGGATTTAGGATTCAATAAAAACAATATACTTATTATCTATTTTAATTCTGATAAATTTAAAGCATATGAAGCATTTAAAAATGAAATAAGGACTCATCCAGGGATTGTTAATATTTCAGGCGCAGATTATGTGCCTCCTACTAACGGAATTCAAACAATGGTTGTTCAAAGTTTTATTGATGCCACTAAAGAAGTTGAAGTAGAATACATCGGAGTTGATTATGATTTTATCGAAACTTTCGAATTTGAATTAACTGCAGGACGGAGCTTTTCAAAAGAATTTTCTAATGATTTTTCAAAATCAATTATATTAAATGAAAAAGCAGTTAATGAACTCGAAATATCTGATCCTATTGGAAAGATCATAGATGGAAAAAAGATTGTTGGTATATTAAAGGACTTTCACATACATTCATTTCACGAAAAAGTCATGCCATTATTTTTTACTATAGATTTAAGCGATATAGAAGAAATTGTTATTAGAGTAAATCCTGAAAGTATGGGAAGAACACTAGCTTTTATAGAGAAAAAATGGAACGAATTTAGTCCCTATTATCCTTTTGGTGGATATCAACTATTCAATGAAGCTTTAGATGAGCTGTATGTGCAAGACAAACAACTAAAAAAGATTTTAATTGTATTTACTTCTATAGCAATTTTTATTGCTATGCTCGGTTTATTTGGATTATCTCTTTATGTGACGAAACGAAAAACCAAAGATATCATTATACATAAAGTTTATGGTGCATCTGTATTGGATATTGTTATAATTCTCTCAAAAGAATTTATCTGGCTTGTTTTAATAGCTTCTGTTTTAGCTTGGCCTGTTGCCTATATAGTTATGAACAAATGGCTTCAAGGTTTTGCTTTCAGGATAAATATTATAAACAATCTATGGTTATTTTTAATTGCAGGTTTTTTTAGTCTGATAATTGTATTATTAACCATAAGTATTAGAACAATTCGGACTGCACGCATTAATCCGGTTGAAGCTTTACGATATGAATAACATCATTTGCTATAGTTTTTCATGAATATTCACAAATTCCATATTTTAATTATTTCATTTATTATGTTTGATTAGGCACATTCAGTAGTGAAAGCTAACCCTAATTCAGATCAATTTGACTGGAAATGTTTAATTTTGAATATTACGAATTAGGGTTAGCTTTTAATGGAACGTATATGTTCAGAAAAAGTGCCAAACTTACGTACTTTACTATATTTCTTACCATCGAATAAAGCACAAAATATGCTATCTTTGTGTACATTAACCCAACTTGCAAACACGCACCTGTAACATCCTCTGTAACAGCGCAAATCAATTTATGTTTTTACATTTGGGTCACTACTTTTGTTTTTCTTACAAATGGCCTGTGTTTAAAACCAAGTGCATCAAAAATATCTTTTTGCTCTTTAGTTGGCCTGGTGCATAGTTT
>PIVJ01000751.1 GCA_003353955.1 Bacteroidota bacterium | reverse complement strand
CTAACTTCCGGCCTCGAGCAGTGAACATGTCTCGTTCCCTCTCAGAGAGCGTCCGGCCATCTCAATTAGAAAAATGTATTCCACCTTTGCCGGGGCTCGAGCCTCGTACCTCATGATCAATAGACAAATGCTCTACTGACTGTGCAAACGAGAAATCATGTTGAAATGGCATCAAAACATACATCGGTCACTGCAAAGGGCCAATTATCTAGCTTCGGGATCGCAATGCGTGGAAATATGCATCTGTCAATTGCCATGCCAGCCCAAAGGGACCCGGGTGATAGGCGGGATAGTGGACAGGGTGGGGTGATGGTCAGGCAAACCACTGGATGATTAGATTTTAGCCGGAACGCGTTTTCCAATTAAATTGCAAAATTAATCAAGAGGGCCGAGTGTGCCATTCCCCTAAATCCAACCATGAATTGATAACACCTTGGACCCCGGGCTATACTTATGCCCGACGTTTTTGTGCGTGTAAGTCTGCCAAGTCACATTGTAACGCTACTCCGGTATCCCCGGGTGTTAGCGAGTGGCCAGTTGGATAACACAGAAAAATGTATGCATCCGAATAAAATCATCCATAATTATAGGGCTGGGTACGAGTACCGGCAAGTCCCGGGGTCCCCCGTAGCAATGTGCCCGTTGCTGAAAATCGCGTTACGTATGCGGTAATCGGTAATTGGGCGGAAATTATAATTGGC
>PIVJ01000011.1 GCA_003353955.1 Bacteroidota bacterium | reverse complement strand
TCCATCAATATCAACACTTTTAGAATTACAAATAAAGTTGCTAGTCAGTATTGCTCTGGTACGTGATTCTCCTTGCTCTCTATTGAAGTCTTGTTTAAATTGCATTAACTCCCCTCCAAAATCTAATATCCTCCTCACATGAACTAGACAACTTATTTGCCATTTGGTCAACGCTATTGTCTGATATCTTGGCTTTTACTATTTCTTGAAATAGGATCATATTTTGATTTTACTATTTTTTCTTATCAAATATTGTTGCAATTGCGTCTTCTTATAACTCCCAACTAACGTCAAATCTTAAGTGTTAATAGTCAGTATTTTATCAAATCCGACATCTTCAGGTTTAAGTTCAAATTTAGCAATATTCTTTTTAATTCTTGATACTAATCTTCGTTTCCTTTTTTGGTCGAGAAATAAATATTCAATTGACGGACTATAGGGTATTCCTTTAACCAACATATTCCAACTAATGACAGCCAATTTCCTCGCAGTTGTACTTACAGCTGCTGCCCGGCCTTTTATAGTTTATTTTCCTGAAAAAATCTGATAGGTGCCCTTCTTTTAAATCAGTGAGACTTTGATTTTGTGAAACAAAATTAATCAGGCGAAGTGATATTCCCCACCCCTTGGGGCGAAATAAAATAGAATCCATCATGATAGCCCGTTCGCTTGCAGCGGGGAGCTTCATTTGCATCCATCTGTGATTTTTGCTTGTCCGGTTTCACAACCATTTAGACTACGGCAGGAATCTAATAATTCAACTCCAACAGCCTGATGAATGGCGCCATCACCACCGCCTCCACTTAACAAGCTGTTGTTTGCGGAGTTAACAAGTGCATTAACTTCAAGGAGGGTGATATTCCTTGCAGAAGCTTTATGCCGGATAACATTTTTATTCAGCTTTTACAACAAACAATTGGCCGGTTTCATATTTAATAACCATAACGTTGGTTTCTTTTTCAATAAAACCAGTTAATGCAGTAGCGTCATATATTTTATCCTTAATCTCAATTTTCCCGGCAGGTCTGAGATTTGTATGCGCAACTCCCAGTTCATTAATCATGCTTTTATATTCCTTATCCGAACTTGTGAATCCTTCATTTGATTGTTGAGTAGAGTCTAGTGCCAAATGTCCAAGAATGGTAGAAGTAAATATGACTTTGCTAAACCAGATTGATCCAACCAGAGAAACGAATGCGGCTGTAACAACTATGAAAAATGCTTTAATCAATGCATTCAGGTTTATGAATTCTCCATCAAATCTGAGATTACCGACCATGCTTAATGTTAATCCTGCTACCAATAGTATGATGCCTGAAATACCTGCAACTCCAAATCCAGGGATGGCGAATATTTCAATGGCTACTAATATAAGTCCAATAACAAAAAGTATTATTTCCCAGTTTTCAGCCAGCCCTTCTAAATAGAGGGGCGCGAAGTATAATAAAGCAGCACAGATTGCAGCAGCTGAAGGAAATCCAAGGCCGGGAGATTGTAGCTCAAAGTATATTCCACCGATGATAAGCATTATTAATAATCCTGAGATATAAGGTTTAATGAGGAACCCGATAATCTTATCAAGGGAGGTCAAAGTATGTTCCGTTAATTCGTAATCTTCAATGCCATCAATTTTAAGTAGATCGAGAATATCGTTTACTTCTGCCTCACAGAAATTGTTTGCGATAGCTTCAGAAGTAGTGAACGTTAACACACTTCCAGTATCGCTTACATTCTCAATGTAAATTTTAGGGTCAACCATTGCCTGTGCAATATTAGGATCACGTCCGGTAGCTTCAGCTGTAGATCTCATTAATGATCTCATGTATGATTGGTATTTATCCGGTACAGGTTTTCCGCTTTGGTCAACAACGGTAGCAGCACCTATATTAGCTCCAGTGCTCATATAGATTTTATTGCAAGCGATTGATATCAGCGCTCCAGCTGAAGCTGCATTATTGTCAATGAACACATAAACCGGGATTTCGGATTGTAAAATTTTTGTTCGGATTGAATCAGCAGCATCTAATAATCCGCCATATGTATTCATGTGTATCAAAATAATATCTGAATTTAATTCCTTAGCTTTCTTGAAAGCATTCTTGGTGGTTCGCAATACCGGAGGCGCAATTTCTTCTTTGATGTCGAATTTATACACTTTAATGGCTGGGCTCTCTTGTGAATAAAGATTGCTGGACACTAACACACAAAAAATAATAAGAATAATATTTCTGAGTTTCTTAAAATTGATATACATAAGTAGTTTTTTTAAAGACTTTGATTGAATAACGTTAGTGCTATTTATGCATTTTATTGTAAAGTCTTCGCCAGGCCCGTTCTCTCCAAAAGGTTCGTTTCCAGTATTTTCCCCACCTGATATTTGTCCATAAGCGTTCATGAAGATAATAAAATGCTAGTTTGGCGATAACATCAATAGCAGTAATATTTCTCGCTATCTTTAGTGCTTCACCTTCTGATTTCTCAGTATATTGATTAAATATGACAAAAGTGATAAGAAATGTGGTTCCCGAGGCAATAGCACGCCAGCTAATAGCTTTCAGAATACTTCTGACAGGGCTATCCTTTTCTCTACCAAGTTTTACATTTGTTTTATCTTCATCTTCCATATTTTTCTTCTCATCAGAAAATTTATACAAGTTTACTATAATTTAAAGATTTATGCAAAGTAATCCTTCACGATATATAAAAGTTGAGACTTAATATTTTGATTGGATGAAATAATTTCTTTCCCGAAGATATGACTTTCCTCACCATTAAAGTCGTAGCTGAATCCACCAGCCTGTTGAACTATCAGCGAACCGGCTGCAACATCCCAGGGTTGGAGCCCATATTCATAAAACCCATCAAATCTGCCACATGCCACATATGCCAAATCAGCTGCTGCTGAACCCAAACGCCGAACACCACGCGTGTGTTGCATAAAATATTTAAAGAGTTGAAGGTATGCGTCAAGCTTGCTGTAATCATAATATGGGAAACCTGTAGCTAACAAGGCATCATTTAAGTAATTTGTTTGGGATACCTTTATCACTTTATTATTTAAGTATGCTTTTTCTCCTTCCCATGCATAAAAACATTCATCCCTGTTAATTTCATAAATGACACCTATAATAATTTTATTATTATGTTGCAATGCAATACTGATACAAAAGATGGGTATGCCGTGAATGAAATTTGTGGTACCATCTAATGGATCGATGATCCAATTAAATTCACTTTTGGTTTTTATGTCAGGGCTTTCTTCAGCAATAAATCCGGCTTGAGGTAATATTCTTAATAATTCAGTAATTAGTCTGTCTTCTGCAGTTTTGTCTACATAGGTAACAAAATTATGCTGACCTTTAATTTCAATATCCTTTGCATGCAGCTGATCGACCTCATTTCTAATAAATCGCCCGACAGTTCTGCTTAAATTACAAACTTGATTTGTGATAATTCGTAGATTCATCAATGGTGATTTTAAATAGGCTTCGCTTTAAAATGCTTTCTCAAAAGAATAATCCCTGAGATTCCTAAGGTGATTAATACCACTGAAATTATTTCAGCTTGTGTAATCTTGTATCCGGAAATATTGTAGGTTTCATTGATTCTGATTTTTTCAATAAAGAAACGTTCAATACCATTTAAAATTAAATATATCGAAAAGAGTACAGCGGGTATTTTAATTCTTTTTCGGGTAATCCACAATCCAGAAAATAAAATCAGGCATGCGGTTGTTTCATAAACTGGTGTAGGAAAAACCGGGTTATCCAGTCGATAACAGTGTAAACCGGAACATCCATCAATTAGCACTCCTTTATTTAATACATTATTTGGGTAGTCATAAGCCCATAACCAATCTGGCATAAACGAAAGCCATTCGGGTTGGGGAGCCATATTAACAATGCCCCAATCACCATCTCCTGCAATTTGGCATCCTATCCGCCCTATAGCATAAGCTATCATTAATGCAGGTGCGACTGAATCTGCCAAATGGTACCAGGCGATTTTATTCTTTTTCGCGTAATAAACCAGTGTGATGCCCGCAACAATTAATCCGCCATAAAAAGTTAGTCCATTAAAAGATAAGAGCGATTCGATCGGATTCGCCAGAAAGTCATCCAGGTTTTCAAGTTGATGAAAAATTTTGGCTCCAATAATTCCGGCAACCGCAGCGATAAAAACAATATTCCCTGTAAGCTGATAAGGGTGTAATTTTTCTTCAACCCAAATGGGTTTATCCAGTTTTTCTTTGGATTTACGACGATAAGTCGCAAAAAAGAAATAAGCAGCAAAAATAATCCCTCCAAAGATATTTCCCTTAAATGAAAATAGAAATCCTTGAGGATTTTCTGCGAAATAAGAATAATCAAAAATGGCACCAATTAATTTAGCGCCTATTAAAAATCCCAGTATTATCGGTATGATGAAGTCCTGTGTTGTAGCAGGTTTTCCTTTAAGTACTTTTTTTATTTGGTGATTTAATAATCCTTCCGATTCCTTTCTCTTTAATTCTATGTATACTATGGCTGCGGCAACAATAAAGGCTAACGCAACAAATAAACCAAAGCTTTGAATTGGTAAATTAATATTCGTTCCAAAAACTTCATTTATAAAATCACTAACTTTAGGATACATACGTTTCTAATTTAAAATTCAATTTCAAATATACCTTCTTTATCTATTTTTATTAAAGTAACCTCAATTATTTTATTGATTAAATCAGAACTGTAATTTGTTTTCACTTTAATATAATTTTCAGTAAATCCATGCATAAAACTATGGCTGTTATTTGCTTCAAAGAGCACATTCAATTTGCTTCCGATGTGTTGGTTGTAGAAATTCAATTTTTTTCTATTTGAGAGCTGTTGAAGTTTACGACTTCTTTCCTTTATCTCCTCTTTAGGGATTTTATTATCTATGCGAGAAGCAATGGTTCCCGGCCTTGCAGAATAAGAAAAAACATGGGTATATGTGATTTCCGAATCCCTGATGAATTCATATGATTCCTGAAAGTCAGCATCGGATTCGCCAGGAAAACCAACAATTACATCAGCGGCAATCAAACAGTTAGGAATAAGTTTCTTGATTGTTAGAATACGATCAGCAAATAACGTTGGTGTATATTTACGTTTCATTTCCTTCAAAATCCTTTTGCTTCCTGATTGCAGTGGAATATGGAAATGTGGCAAGAATTTATTTGAGTTTGCCACAAAGTGAATAATCTCATTCGATAATAGCTCAGGTTCAATGGATGAAATCCGAATTCTTTCAATTCCGTTTATTTCATCTAAGGCTTTAAGTAAATCGATGAAATGTTCGTTGTTTCGCTTACCAAAATCTCCAACATTAACGCCTGTCAAAATTATTTCTTGAATTTCAGAATCAGCTATTTTTTTAGCAACTTTTAGTGTAGTTTCAATAGTGTTGCTCCTACTTCTTCCGCGTGCATGAGGGATGGTGCAAAATGTACAGAAATAATCACATCCATCCTGAACTTTTAAAAAGGACCGTGTCCGGTCGCCTGATGAGTAACTTGGGAAAAAATCCAAATCAGTTTTTAAATCTGAGGTGGCAATTATTGTTTCCTCGTTTGACGAGTTATCTAATTCGTTCAGGTGATCGAGGATTTTAAATTTATCATTATTGCCTAACACTAAATCTACCCCATCCATCTTGGCCAGTTCAGATGGCTTGATTTGAGAGAAGCATCCAATTATTGCAATTCGTGCTGTTGGATTGCGTTTATTAGCTTGCTTTATTGCTGTTTTGCATTTTTTTTCAGCATTTTCGGTAACCGTACATGAGTTAATTACATAAACGTCTGCTTCATCACGAAAATCAACAGTATTATATCCTTCTTTCAAGAAAGATTTTGATATACCGGAAGTTTCGGAGAAGTTAAGTTTACAGCCAAAAGTTTGGAATGCCACCTTCTTTTTACCCATCTGTACAAAGATAATTTTTTTAGCTCACTTTCTTACCTGAAGGAACGTCAATATATTTTTGTAAAACGATTCCGCTTATGATAAAAATGAGCCCAATAATCGTTGTTGTCATAATTCTCTCACCGACCATAAAGTGTATAAAAATCAAAGCCATGAAAGGTGAGAGATAAACCAAATTGCTAACTTTCGCAGTGTTGTAAGAGAGACTTAAAGCTTTCATCCATAAAAAATAGGTTAACCCCATTTCAAAAAATCCGATGTAAATGGATCCCAGCATTGCTTCTTTTGAAGGGAATTGAAGTTTTGTAATGATTAGGCTGGTAATCAAAATGTAAATAAACCCGAAGCAAAAATTTAAAAAAAGCTTAGGAGCTTCATTACGTTTGTCTTTTAAATTAAAAATCCAGTAAAGTGCCCAGAATATAGCACTTCCCACGGCTAACCCCACGCCTAATAAATTTGTAAATTGCAATGAAAGAATGTTTCCTTCAGTCGAAATGATGATAATTCCTAAAAAACTTACAAAAATAGCACCAATGCTTTTAATGCTTATCTTTTGTTTGAGCAATGGAATAGATAACAAAACAAGTACTATCGGCCAGCTATAATTCAGTGTACCGGCCTCCTGTGCTTTAAGTAACGTATATGCTTTGAATAGGATGAAGTAGTACAGAAAAGGATTTAATAATCCCAGTATGGATGAGCTAAAGAAATCCTTTTTAGTAAACTGTTTTAATTGATTTGTTTTTTTTTGAATAATTAGGATGATAAATAATATAATGATAGAAAAAAAACTGGTGAAAAGAAGTAAATGAACATAATCAATATACCCTAGTGTAAGTTTAAAAGCCGAGCTCATTGTCGACCAAAAAAATATGGCAGTTAATGCATAAATATATGATAAAGCTTGTTTTGTCATAAAACGCTAATTAGCCCATGACGGAAAAATATTGATATCGATATCAAATAAATATCCACCCAAAAAATAGGTAGCCAGCGTAATAAGAATTGCTCCCATTAGATTAAGGGCTAGTCCTGTTTTCGCCATATGCATTATACTGATTCTTCCGGTACCGAAAACAATGGCATTAGGGGGAGTTGCAACGGGTAACATGAAAGCCATCGAAGCTGAAAGCGTTGCCGGTAGCATAAAAAACAGTGGATTAATTTGAGTGGAAATAGATAAACCTGCCAGTACCGGTAAAAGCATCTCAGTGGTTGCAGTATTAGAAGTGAGTTCTGTTAAAAATGTCATCATTAACGCTATAATAAGAATGATAAATATCGGATGAATGCTTACCACCCAACTTAATTGGCCTCCAACCCATAATGATAATCCTGACTCTTTAAATCCGCTGGCTAAAGCAAAACCCCCACCGAAAAGAAGCACAATATGCCAAGGAATACCAGTAGCAGCTTTCCAATCCATTAATCTTTTATCGGGTTTTAACTTTGAGGGGATGAGAAATAATAATACTGCCATCGCAATGGCCACGGTTCCATCATTTATAAAAGATGGATTTGAAAAAAGATTTGCCCAACCGGGAATTTTAAATGTTCCGACTGTAATGTCAGACCTGAATATCCATAGAAAGCCCAAGGCAATAAAATCAATCAGTATAATTTTTTCTTCAAAACCCATTGTTCCTAATTCTGAGTATTGTTTTTTAAATGTTGAACGATCAACTGATACCCAGGAATTTTTCTTCGGTTTATAAATCATATATAAATAAGCCCAGCATATAATTAAAAATATGATAGTAATTGGAAGTGCATAAGCCATCCAAAGTGCAAAAGAAATTTCTGGAGCATTGGGAAACATGATTTGAAAAATTCGCGCAAAGGACAGATTAGGCGGAGTTCCAACTAGTGTAGCAATACCTCCAATAGAAGCACTATGAGCCACTCCCAGCAAAAGACCTGTTGCATATTTACCGGTACTTTTGCTTGGAAGGTTCTCCTCTAGTTTTTGAATAATTGATAATAAAATTGGAACCATCATCATCGTCGTGGCCGTATTAGATATCCACATAGAAAGAAATGCAGAAGCCAGCATAAATCCCAATAATATTCTTGCAGGGCTAACTCCCGAATACATTAATATTTTTAGGGCTATCCTTTTATGAAGTTCCCATTTTTGCATGGCAATCGCAACAATAAACCCACCAATAAATAGAAAAACAACATGATTAAAATAAGTTGAGGAAACATCTTTACCATTCATAACACCCATCAACGGGAATAAAATAACCGGTAGGAGAGAAGTTATTGCTAAAGGAACTACTTCAGTAACCCACCAAATGGCCATAAGTGAAGCAACGGCCAACGTATAGGTTACTTCAGGATGTTCAGGGTCGAGATTCCCGAAAAAAGTAATACCAAAAAATAAAGCAAGCCCACCAAAAATTCCGATGTTTCTCTTTAAGCTTAAATGTAAGAATGTAGTACGCATGAACGGAATTGTTAATTGCCAAATTTAGTAAATTTCTTAACTTAATTAAAATGTAAAATTGTATAAATGATTACGTATTAATATATAATAGTATAGGGTAATTTCCTAATTTTACATTTTAATTAAGTTGTTCAATTATGAAAAAATTAGGAGTACTTGCTTTTGGTGGAAATGCGTTGTTGCAAGCAGGGCAAAAAGGTACAATTGAAGAGCAGGAACAAAATGCATTTGATTCAGGTGAGCGTTTGATTACATTGATAGACAGAGGGTATAATATTGTAATCACCCATGGGAACGGGCCTCAGGTTGGAAATATTTTATTGGCTAATCAGGCAGGAAATCAGGTGCATGGACTACCAGAAATGCCACTTGATATTTGTGTGGCCTACTCACAGGGACTAATTGGATATATTCTTGAACAACAATTAAGAAATGTTCTGCAAAAAAGAGATCTTGATAGAGATATTATAACCATCATAACCCAAATATTAGTTCATCAGGATGATCCGGCTTTTAAAAATCCAACGAAACCGATAGGTCCTTATTATACAAAAGATCAGGTGGATGAGATAATGAAAAATTCTTCAAGCAAATTTGCTAAAGACCCACAGGGAAGAGGGTGGAGGAAAGTTGTGGCATCACCAAAACCATTGGTCATCTCTAATAAAAAATCAATTGAGCGTATCGCACGTGATGGGCAAATAGTGATTGCTGTTGGAGGAGGAGGTATTCCTGCATTTTATGTAGAGCCTAATAAATTACAAGGAATCGATGCTGTAATCGATAAAGACTTAGCTTCAGCCTTGTTGGCATCGCAGATTAATGCTGATAAATTATTTATATTAACAGATGTGCCCAAAGTATGCCTGCATTTTAATACACCAAAAGAGAAATCATTAGATAGAGTATCTATTGCTGATGCAAAAAAATATCTTAAAGAAGGGCATTTTGCAGAAGGAAGTATGGCTCCTAAAATTCGGGCAGCAATCTATTTCGTTGAGCATAGTGGCAAAGATGCCATTATAACTAAAAGTACACAATTGGGGATTGACGGTGGAGGAACCAGAATTGTGATGGTTTAAACGCTATGCATGTGTTTTTACAAAAAAAGCTATCTTTTCCAGCGAAGTAATCATATCATATTCTTCTAAATAAATTCTACTTGGGACATTAACCGGTTTAGGTGTAAAATTTAAAATACCTTTTATTCCTGAGTTAACGAGTTTTTCTGTAATTTCCGGTGCGGCTCCTGCCGGAACGGTTATGATCCCGATTGAAATATTTTCATTCTTAATTATTTCTCCCATCTGATCGATATGATAGCATTTAACTCCTGAAAAGGCACGCTCTACCTTATCGGGATTACTGTCGAAGGCGGCTACAATCGATAATTTGGTACGTTTCCCATTAAAATAATTGATCATGGCTCTACCTAAGTTTCCAATTCCTACTATGGCTACGTTTAATCCTTCCTTAGTATCAATAATATCACCAATTAAATCAATTAATTCTTGTACATTATAGCCTTTTCGCAGAGTGCCTGTATACCCAATGAGCATAATATCTCTTCTTACCTGTACAGGAGTTATGTGTTGGATTTTTGCAATTTCGTGTGAAAAAATATGCGCTTTTCCTTTCGCAGCACAAATTAATAATGCTCTTCTGTATTGGCTTAGTCTTTCAATCGTTTTGTGAGGTAAATGTTTCATGTGTCAGCAAATAATTAATTCATGAGATTTCTTATGATGCAAAATTAGATTCTGCATAAGTAAAATGCAAGAAAATTGTTAATAATTTAACAAAGGGTAAATTCAACTAGCAAGTGCAACTTTCTGATCAAAGCTATAAAAAAAATACAGATGTCTGATTTGCTTACTGACTGTTATGAGTTTTCCTACAGATTCTATTGAATATTATGGATAATCTTTATAATTAGGTCACTTAATTTGAGAGTTTAACCAATCATACCACGCATTCATTCCTTCACCAGTTTTTACCGATAATTCGAAAAAAGTAAGGTGGTGATTAACTTGTAGTGCATATTTCTTTGTATTCTCAACATTAAAGTCAACATAGGGTAGTAAATCTGATTTGTTGATTATACAAATATCCGAAGATTGGAACATATTGGGATACTTGATCGGCTTGTCTTCCCCCTCGGTCACACTAATGATAACAACTCTTTTAGATTCGCCGAGATCAAACATCGATGGGCAAACAAGATTGCCGACATTTTCGATAATCATAAAACTATTATTCTTAGGATTTAACGCCGCAACAGCCTTTTCAACCATATCAGCATCTAAATGACAACCATTGCCTGTGTTGATCTGTACGGCAGGGGCACCGGCAGCCTTGATCCGATTGGCATCATTCATCGTTTGTTGGTCTCCTTCAATTACATAAAATGAAAGTGATTTGCTTAACTCTTTGATGGTCCTTTCCAACAAGCTTGTTTTCCCGGAACCAGGAGAACTAACTAAATTTAATGCAATTATATTTTTGGCCTCAAAATAACCCCTGTTCTTCATTGCTTTTAAGTTGTTTCTTTGAAGTACATCAATTTCAAGATTTATCTCTCTGGCATGGTCGTGATGATGATCATGAGTATGATTATTACTGTTTTGCTTGTTTTTTTCACCAGGCATTCTGATAGTAACAGAATCTTCGCCGCATCCACATGTTCCGCACATATTGTTTTTTCTGCAAAAATAATTAATTTAATTAGATGTTGATTAAAATAGATTGCTTAATAAACAAACAATGCTAAGTCAGTGAGACGTTGATTTAGTGAAACAAAATTAATTAGGCGAAGTGATATTCCTCGCCCCAAGGGGCGAAATAGAATCCATCATGATACCCCGTCCGCTTGCGGTGGGGAGCTTCATTCAATAATTTCTGCTATTTGTGATGCATTTAAATCAAGGCTAAATAACTTTAATAGTTGCCTGATTTTGATGCAGAAACTCTTGCACGCTTGAAATACTTGTTAGCCATTGTCAATACTAAGTTACATAAGTTTTTATACTCCGTACTAGTTTTGACCCAAAACTTAACATGTGTTTTGGTTTTGTGATATTATTTCGTATATTAGCTTGTAAAGCAGATCACAGAAAGTTTCATAATTTAATAAAGGAGGAATCAATGCCGAAAAATGTATCGTTAAATGTAAAATGCATTAAATGTGACCATTCATTAATGGATCACAAGAAGGAAATAAATGCCAAGCCTACAATATTGGTAGACGTTAAAAGTGAAGATAAAGAAGGTAAATTATGGCTCTGTTCAACATATGGATGCTATGACAAGGAATCAAGCATCACGTTAGCTGATGGATGTCAGGTTGAGGTATCTTGCCCACATTGCAATGAAGTTTTAAATACTGATGTAAATTGCAAAGAGTGTAATGGAAAGGTTGTTAAATTCAACATTGAAATTGGTGGTGTGGTAAGTGTATGTTCTAGAGTTGGATGTGAAAGCCATTATATTATGATTGAAGAGCTTGAAGATACGCTTAGGAAATTTCATAGAATATACGGAGTATAAGTTTTTTTGCCTAAAGTTTTGGGAATATTAGCTTAAATGTGCTGCCTTTATTTGGTTGTGATTTAACTTCTATATCAATTTGGTGGATGTCACATATTTTTTTGACCAACGCAAGACCTAATCCAAAACTATTATTTCCCTTCTGGAATTTTTTAAATCTTGAAAAAATCCTTGGCAAGTGATCCTTAGCTATCCCAACTCCATCATCAGAGATTTCAACAATGTGTTGATTATATCGTTCATAAGATTTAATAATTACACAGCCATCTTCATTGGTGTATTTTGCTGCATTATTTAGTAAGTTGAAAAATAAAATATGTATCAATTCTGCATTTCCTTTTAAAATATATTCACTAGCCGGCAAATCAGTACTCACACTAATACCTTTAACCTCAAAACGTTCATTTATTTCTTCTAAAACGATTTTAATATGCTGATTAATATTCAAATTCTTATTAACTAAATATTCATTGTTTTCTATTCTTGATAATAATAAGAGTGATCGTACAAGTTTCGTTAATCTCCCTAAAGTGATTTTGACTTCATGAATTTTTAAGGAATTTTCATGAATAAGTGTTGTATTTTCAGAAAAATTATCGAGCTTAGAGCGAATAATACTTATAGGAGTCAGAATTTCATGTGAAATATTCCCAATGTATTCTCTTTCCTCATTAAAAGCGATTTCAATTTTTTTCATTAATTGATGAATGCTATCTTCCAGATATTTAAAATCGGAAGTAGAGGATTTAACCTTGGTGTAGTCAAAGGATGAAGGATGGTGGTTGGTTTTTAGTTTTTGAATAATTTGCTCAAATGGTCGTAATAGAATTTGAACGATTGATAAATCGAGAATGATCGTAAGTGTGAGTAATAAAATCAGTAAATAAAATGCAAATTCCCTCAGTTCTTTCTCAAAGTTTATAATTGATGAAATACTGTGGCCGATTTCAACAAGGTAGATTACGCTGTCGTACTCGAATGTGGCACTAATCACACGATAATTTAAAATTTCATCATCGATAATTCGTTGCGTAGTCTCAATATATTCATACAATAATGTGTCGGTTGAGACTTCAATAGAAACGTATTCTTCTTTAAGAATGTTATAGCTCCCATACCCCAGAATATCACTCTCAATATCTATAAATACTTCTACTCCATCATCTTCCAGTATTTCATAAATCTGGTCGAGTTTGTCAGTTAATTGATTATCGGTTTCGTTTATCGAAATTTTTCTAACAAGTAAAGGCAATATGAATACAGCTATCAGAATGATCAATATCTTTGATAACGTATTGATCAGTGCGAGTTGATTTTTTAGCTTCATGTTGGGAAAAATCATATTTACTCAACAAATTTATAACCGATTCCTCTAACTGTTTTAATCCAATTATAATTATCAAATTTCGAAAGTTTCTTCCGAACGTTTTTAATATGAACATCGATGTAATTTGAGTCATAGTCTTCTTCAAAAAAATTGCCCCAGATGTGCTCAGTTAATTGCAATCTGTCTAAAATTCTATTTCTATTTAAAATGAGATAACTCAATAAATCATATTCTTTTTTGGTTAATTCAATTGTTGTTCTCTTGTGTTTTAGCGATCTGTTATTAATATCTATTTCGAAGTTACCAAAAGTTATTGTTGGTTTTATATGGCCAAATTTTCGCCGGGCAATCGCCTGAATTCTTGAATGTAGTTCGAGGAGTGAGAACGGTTTAGGCAAATAATCATCCGCTCCATAATCAAATCCAGTAAGTTTGTCTTCCAATTCTCCGCGAGCTGTAATTACAATAAAATAAGCTTCCGAGTCATTATCTTTTGCTTCCTTAATTAAATCAAGTCCATTATAATCAGGCAAACCAATATCAATCAATACAAAATCATACGTATTTACTGCAAGTAATTCAGATGCGTTTATGCCGGTTAACGCAATTTCGCAATTGAAATGCTCCTTGCTTAAGAAAAGCATGATTTCATTAGCCAAACTTTTTTCATCTTCAACAATTAATATTCTCATTAGTTTACAAATTTGTTCTTCATTAATTATTTTCCTTGCATGTATTAATCAAACCCTTTTGTGTCTCTTAATTAAAAAACATGAGTGTTTCATCGGTTTACAGATTTGGTGTAAAAAATATTGAAATCAAGATTCCGGATTGATCTTCCCAATTAATTGCTTTTAATTTTCCCGAAGGAGAATTATAAAATACCGTGAAGGATAAAGAAATAGTATTGATGTTATAGATTACAGGGAGGTAAACACCTAGACTTTGATATTCAAATTGCCCGGTACTATATCCGTTTCTCTCAAGATATTGCATTCGGCCATGCCTTTGTTGTATCGTGAAACGCTCGTAAATCCAGTCGTCTGTACCCAATGAAGTTGAGATGGTTGGCGTAATCATTATAAAGTCATTTTTATTAAATAATCCTTCAAATTCAATATTCACAGAAGCACTTAAATCAATAAAAAAATTATCCGTTAGTCCGGTCATAAAATAAATATCGGAAAAAAAACTCACATACTTAGAGTTTAAACTCACGGAACCGGTAACGGAATGCTTATAAGAAATTCCTTCATATTCTGAATCTCCCTTGAAATCATGAAAAGTATATGAAATATCCAAATCCGCAAAATTTAAGAATGCTTTTTGATACCCTAATTGCAGCTCTGTTTCGTAGGTGGTTTTATTCGCTTTAAAATAATCTGTGATTGAAATTGCAGCCCATAATCCACTTTTGCTAAAAAAGCTAATATCTGATGAAAAGGTATGCATTTCGAGCTCTTGATCTAAGTTTTTATATAATGTGTTGTTGTTGGTGTAATTTAAGCTTAGCATTAAAAAATCAATATCTTCCATCACTTCAGAGTCGATACTTGTTGAGTCTGCTATGGAAATAGAGTCATTTTGATGTGCAATTAGTATAAGTGGAAATGTAAGTAATATTAGTAGGATGCAGGTTTTGGGCATAAAAGAATCTAAAAGAGTTATACATAAGTTCAATTAACCTTTTCTTCGCATTGGTTTGCGTGTGATATGATTTCTTCTTATCGCTTTTTTGAGTTTCTGGTGTTGTGCTTTTGATTTAATTTGCGTTGCCTTTTTTACCTGTTTTTTTTGAATATTTGATTTAGGAACAGTTTTGATCTTTTGTTGTGTTTTCTTTTCTTTGTTTTGTGTATTGGTTTGATCCTTCTTAACTTCTTTTACAGGTTGCTGCGCCATTAAAACTCCCGAAATGAGAAAAGAAATGACAAAAAAGAATATTTTAATTGATTTCATTGTTCTCTGTTTTTTTATAAAGATATGACATATTAGTGGAATTTAGAAATATTCTGTTTAATCCAAGTGATTTTTTGATTCGATCATGATATGGTTTTATTAATAAATTACTCGCGAAATTAAGTGATGTCACGAGTAATCAAATAAGTTATTTCAGATTTAAAAAGAGGAAGCTGTTCTGCACTACGAGTCTGGTGGTTGTTTACAAGTGCCGATACTAAAACTATTCACAAACTAATAATATTTGTTTGGTGCCTGTGAACAGCCTCCTCTGGGTAACAAATCGATAATTTAAACTAAGATTTACGACATTTACGATCTCTACGACCTTCTAACTCAACAATCTCAACTTCGCCATTGATTGTTACTTCAGCTAAATTATCACAAGTTCCGTCGCCATAATCAGTAGTAATTTCTGTTCCGTCATCTTTTACGATATGAACAATGCCCTGTACATAAAATTTGTGGCAATCTTGCGTCATCTTGCGAATTAAAGGTGAAATTATTTCTGATGAAAAAGTATCTCCGGTTGCAGCTATTCCTGTTGAAGATCCGGTTATTTCAATTACATCATCTTGCTTCATGTGTGTATCAGAGCCCTCGATAACTTCTCTTGTTCTTTGTGCTGTCCAACTAATTGTGCCTTCATCATCGGCAAGAATGATAACCCCATTGTCAACAATATCCATTTGACGATTGCCTGCATCGTTGATAAATCCAGTCATTATTTTAGTTCCATTTAATTGATTTCCGTTTACAAAATAATTATCAAATTCATAAGTTGTTGTTGATACTCCATCCCAGTAATCTCCAGTTTTAGTTATAATCATCATCCCTTTTCTTTCACGCCCGTCTTGGCCTGTACAACCTTCTTCGCCAAAATCAATAGTAGTCACAACTGACTCATTGATAGTGTCTTTGGTAATGGTGACACAGTCGCCCATTCGCATAAAATGGTGACCACCACCCATGTCGGCAGATTTTAATTCTGAATTTGCTGTAAAATCCAAAGCCTCATCGCTAAGTTCAATGATTTCATCAAATAATTCAGCAGCAAAAGATTGATCCAATGCGTTATCCAGATTTTCTAAATTAGATTCTCTAAAGGTATCATCGTTTTTGTTGCAAGATGAAAAAATAGCAAAGGCGCTGATCAAAACTAAGGTTAACGCATAATGCCATTTTGTTTTAGTTAAATTTTTCATAGTGTTTGTTTTAGTGTTTTGTTAAATAAATATTTGAATTCCTGCAACAAGTATAAAAGAGAAAAATGAAGAGAATATGAAGGAATAAGAAGACAGCTCCAAAATTGGAGCTGTCTTATAAAAAGTGCTTTGATTAAGAATCTTAATCCTTAATCTACCATTGTAAACAAATTCTAAATAATCAAGAATGGGAGTTGAGAAACTATTAACAGATTCGTGGCAGTTGCTCACCGGCAAGCATATCAATAATACGTTTTCCACCTATGCCGGTAGTAATCCAGCCTTTCCCGGGATGTTCGCCAACTATTTCCCCGATGATTGATGCTTCCCTGCCTAATGGGTTGTCGTTCATTAATTTGATTGTACTTCTAGCATCCTTTTCGTCAACAATCATTACAACTTTACCTTCATTAGCCACATACATCGGGTCAAATCCGAGGATTTCGCACATCCCCTTCACAGGTTCCGATACTATCAACCCCGCTTCATCAATTGATAAACCATAGTTTTTTCCTGATGCTAACTCTGATAAAACTGTTGCCAGTCCACCGCGGGTAGCATCACGCATAAATTTTACATTAATCCCACTATCAACCACAGCTGAAATCAGGTGATTTAAACAGGCACAATCTGATTCGATGGTTGAGCGAATATTGAGTTCATTTCGTGCACTTAAAATAGCCATTCCATGATCGGCAATTCGTCCGTTAATAATAATCTTATCACCAATGCCAATATTTACTCCGGAACTAATATCCAATAACTTTTCATTGAGTACGCCAATACCGGAGGTATTAATAAAAACCTTATCACATTTTCCTTTATCAACGACTTTGGTGTCACCTGTTACAATTAATACTCCAGCCTTTTCAGCTTCATCGGCCATTGATTTAACAATGATTTCAAGGTATTTAAGAGGGAAGCCTTCTTCAATAATAAATCCTGTACTTAAATATAAAGGTTTAGCACCACTTACTGCGAGGTCGTTAACCGTACCTGCTACAGCTATTTTCCCAATATTCCCGCCCGGAAAAAAAATGGGATCAACAACATACGAATCGGTGGTATATGCGATATGCTGATTTTCAATATTGAGTAATGCTGAGTCAGTTTGTTGCTTGAGTATTGGGTTGTTAAAGTATTTTATAAAGATATTAGTAATTAAATCGTGCGATAGTTTACCTCCACTTCCATGTCCCAATAAAACTTGATTGTGTCTCATATTTACTCTTTATTAAAACGATAATACGCATTGCATGCACCTTCGTGCGAAACCATACAAGCTCCCACCGGATCACTGGGTGTGCAAACTTTTTTAAATAATTTACAATTTTTAGGGTTTTTTAAACCTTTTAATATTTCACCGCAAAGGCATCCTTTATCTTCTCTCGTTGGCTCAACTTCGACTGGAATCATTAATTCAGCATCGTACTCTTTGTATAATTCTCTAATCTTCATTCCGCTTTTTGGTAAAATCCCCAGGCCTCGCCACCAATCATCTTTCAACTCAAAAACTTCATCAAGTATTTGTTGGGCTTTTATATTACCTTCAGGCTTTACAACTCTGCTATATTCGATTTCAACTTTTGGCTCTCCTTTTTCGAGTTGTTTAATAAGCATTAAAATGGATCGCAATAAATCAACAGGTTCGAAGCCTGAAATAACGCAACCTAATTTATAAATATCGGCTATGTCTTTATAAATGCCTGAACCTGTAATTGTACTTACATGACCCGGTGCGATGTACCCATCTATTTTTACACCTTCGTCAATCAAAGCAGTCATAGCCGGAGGCATAATCTTATGCGAACTGAATAAGAAGAAATTTGTAATTCCTTGTTTGTGGGCATTTAAGACTCCAACAGCGCTGCTGGGGGCTGTAGTTTCAAATCCTATTCCCAGAAAAACAATTCTCTTTTCCGGATAATCTTGCGCAATTTTTAATGCATCCAAAACAGAATAGACAATTCGAACATCAGCACCCTTTGCCTTTTCTTCATCCAGTGTAGAGCTTGATCCGGGTATTCGAATTAGATCTCCATAAGTGGCGATAATTACATCCGGTAATTTAGCATAAGCCACAGATTGATCGATGTATTTTCTGCTGGAAACACAGACCGGACAACCGGGTCCGGAAACTAATTTTATATTTTTAGGAAGCAAGCTCGGAATTCCAAACTTTTGAATGGACATAGTATGGCCGCCGCAAACTTCCATTAGTGTGATGGGTTTTGATGAAGCCTTCTTAATCTGTTCAATCAATTTTAAAACAAGCTCCCTGTCTCTATATTCATCAATGTATTTCATCTCCGTTACTTTAACTAAATAATTCGTTTCCCGGTGGATTGCTCTTCATCATCCAATTGCTTGTTCAAATCTTCAAACTCTTCGAATACTTTTAATGTTTCAAGTGCTTCGTCTTCACTGATTTTTTGGATAGCAAATCCGGTATGAAGCAAAACATAATCACCGATTTTTATATCTTCAACCATTTGCAGACTGGCATCATAGGTTGTACCGCCAACAGATACTACCGCCATTTCGCCTTCAATTGATTCTACTTTTGCTGGTATACTTAAACACATATCTTAAATCTTTATTTTTGATTGATGAATTAAAGTAACTACATATTAATTAACCATTATTCATTAATCAATCATATTCAGTTCTCGTTTTTTTGCAGCGATTACTAATTGCCCAAGTGCTAATCCACCATCGTTTGTAGGTGTCTTTTCATGAGCATAAGTTTCAAATCCATTAGCTGTCAAAAGATTTTCAACGTATTGTAATAAATATCTATTTTGGAAACTTCCTCCCGATAATACAACTTTATTAATGTTGTATTCTCCTCTCATTTTACAAACTGCTGCAAGAATAATATTAATTATTGTCCGATGGAATTTAGTTGAAATCTCAGCGTTGCTTATTCCATTTTGTAGATCTTTAACAATTCCTTTAAATAAAGCCTCGAGTTTTATGGATGAGTTCATTTTAAACTCATATGAATCTTTTGATATATCATCAATTGCAGCCTCTAAGCGCATTGGTGCTTCCGCATGAAAACTGGCTTCAGTACATATGTTTGTTAAAGCAGCTACTGCATCAAACAAGCGGCCGGTGCTTGACGTTAAAGGGCAATTGATATTTTTTTGTAACATGCTAACCACTAAATCAATCTCATTTTGCGGAATATCTTTTAAGAACTCAAGCTTTAATTCCGAATAAGAATCGCCATAATATTGATACATATATGATAATGCCATCCGCCATGGATGTTTGGTGGCACGGTCACCTCCAGGCATTTTTATATATTCGAAATGAGTGTAGCGATGATAATCCGCTAAGTCGCATATTAAAAATTCTCCACCCCAGGTATTTCCATCATCTCCATAGCCAACACCATCTAACGCAATTCCAATTACTTTTTCATCCAATTGATGTTCTGCCATGCAGGAAACAATGTGTGCATGATGGTGTTGAATGCCGATCAGAGGCAGATTTAATTCTTTTGCAAAACGAGTAGATAAATAGTCGGGGTGTAAATCATGAGCCACAAGTGTCGGTTTAACACGAAAAAGCTTTTTAAATCGAGAGATTGATTCTGAATAAAAATCTAGTGTTTCAAGGTTTTTTAAATCGCCTATATGCTGACTTAAAATAGCCTGCTTTTCTCTACCCATGCAAAAACAGTTCACTAATTCTGCACCCGCAGCAAATATACCTTCAACATTTATTTTTAATCGGATGGGGGAGGGGGCATAACTTCTCGACCTTCTGATCAGGCGTGGTTTATCATTCGTAATAAATGCAACCGAGTCATCCGTTCGATTGTAAATTTCTCTATTATAGATCAACACAGCCTTTGCGATTGAACCTAATTTGTTTAATCCGTCTTCATTATTGATAATGATGGGTTCGTTAGAAATATTTCCGCTTGTAAGCACTATTACAGCTAGTTTCAATTTCACGAAAAGTAAATGATGAAAGGGCATATATGGTAACATAATACCGGTGTTTTGGAAGCCCATACTCACACTGGGTGCTAACTTTCCTTTGTCCTTTGTTAAAACGATTGGTGTTCTCCATGATGTCAGCAAATCCTGTTCTGAACGATCCACTTCCACATAATCTTGCATAGCTTCAACACTTGAAAACATAACCGCAAATGGTTTTCCATCCCGATTCTTTGCTTCTCTTAAACGTTTAACCGCTTCCTCATTAGTGGCATCACAGGCTAAATGAAATCCGCCCAATCCTTTAATTGCAACTATTTCACCTTGCTCTAATAATTCACAAGTAGTCCTGATTATTTCTTCAAAATTATTAATTACCCTTTCACCATGATGTAAGCGGTAAGTTGGTCCGCATGTATTGCAGGCAAGCGGTTGTGCATGAAATCGTCGATCCAAAACATTTACATATTCTGAATTGCATTCATTACACATTTTAAATGGATTCATGGTCGTCATATCACGATCGTAGGGAATGTCTTGTATAATTGTAAATCGTGGACCGCAATTGGTGCAATTGATGAACGGATAATCTATTCGGTGTGATTGTGTTTTCAAGTCGTCAATACAATCTTTGCAGACAGCAATATCCGGGCTGACTTCGGTGATTTCATCCGATTTGTTTTCACTTTTAATGATCCGAAAATCTTTGATTTTCTCATTCTTAATTTTGGTGGTTTCAATCGTAAATATATTTGAGGCTTCAGGCGATTCTTCTTTTACTGAGGTAATAAAATCCTGTATTTCGCGGTCTGTAGCATTCACTTTAATAAATACACCATCGTTACGGTTTTCGACCCAGCCACTGAGCTTGTGATGTGTCGCAATACGATAAATGAACGGGCGGAATCCAACACCCTGAACGAGCCCTTGAATATGGATTTGATAAGTATTTGCTTCTTCTGCCTTATTCATTTATTTATGGTATCTCTATTAGAATTTTGTCAAAATTACTCTTTTTATTTCATATGATTTCTTTGGAATATAAAACGTACTTCTGTATTTGTAGGCTAATTAATTATCCATATTTAACTAATTAGGCGAAGTGATCCTGAACGGAAGTCGAAGGATTTTGTGGGTTATATTCCCCGCCCCTTGGGGCGAAATAAAATGGAATCCATCATGATACCCCGTCCGCTTGCGGCGGGGAGCTTCATTTCAGGGGCTGAAGGAATCTTGAATTTTACTTCAGTACATCTTGATCTGTCAGAGTCGATTTAGCTCAAAGAATTTGATGTTATCACCACATCTGAGGAAATGGCTTATTTTGTGAAGTGCGAATAATCCTGATAATTTATTCACAATATAAACGTCTGTAAAAGAGGTTATAATATGTGTTGTTAAGTATTATATGTGAGTTTTATAAAAGCAAAAACACACTGCTAATCTTTTCATTTATAAGCACCTAGGGCATAATACTAAATGACTAATAATGATAGTGTTTATTTAAAATACTTCTAAATTCACCTTGAATGATTTCCGTATCATTAAATCCGGTACTTTTGTATTGTTAATAAATTAACTGATCAGCGTAATTAGCAATTTATAAGTATAAAAGATAAAATTATTTTATGAGAACTACTGTAAAAACCATTATTGAAAAGTACAATAATGATAAAACGAGGCTAATGGATATTTTAATGGATATTCAGAATAATTTTGGTTTTATATCTGACAAATTTGTTGAGGTGATTGCCAGAGAAACCGGGCTATCGATAGTGGATGTAGAGCAGACACTTACTTTTTATCATTTCTTTTCAAAGAAACCGGTGGGCGAATATGCTGTATATCTCAATAATAGCGTTGTTGCAAACATGAAAGGTAGGGCTGCGGTAGCAAAGGCGTTTGAAGAAGAATTGGGATGTAAATTCGGAAATTTATGCGATGATGGAAAAATTGGTCTTTACAATACAGCATGTATCGGAATGAGTGACCAGGAACCTGCAGCCATTATTAATGATACTGTATTTACCAGCCTGACTCCACTCAAGGTTAAGGGTATCGTTCAGCAAATGAGGGAAGGCAAAAAAGTAACTGAAATGATTGATGTAATTGGTGATGGGAACAATAGTTCACCATTAATTAATTCAATGGTTTTTAATAATATTCGTAAAGAAGGCCCCGTGCTTTTCTCTGAATATGAAGTTGGAGCTGCTGTTAAGAAAGTTACTGAAATGACTCCAAATGAAGTTGTTGATGAAGTAAAATCATCATACCTTAGAGGTAGGGGTGGAGCAGGATTTCCAACCGGATTAAAATGGGAATTTTGCCGTAAATCTGAAGGGCCTCGTTACATTCATTGCAATGCAGATGAAGGTGAACCCGGAACTTTTAAAGAAAGAGTTATTCTGACTGAATTACCCAAACTGCTGTTTGAAGGTATGGCGATAGCAGCTTACGCCTTGGACGCAAAAGAAGGTATTATTTATCTGCGAGGAGAATATAAATATTTAAAAAATTACCTGGAAGCTGTTCTTGAAGAAATGAAAACGGCTAATTTGTTGGGTGAAAACATCTGTGGTAAAAAAGGATTTGATTTTGAGATCAGAATTCAATTTGGTGCAGGGGCTTATGTTTGTGGTGAAGAATCAGCGCTCATAGAATCTGCCGAAGGTAAGCGCGGTGAGCCAAGAAACAGACCTCCATTTCCGGTTCAAAAAGGATATCTCGGAATGCCTACTGTAGTTAACAACGTTGAAACAATATGTACCGTAGTTAAAATAATTAATAATGGTGCTGATTGGTTCTCAATGATGGGATCTCACGAAAGTACAGGTACTAAACTGATAAGCGTTTCAGGCGATTGTGATTTCCCAGGTGTTTATGCGATTGAGTGGGGTATGAGAATACGTGACTTATTAGAGATTGCAGGAACCGAAGATGTTCTGGCTGTTCAGATTGGCGGACCTTCGGGAGTTTGTATTGGGTCGAAAGAATTTAAGCGAACGATTTCATTCGAAGATATTCCAACCGGTGGAGCCATAACTATTATTGGTAAAGACAGAGATATTATAAAAGACGTAGTTGTTAATTATATGGATTTCTTTATTGATGAATCTTGCGGTTCATGTGTTCCATGCCGTGCCATCACTGTATTGATGAGAAACAAACTTCAGAAGATAATTGATGGAAATGGTGTGATGAATGATTTAGATGATTTGGTTGACTGGGGAGCAAAAATGAAAATTGCCAATCGTTGTGGTTTAGGACAAACTGCAGCCAACCCAATCTTGACAACACTTGAAAACTTCCGTGAAAAGTACGAAGCCTTAATTGATAAGGATTCTGATTATAACACAGGTTTTGATTTAGAAAAAGCAGTAGCCGATTCATGTGCGTATGTTGATCGAGTGCCAAATTTATAAGAAACTAGAAAAGATAAAAAAGATAACAATGAGCGAAAAAATTAAATTTACCATAGACGGTAAGCAATGCTTAGCAAAAAAAGGTCAAAACGTCCTGGACGCAGCGCTTGAAAATGGAGTATATATTCCTTTTCTTTGTCATGTAAAAGGCGTTAAACAAGCTGGTTCATGCCGCATCTGTAACGTGAAAGTCGCAGGAAGAACAATGACTGCTTGCACTACACCAGTAGCTCCGGGTATGGAAGTAGAAAATGATATTCCCGAATTACATGATTTACGTCTTGCAATTATCGAAGCATTATTTGTTGAAGGAAACCACTTCTGCCCATCATGCGAAAAAAGTGGAAACTGTGAATTACAGGCACTGGCGTATCGTTATCAAATGATGGTTCCCAGATTTCCTTATTCATTTCCACAAAAGGAAATTGATGCATCGAACTCAAAAATCTTAATTGACAGAAACAGATGTGTACTGTGCAAAAGGTGTATCCGATCGTTCCAGGATGATCAGGGAAGAAATTTATTTGCATTCAAATCAAGAGGACATAAAGTTGAAATCAACATTGATAAAGAATGTGCCGTAAACCTATCTGATGAACTGGCACAGGAAATCATGGATGTATGTCCGGTAGGCGCCTTAATCAGGAAAGAAAAAGGCTTTAACGAACCAATAGGTACTCGTAAGTATGATAAAAAACCTATAGGAAGTGAGATAACAAGTGTAGTTTAGAACTTAAATGTAAAAATATAATGAGTAAACCAATAGTTGCAACAACGTCTTTAGCCGGCTGTTTTGGCTGCCACATGTCACTACTCGACATAGATGAAAGAATCCTTGAACTTTTCCAATTGGTTGAGTTCAATAAATCGCCTATTGATGATATCAAAACATTCACTAAACAATGTGATATCGGCTTAATAGAAGGCGGTTGCTGTAATAGCGAAAATATTCATGTACTGAAAGATTTTAGGAAGAATTGTAAAATCATAGTTTCAGTTGGAGAATGTGCCATCATGGGCGGATTACCGGCTTTACGAAATGGTATTCCCGTTAAAGAATGCTTAGCAGAAGCGTATCTTGATGGACCAACAGTTGGAAATAATACAGAAGGGATACTTCCAAATAATGAAGAATTACCAATGATTTTAGATCGGGTTTATCCTTGTCACGAAGTAGTAAAAGTTGATTACCATCTTCCCGGTTGTCCACCCAGAGCTGACCTGATTTGGGAAGCATTGGTTGCACTGGTCACGGGCAATGAACTGAAATTACCTTATGAAGTTGTAAAATTTGATTAAAAGCGAGAAATCATGACAAAAAAAATAACTATAGAACCCGTAACCAGAGTAGAAGGACATGGTAAAGTTACTATTCATCTGGATGATAACGGCCAGGTAACCCAGAGTCGATTACATATCGTCGAGTTTAGAGGATTCGAACGCTTTGTTCAGGGCCGCCCTTATTGGGAAGCTCCTGTATTGGTGCAACGCCTTTGTGGAATTTGCCCGGTAAGTCACCACCTGGCTGCAGCAAAAGCACTAGATGTTATTGTTGGAGCCGGAACCGGAGAAGGATTAACTCCTACCGGAGAAAAAATGAGAAGGTTAATGCATTATGGACAAATATTCCAATCTCATGCATTGCACTTTTTTCATTTGGTTTCTCCCGATTTATTATTTGGAATTGACGCAGACCCTGCCATCAGAAACATAATTGGTGTTGCAGAAAAATTTCCGGATTTGGCTGTTCAAGGTGTGATGATGCGAAAATACGGACAGGAAATAATCAGGGCTACTGCCGGCAAAAAAATACATGGAACAGGTGCAATTCCCGGAGGGATTAATAAACATCTGACCATTGCTGAAAGAGACGAATTCTTAAACGCTCCCGATCCATTAAATATCAACAAAATGATTGATTGGGCTCAGGGCGCGTTGGATCTTTTCAAGGGATATCATAAAGAGCATGCCGGTTTAATTGATACATTCGCTGCCTTCCCATCAAGCCACTTAAGTTTGGTTAGAAAAGATGGTGCCCTTGATTTATATCATGGTGTACTCAGAGCAATTGATGCAGATGGAAAGAAGATTCTTCATGACGTAGATTATCAGGATTATTTGAAATATATTGGTGAAGAAGTGAAGGATTGGAGTTATATGAAATTCCCTTACTTACTGGAATATGGTAAAGAAGACGGATGGTACAGGGTTGGCCCATTGGCACGAATGAACACCATTGATTTTATTCCAACACCGTTGGCTCAGAAAGAATTTGAAACCTTCAGGGCATACACAAATGGTAAACCCAATAATATGTCGATGCACATGCACTGGGCTCGATTAATTGAAGTGCTTCATTCTGCTGAAATGATGAAGGAATTATTAAATGATCCTGATTTATTAAAAGGTGATTTGGTAGTTAAAGGAACGAAGCAAAAAGAAGGCGTTGGATTAATCGAAGCACCTCGTGGAACCTTATTCCATCATTATAAAATTGATGATAACAACCTGATTGAAATGGCGAATTTAATTGTGTCAACCACCAATAACAATAAGCCAATGAACCTGGCAGTTGAAAAAGTTGCGATTGATCAAATGACTGGCCAGAAAGAAATTACTGAACCTATGATGAATGCATGTGAAGTTGCCATTCGTGCCTACGATCCATGTTTGAGTTGTGCTACACACGCCATTGGTACAATGCCATTGGAAATAATGTTGTACGATTCAAAATATAATTTGATCGACAAGAAAAGAACCAATTAGAGTAAACCACAGATAGTTGTAAAGATTAAACAGGTTGCGATTGACGGATTATTCCTTACATTGCAACCTGTGTCATTTAAGCCGTCAGCTAACAGTAAATAGCTAAAATTTATCTTAAACACCATTCGCTTACTAGCGTTTTTAAATTTGTTTTATGAAAATACTCTTATACGGATATGGTAATCCGGGACGACAAGACGATGGATTGGGAAATGCCTTCATTGATCAAATAGAAGGATGGATTACAGCGCATAAAATTGAAGGAATAGAATTAGACAGTAATTACCAGTTAAATATTGAAGATGCGAATGCCATCTCTGAAAAGGATTTGGCTATATTTATTGATGCATCGGTTGAGGATCTCGATGATTTTTGTATTTCGAAAGTAACTGAAACATCAAGCATTACTTTTACGACTCATGCAGCTTCTCCCGGATATATTGTTGATTTGTGTAAGAAAATTTATCATAAGGCTCCCCCGACTTATTTAGTTCATATTCGTGGGTACGAATGGGCCTTTAAAGAAGGCTTAACCGACAAGGCGATTAAAAATCTTGAATTGGCGTTAGATTATGTAAAATCATTCCTGCTGGATCCCCCATCTCTAATGAATGGATTTGATAAAAAGAAGTTGTGTAAATAATTTCTGCGTTCTACCTTATTTTACGATACAATCCCGATTCGGGATCACTAAACGCCCCAAGCTGGTTACCTAAGTACGTTCAAAGACAGTTCGATGTATCTCGCCTAGCGAGGGATACTCAATGCCAGGAAATGCTCGCCCCCTGAGTGATTTCGAAGAAACCGTATCGAAGGGTGCTATTCTTCAAAATCCTTTTTAACACCAAGAAGAAATAAAGAAGGCCGGTTTTAACCGGCCTTTCATAATCTTATTCGTTGATAAACTCATCAAATGTTTTTAATATCAAATCATCAACCTTCGCTTTCTTTTTAAGTTTTGCAAAGTCGATCTTAGCTTTATTAAACCGCTCTTCGATAATGACCAGGTTATCTAACTCGTTGTTTGAAGGTTTATCATAACTACCTGCAATTTTAGTATATAAATCGGCCATTCTCTCTCTTAACTGAGGTTCTGCTGTGTGTACATAGTTATCTCCTGTGGTAATAACCAACGTTTCTTTGAGTGAATTTAAAGCCAACGCTAGCTTCTTATTATCCTTAATAGAATCTAAAACAGCATCCAACTCATATACTAAATACGCAAGTTCTTGCGTCATATTGTACATTCCCATTGTGGTATTGTGCTTAAGCTCCCTGTCTTTAGATGATAAACCTGCGTGTTTATCGTAAATAACTTCAAATTCGTGTTCAAAAACGTCTTTCCCTTTTGTAATAACGGCTTTATACTTTCCAGCTTTAACTCTGGGTGAAGTAAATCCGCCAGCACTAAAGGTCTTTCCTTTGGCAACCTTAGGCTGTTTAATGGAATACGACCAATTAACGATATTAATCCCTTTTGATTTTCCTGCACCCAATGTGGATATGATTTTTCCATCCATATCCTGAATCTCAAATGTCATTTTTCCAAAAGTGTGTCGTTTTTGAAGCAAGTATTTTATTTGAACTGCTGTAGATGGATTTGAGCCGGTAAACTGCGTTTCTGTTCCAAAGAAACCACCGCCAAAACTTCCTTGATCTTTCATTACGGTGGGATCACTAGTAAAGAAATGTAATTTCTCTTTTAGAACAGAAGGTGTAATTTCTCGCAATGGAGAGATATCCTCAATGATAATAATACCACGACCATGTGTTCCCAAAATCAAATCGTTGGTTTCTTTATGCAGTTCAATAAAATGAATTGCTACAGAAGGTACATTTTTTGTAAACTTACTCCAGCTTTTACCGCCATCCAAGGTGATATACAAGCCAAATTCAGTTCCTAAGAACAATAAATTCGGATTTACATAATCTTCCTGAATGTTTCTTGCAAAACCCACAATGTTATCGGTGATAATGTTAGTCCAAGTCTTACCAAAATTGTTGGTTTTATAAGTATATGGCTTAAGGTCACCAGTTGTATGTCCCTCAAATACAGCATAAGCCGTTGCTTTATCGTGTACACTGGCTTCGATATGATAAACCCAGGTATTCTTTGGTAAACCTGCAATGTCCGCAGAAGTATTTGTCCATGTTTTACCTCCATCCATGGTAACCTGAACATTTCCATCATCAGTACCAACCCAAATAATATTTTCGTCCAAGGTCGATTCTGCAATAGTAAAGATAGTGGTGTGATTTTCTGCTCCAGAATTATCAGTAGATAAACCGCCTGAATTTTCCTGTTCTTGTTTGCTTTTATCGTTGGTGGTTAAATCGGGTGAGATAATTGTCCAACTATCCCCCATATCATCCGATTTGTGAAGAAATTGGCTTCCCATATAAAAACGATCAGGTGCATGTGTACTTATGGCCATTGGAGTATTCCAGTTAAAACGCAATTTAGGGTTTCCTTTTACCGGTAGTGGCTGGATTGTTTTTATTAATTTATTATCTACATCATAACGCCAAACATTTTTCGCTCCTTGCATTTCAGAGTAAATAATATTTTTTGTGGGATGCCTTAATACCCTGAATCCATCTCCACCTCCTATAGAACTCCATTCCCTGGCCTTGATTCCTCCACTAGCCGAAGAAGGGCCATACCAGGAACCATTATCCTGTAAACCACCATAAACATTATAAGGAACAGCATTATCTACACTCACATGATAGAATTGAGATAAAGGAAGATTTTCAACAATTTCCATGGTAGTTCCACCATTCCAAGAGCGATAAACGCCACCATCAGTACCTACATATATTCGGTCAGAATCTTTTATATCAAAAACAATATCGTGGATATCGTTATGCATATTTCCTAAACCTTTAAAAGTCTTGCCCCCATCTCTGGAAATAGAACCAATTAATCCTGCCTTTACAACAACGTCGGGGTTTCTAGGGTCAACTACTATTCTCGAAAAGTAGAATGGGCGTACGGTAATTTCAAAATCATTGTTTAACTGTTCCCAGTTTTCACCTGCATCGTTGCTTCGATAAAGTCCCTTTCTCAGATCTTCCTCAGCTTCAATTATGGTATAAAGAATATTAGGACTTGATGGTGCTATTGCAATGGCTAAGCGTCCTAGTTGTCCTTTCGGGAATCCATTGTGGATTTTATTCCAGCTCTTCCCTGCATCGGTAGATTTATAAAGGGCGCTAAAGTCGCCTCCCGATTCAAATGACCAGGCAGTACGTCTAAACTCCCACATCGAAGCATAAAGAATCGTTGGATTTGTTGGATCCATGGCTAAATCGGCAGCTCCCGTTTTTTGATTTACAAAAAGTACTTTCTCCCATGTTACACCACCGTCAGTTGTTTTATAAACTCCTCTTTCATTACTATCTGACCATAGTGCACCCAAAACAGCAACGTATATTTCGTTTGAATTATCAGGGTTTATAATAATGTTCGCAATACGCTCTGATTTTTCAAAGCCCAACTTTTCCCAGTTGGCTCCACCATCTTTCGATTTGTATAATCCATCGCCAATAGAAACGCTGTTACGTGGCCAGGTTTCTCCGGTGCCCACATAAATAATATTGTCAGGATTGTTAGGATCAAGTGCTATGGCACCGATTGATTGGCAATAATCATCAAAAATTGGGTTGAATGTTGTTCCGGCATCATTTGATTTCCAAACACCACCACCAGCAGTTCCGGTATAAATAATGCGTGGGTTTGTGGGATGGGTTTCCATGTCGTTTATTCGGCCACTCATTAGGGCAGGCCCTATATGTCGGGCTCTTAAATCGCCAAATAAACCTGTTGCACTAATAACTTCCGAAGTTTGAGCATCTAAATAAATCGGTAACATACCGATACTCAATACAATTGCAAGAAGTGTTCTTTTCATTTTATGGGGGTTTGGTTTATAAAAATAAGAATTCTTAATGTTTTCTTATTGAGGATCTTCAATTGCGCTATTATTCTATTTCCTTCAAAGAATCCGCTTTTAAAACTTCCTCTTCCGGAAATTCAAATTCTGCATCATCTATTTGAGGGTTTAACTCAATTTTATCTACGGAAATAACTTGGCCAGGCTGACCTTTGATTCCTTGGGTGATAGAATGTGGTAAATACAGACCCTCGACTTCTAAATAATCACTCATCTTGACCTCTGATACTTGCCCTTTCATAGGGCCTGATTTGATTTCAGCGTGTACTACTAAGGGAACAAAACTTTCGGCATCGAAGAAATAGTAAGAAACATCTTCTTCTTTAATTCCATCAACTGTTATAGGTGTTTTAGTAAGTTTGATCTTAAAGGTTTCTGCGCCATCAATGGTTTCTTCACCTAATAATTCAATTGTATAACCATGTTCTTTATAGTTCAGAAATGGGTCGGGGAAATCATTCTTTCGAAGTTTCATGTTGTCTGTGGTTTCCTTGTCACCTTTTTCTGCTTTTTGAGTCGTAAAATTGGAGCTCCATAAAACTTCACCATTAAAAACATCTTGTTTGATTGCTTTTCCTTGCAAGTTAACAATGGTCATTTGCTTTCCATTCTTTAACTGAACAATTTCCCATGGAATTTCCATTCCACCTTGGTTGGCTTTAAGACTTATCTTTATGCCTTCTGCTTCTTGCCATTTATCTATTCCTCCGGTGTTTTCGAAATAGTTGGCGATAATTTCTTCAGCTGTTTGTGCGTTGATCTGCGTAGAGAATACAACGATTAATACAACGAACAATAATTTAATTAGCTTTTTCATAAGAATAATTTATTTGAGAATATTTATGTTTGAATAATTAATTTGAAGAACTGTTCCTCAATAATACTGTTTTTTTAGACTTAATTGACAATATTTTAGGAATAAAGAATTTCTGATTATCAATAATTATTAAGCTGATCTGTTTGAATTGATGGCTTATGAAGGTGTAAATTAATACTGAGATAAATTATTGCATCCTTAATAAAGCTTCTTTCCCTTTCATTCCTGCTCTAACCCCAGTATTAAAGGCAGCCATACTAACAATCTTTACTTCAGCTGACAGTAGTTCGCTCAGGGTTTTTACGCCAGATACAATGGCACATGCATCATTGTTTTTATCGGCAATTTCTACATTTAGATAACCACAAGCTAAGAAACCTCTCTCGGATGAGATAATTAAAATATTTGTATTCTGTGTTCGGATATGACAGGTTTTATATTTTTTTCCTTCAATTTCCATCATTCAATTTTATTTATTTAACTGATTTCGCAATTCAAAGTTAAAAAAAAGAATCATCAAATAGTATAAATAATCAGTACCAATCCGATCGCAAGTAATATGCTAAAAATATAATTATTGAATTTATCTTTTTTGATCCTTTTATTTACAATTCCAGCTAACGTCAAAATTAGTTTAAGTCTTCCAATGTTTTACGCAATGGTGTGGAAAGGCTACATGAGGCTTTGGGTGTAAAGCCAACTCCAATGTTATTGTTAAGATTGCATTTTGAAATTCGGCAGGCGATAATCCCTGCCCGTAGGTTTGCATTAAAGCATTAACGGCCTCAATGGCTTTTCTATCTTTAAATTCGCGCATAACAAATATGGGCAAAAAACAGTGAAATATAAAATTTTTGTGGATGAAAGTGACACAAGGATGATTATAAAAAAACCTGTCAAGATTAAATGTCCAGAATGAGTCCACCTTGAGTTGTTCATTTTACTCGTTGATGCATTGAACAGAATCGTTATTCCTAAAGAATTAAAAAAAATAAAATGTTAATTGGGATTACCTTTTACTAATTTTTGGTATTAATAAAAAGAGAGTATAGTTTTTTTTTATTGGGTTCAAAACAAGAATATCGTCAAAAATAAGCTCGCTAACAATTATTCAATATATAAACAGGTTCATTATTTGATAGAAAATTAAATAACTTAAAAATAATATTACCTAAATGCACAACGAGTATTGACAATATATATAATAACACAAAACTGGCACAATACACGCCAATATGGATGTATATAGTTAGCAAAGGTGCACATATATACATACTCGTTAGTGATAATTGCAGTAGCATTTAAACCAAAAATAAATTAAAATGAAACTATTACAGATTATTTTATTATCAGTAATTACTTGTAACATTGGTTATTCACACCCCCCCCTACTTTAGCGAAAGAAATTGAATTCTCTAGCTAACGAGCGTGTCTTTGATATTATTAGCTCCTTGTCAAGGCTGTTCTTAGCATTGGTGCTTCAAAATCCGGGCGTAATCAAGGTTTGAATGTAAAAAGTGATAATTGTTTTTTTATTATTGCTTGAGTTAGAATTTACTGGCGATACTTATAATAGTAATCCCGATTAGAATAATTTCAAAATTAGTAGTTACATTTATTGGAGCTTTTTTATTAATCAATTTTCTGGTTTTTTCATCTAAAAAAGAAGATAGTATTTTATAACGTTCGCTTATTAATTTTATATTACTCATGATGTAAAGATGAAACTAGATCTTAACCAAGCAAGTTATATTATTACAATCCCCAAGTGCGATTAACGTTAACGAATGTATGAAAGAAATGCTCTTATAGAAATGTAAAATATTAAAGACCCCAAAACACAATTGCCATTCCACTGAGGAAAATTGTTGCTCCTGCAATTACGTGGGTATATCTCTCCAGCTTACCCATAGGAAGAAAACTTATTCCATAAGAAGCTAATAAAACAATCACTAACATGGTGGCAATGGTAATTAATCCAAAAACCAGGCTAACCGCCACAATACCAAAAGTGCTGTGTTCAGCAGCAGGATACATTAAAATTGGGATAAGTGGTTCGCATGGTCCTAAAACAAAAATGGTAAATAATATCCAGGGAGTTAATTTCTTATTATGTGTGTGGATATGTTCTGTAGTGTGGGTATGTTCGTGAACATGAAGGCTTCCATCCTTATGAAAGTGTTGGTGTTTATGTGGCTTGTTTACATAAAGCCGGTAAACTGACCAAATAGTATAAAGCAAACCAAATAAAATAAATGCCCAGGCTGCCAGATTTCCTCTAAAGCCCTCAAAGAATTCTAATTTATGAAGCCCAATTCCAAAGGCGACACCAACAGTGCCCAGAATAATTGAGCTGCCAACGTGACCAATTCCACATGCAATCGTAAGCCAGGTTGTTTTCCAAATTGACCATTTTCGAGCTTTCGACATCACAATAAAAGGAAGGTAATGATCCGGACCGAAAAGGGTGTGGGTAAAAGCAATTACTGCTGCGGTACCAATTAAAATTGTTAATTCATTCATGTTTTTTATTTAGTTAATTGTTGTATTTGAGGAACGTCGTTTATAATTCAACAATAATCAATAATCATTACTAATTAATCCCGTGTCCGTTAAGTTCCGAATACTTTTTGCCTGAACATGGGAAACACAGACCGCCAATAACTCGGGTGCTCATGGTGCTTTCGCCACAATTTTTACAAATAATACTTTCGTGAGATGGGGCGTATTCAGGAACTGAAACCTTAATATTCTCCATATTAAATAATTTGTTAAAATCAAGCTTAAGCGTTGCAAATGCACGCTCACGACCTTGCCGCTTAAACTTTAACAATGCCGAAGTGCTATGATTTCTCTCCTTTACTACTTTCCGAAAACTCTCAGAAAAAAATGGATGAGCTTTTTGCATATATCCTTTGGCATCTGATTTGGTCGAAATTCGGATTCCTTTTCCGTCTCTTTTTGTAAGGGTAAAAGCCGTTTTGCCAAAGTCCTTAAAAATTAAAGCGTTATTCCCGAATGAACAGCCAGTTATAAGCTGAATCCCATCACTAAAGCAGTTATTGGTTTCTGTAATTGCTAAAAGATCTTCCATCCCATCTCCGGTTTCACGCATTAATTGCATGGCTTTGGTGGCAGCCATTACTCCGAGGGCAATTCCCTGACAATAATGCCCATGCATTATTGCTGCTTTAATCATTAATGTTTCTAAATCATTGCGTAAAATATCATTTACAATTTCTCTTCGGGGATTGTTTTTAAGTTCATAAATTCGAATATTGTCCATTTTCTTTTCCACCATCGAAAAATCAATGGGTTTGATGTCTAACACCGGGCTGTTGTTGAGTGCATCCAACCCAATAACCCGCAAAGTATTACCTTTTACCTCAAGAAGATTAACAGTAGTAACAGCAATAGAACTGGGACGATCAGGTTTTCGGGTAGCAAACAAACCTTTAATATTTCCACGAAGAGTAGTGGCCGTCATCTCGTAAGAAGTGGATCGATCAAAATCAAAAACGATATCTATAAATTCGTATTCACCAATACGGTCAAGTCCTTCTAGAAATTCACCATTAATAATGATTTGGCTTTCATATTTCTTAATTTCATGTGGGTTGTCTTCCGACTCAAAATTATTCTTTATAATCCCAATTTCTGTGATTCGTGCCATGAACTTTAATTTTTACGTTGAAGTACTCATCACCAATTTACCATGTTTAATCCCTTTAATGGCAATTAATTGATTTGCTAACGTTACAAGTTCATGAGCATTTCCTTTTACCGAAATTGTTTCAAGGCAATTGTTGTGATCCAAATGTACATGCTGAGAAGCCAGGATTAAATGATGAAAATTGTGTTGAACCTCGGTAGATTGCTTTTGTAAATTTCGTTTGTGATGATCATAAACCAACACAATTGCGCCAGCTACTTCTCCATTACATTCCCATTCATCATCCACCAAGTGCTTCTTTATGAGATATCGAATAGCTTGTGAGCGATTGGGAAATTTTTGATTTTCAATCAATCGATCAAGTCTTTTAAGTAGTTCATCTTCTAATGAAACGCCAAATCTTTTTACTTGCATCGTGTTATGATTATTAAAAAAGTAACACAGTAAAGATATCTTGTTTTATTATATATATCGCTAAAAGAAATGTTTCGTGTGAAATTTAGGATGAGTTTAAATAGCCGAGAAGTGCCTAAAGTGATCTAGAGTTTGGAGTGTTTAGAGTTGAATAAAGAACATTACAAAGAACTTTAAGCACTCAAGCGCACTTTAGGTATTCTGGGCACTTTTTTCCTACATTTGTAAAAAATTGAAATTTTGGCATATCGATATTTCTTGCATCTCGCATATAATGGCAGCGGTTTTCATGGCTGGCAAATTCAGGATAATGTACCAACTATTCAACAATTGGTGAATGATGGATTGCAAAAATTAACCGGAAATGAAGCTAATGTTGTGGGGTGTGGAAGGACTGATACAGGCGTAAATGCAAATAATTTTTACGCGCATTTCGACGCTGAGGAGGAATTAAATGTGCAAGATCGAATGGATTTATGTTTCCGGTTAAATAGACTTTTGCCTAAAGAGATTGTAATCTTTAATGTGCTTCCTGTTCGAGATTCTGCACATGCTCGTTTTGATGCTACATCCCGAACCTATAACTATTTTATCAGTCGAAGGAAAGATCCGTTCTTTGATGCCTTCTCTAATTATATTTTTGGCGATCTTGACATGGAAGTGATGAATGTTGCCGCTGATAAACTACTTAAAATTAATGATTTCACAAGTTTTTCGAAGTTACATACTCAAGTGAAAACTAATAATTGTAAACTGCAGGAAGCCCATTGGAGGGAGGAAGGTCACTTACTCATTTTTACCATTACTGCTGATCGTTTTTTACGAAATATGGTTCGCGCCATTGTTGGCACACTTATCGATATTGGGCAAGAAAAAACTGATCTCGATGAGTTTGTAAGTATTATAGAAAGCAAAAACAGGTCAGATGCTGGTTATTCGGTTCCGGCGCAGGGTTTGTTTCTTGAAAAAATCACTTATCCTGAAGGCACTTTTATTTAGACGTCTAAAATAGAGATGCGAGAAAATAATAACTAATTACAAAAGAATAAACTAATTTCATTAATGTTCCGGCCACAAAGCCAATAAATGAACCAATAGCAGATCGCATAGCCGTTGTAGAACCCTTTCCGGCCATGCTTTCACCAATATAGGCACCAACAAATGGCCCTAAAAGAATAGAAATTATTCCAAAAGGGCCAATAACAATCCCAAGGATGGGAAGCCCAATAATGCCCACAATTAATCCGACGAGACTTCCCCGAACGCCCATTTTACTTCCCCCAAATTTCTTTGTTCCCCATATGGGTACGACATAATCAAGGAAAGTTACACCAGCGGCAATTAATCCCAATATCACAAGTAAATCCTGCTCAAAGGGAGGGTTTTCTCTAAGTTGTAATAGAAGAAGTGCAACAAAGCTAACAATCGGGCCCGGAATACCTGGTATGATTGCACCGGCAATTCCTACTAAGATCAAAACAATTCCTACGATAATCCAAATAAAGTCCATAGCTAAATATTTAATTAAAGAATATACGTACTTCCTGAATAATAGCTAAAACAGCCAACATTGATCCAATGATACGATTAAGCCATGCATTTAAAAAATGATACGCTTTACAATCGTCTGACCAATATTACTCATAAAGTAGCAGCACCGTAAAAGTACCGAATGCAATGCCAAAAACCATGATAAATATTTTTAGCGTTCTTAATTCAATCCATCATGATGCCCCGTCCGCTTGCGGCGGAGAGCTTCATTTTTTAAGCTTTTTAAAGTCTAGTTCAGTAAAGTCAAAATCAGGATTTGGTACATCAATAACTAATTCATCAGCTTCTCCTTTAGCATTAAGAATAAAATTTACCTTCCCCTTTGGTAATGAAGTCACTTGTTTAAACTCAATCTCAAAAGTATCGTAATGCCAGTGTGTTAAATGACCAAGAAAGATTTTGGTATGCATCATCTGAAGCATCAAATTTCCATTTTCTTCAAATACTTTTACATCACCGTAAACTTTCCCGCTATAAGTGCCAGTGTAATTTTCAATAGATAAAGAGGGTTCAGTATTTTTTACTCTGCCCTCTTCAGGATCAGATTCATTAAGCCGATTGTTTCGTTCAAAATATTCCGCACTCCAATCACGATCTAAATCACTCAAGAAAGCATCTAAAGTTTTATACATTAATGGCGAGGTTATAGAAGTATTCGTATTCGTAAGAATAACAAAACCTAGATTTTCTTCAGGTACAAGAACGGTTCTGGAAATCATCCCATCATAACCACCTCCATGCAAAACAATTTTTCGCCCATGATAATCCATTAATCCCCAACCTAATCCGTAAGCTCTGAAATGAATGGATGGGAACATTTGTTGAGAGTATGAACTTACATTTTGCATAATATGTGCCTTCCACATTTTTTGTTGTGAAGTTTCACTAAACAAGGTATCAGAATTGTATGTTCCTTTATTCAATTGAAGCGTCATCCATTTTGACAGATCAGAAACACTTGATAAGATTCCGCCTAAGGGAGCTGCGTTGTCCCAATTCAGGTACTCAATCGTAATTAATTTATCATCAACTTCATTATGTGGTGTTGTGTAATTGCCTTTCTTATCAAGATCATTAATTGAGCTGACTGTTCTGTCCATTCCCAAAGGATTAAAAATTCGGGTTGCAACAAAATCATCCCAACTCATGCCACTAACTTTTTCAATTACAAGGCCTGCGGCAATGAACATGATGTTTTGGTATCCATAACTCTCACGAAAACCATAGGTGGGTTTTAAAAACTTTGCTCGACGAACAATTTCTTCCCGGCTGAAATCTGTGCCATACCAAATTAAATCACCTGAAAAAGTTCTTAATCCGCTTCGATGGCATAGTAAATCTGTGATGCTCATTTCATAACTTACATATGGACTGTATAATTGAAACCACGGTAAATATGCTACTACTTTGTCATCCCAGGAAAGCTTACCCTCCTCAACCAGCATGGCAATACAGGCCGAAGTAAATGCCTTCGTATTGGATGCGATGGCAAATAAAGAATTCTCATCAACCGCTTCGCCTGTATCTACATCCTTCACACCAAAGCCTTTGGAAAAAATAATCTCATTGTCCTTGACAATAGCAATGGCCATACCCGGAACATTCCATAATTTTCTGGCTTGTTCATAATATTTGTCGAGCTCATTTACTGTTTCTTCAACAGTGGTTTGAGCTGATATGTTTATTCCAACGAAGGACATAAAAATAAATGTGATACAGATTTTTAGAATGGTACTTTTCATTTTATATTTATTAAGTTAATGAGTTGATTCATGATAATGGATGCCTTTTTCTGAAGATAAATATCTGTGATAGAATTAGTAAATTTCGATTCTTCCGGATTTATTTCAATTATTTTAGCTCCTTTTTCTTTCGCAAGAATTGGTATATGACAGGAAGGCGTAACTTCTCCTGTTGTACCAACCACCAGAAACACATCTGCATTTTGAGCTGCCTTAACAGATGCTTCGTATGCTTCTTGAGGAATCCCCTCTCCAAAGAAAATAAAATCTGGTTTTAATAACGAATGACAAGAATCACACAAAGGAGGGAGTTTATTCAAATTAATTTCGAATGCAGGATAAGTTGCACTGCATGAAGTGCAAATAAGTTGTTGTGAATTTCCATGAAATTCGTGAATAATCTTGCTGCCGGCTTCTTGATGCAGGTTATCGATATTCTGAGTAATGGTTTCTTTTACAATTCCTGCTTCTTCCAAAAATGCAATCCCTTTATGCGCATCATTGGGTTTTGCTTTACCGAAAAAATCGTAAAAAATTTCTTTAATCACCGTCCATGACTCCAAAGGATTGGCATAGAAATAAGACAGATCCAGTACTTGCGGATCATGATTACTCCAAAGACCATCTATGCCCCTAAACGGAGGAATGCCACTTTCCACAGATATACCTGCACCGGTAAATGCCACAACATGTTTTGCGTTTTTAAGTATGTTAGCTGCAATTCGAATCCGTTCTTTCAAGCTAATTAGTTTCTATTCAGCAAATTATCTAATGACGAATTTGTTGAATTCGTTTATTTAAAGCTATTGTAAAATCTAAGATATTGTTCTCAGATGATTTATTTTTAATAATTAAAGATATAAGAATTAAATTTACCATTCGTTAAGCGAATCATTATGGGTCAAAAGAATATCACGCTAAAAATGCCAACTGATTTTACGGAGGGCGATCTGAAACATAAGATTGGAAAAAAACAGCGAATCAAAAATTTTACTTTTCAAATTGAAGGAAAAAGCCTGGATGCCCGAAATAAATCTAATATTCATTGGTTGGTCAGAGTACTCATTACTTCTGAGGAAATTAAGGAAAAGATTTCTGGTAAGGATTTAGAGCTAAATATTCCATATAAAAAGAGAAAGGAAAATGTTATAATTGTGGGAAGTGGCCCTGCAGGTTTTTTTGCTGCTTATGTTTTACAAATAGCAGGATTTAAAACTAGCTTGCTTGAACGAGGGTCCGAAGTTGAGAAAAGGATCAAAAGTGTTAATGATTTCGAAAAGACTTCAGTATTTAATCCAGAAAATAATTATGCATTCGGAGAAGGAGGGGCAGGTACATTCTCTGATGGGAAGCTAACTTCACGATCAAAACACATTTCTCTGGAGCGAAAATTTATTATTAAAACTTATATCGAAGCGGGGGCTCCCAAGGAAATTAAATACTTGGCACAACCACATTTGGGCAGTGATAAGCTTAAAACGATACTAAAAAACATAAGGCTAAAGTATTGTGAAATTGGAGGGGTGTTAAATTTTGAAACCCAATTAACGGATGTAAAAATCAAGGAAGGCAATGCAAGCTCAGTTGAGACCAATTCGGGTGTGATGGATACAAGTATTCTTGTTCTGGCCACAGGACATTCAGCCTATGAAACTTATCGGATATTGATGCAAAAAGGCCTGAGATTTCGAACAAAAAATTTTGCATTGGGATGTAGAATGGAGCACCCCCAACAAATTATAAATCTTGCGCAATGGGGTAAAGAGAAATTACCTGGTGTGAAAGCAGCTGAATATCGTTTAAGTTCGAAAGCTGACGGAAAACAACAAGTTTACAGCTTTTGTATGTGCCCCGGAGGAACAATAGTGCCGGCAGCAGCTTATCCAAATTCGAATATTGTTAATGGCATGAGTTTGTATAATCGGGATGCCAAATTTGCAAATGCGGCATGTGTTGCAGGCGTTAATTTAAATGAATTACTGGAACGCGAAGTATCGGCATCGGAGGCACTGGATTGGTTGGAAAAATTGGAACAGTCATTCTACGAACAAACAAATAGTTATCAGGCTCCTTCATGTAGTATTAGTGATTTTATAAATAAAAAGAATCCAAAATCAAATTTAGAATCCAGTTATCCATTTGGCTTAACTCCTGAACCTTTATGGGATATGCTGCCCGTGAAAGTTAGTAATTCGATCCGTGAAGGATTGAAAGATTTTAGTCGAAAGATAAAAAACTTTGAATCAGGTAATTTAGTAGGATTAGAAAGTAAATCATCTGCAGTCATTCAGGTATTACGCGCCCGATCCGGACTTTGTGAAGGATTTGAGAATATTTATATGCTGGGCGAAGGAAGTGGATATGCCGGTGGTATAATTTCGAGTGCAGCCGATGGCATCAAAGGGGCGATGAATATTATTGCACAATTTGAATAATGATGCTATGATTTAAAGAAATTATCCAACAGTAGATTACTTAACTCTAACTGAGATTGTTCAATGCGAATACATTCCTCCACCAACTGTTTTGGTGTTTTATGAAATCCTTTCAAACTATCGCTGAATTCTGTACACCAATTTTTAACTTCAAAATGATCTAGTTCGAGATGAAACTGAACAGCTAAAATATTTTTATAGCGGTAAGCTTGATTTTTACAGTCTTTTCCCTGAACTAATAATTCAGCACCTTCAGGAATATCAAAAGTATCTCCATGCCATTGATAGGTGTGAAATTTATCCGGAAAGTTTTGGAAGAATAAATCATCTTTCCCTGCTTCGCTAAGCTGGACTTCGTAGTCACCGATTTCCATTATCGCATTTTCTCTGACTTTCGCTCCCAATATCCGTGCAATAATTTGAGCACCAAAACATAATCCGAATATGGGCTTATTTAATTGTATTGCTTTCTCCAGGTATTTCCATTCTTCTTTTAAAAAGCTATAATTATCGATTTCGTTTACGGATTGGGGCGATCCTCCAATTATAATATGACTAAATTCTTTTAATCTTGGAAATTTAGGTTCATTAAATGCTTTGAATAAAATATGCTCAATCTTATTATTTATCAAATAGGATTCGATATGAACAAAATTTTCAGTCTGGTAATTTTGAATTAGAAGAATTTTCATTAGTTGTTTCTTTATCAGTATTTTATCTCGATTTCTTTTTTTCCCACTTTGGTTTTCTGTCGTATTTTTTAACTCGTGGTTTATATTCAGGTCCTTCACCTAAATGGATGGGTAGTTTGGATTTATAAACAGCTTCACCCAATAAATTCTCAATCCCTAAAAATTTACTTTGCTCCTTTTGATTTATCAACGTAATCGCAACACCTTCTGCTTCTGCTCGTGCAGTTCTCCCAATCCGATGAATATAATCCTCACCATCATTCGGTACGTCATAATTCATTATAAGATCAATGTCCTCAATGTCGATACCACGCGAAAGAATATCTGTTGCAACAAGTATATTTAAGGTCTTGTTTCTGAATTTCATTAAGACATTTTCCCGTGCTGTTTGATCAAGATCTGAATGGATTTCACCGGCTTTAATCTTTGACCTTCTCAGTTCCTGACTTAGTTCTTTTGTGCTGCTTTTTGTTGAGCAAAATATTAAAATGCTTTTGAGCTCCTTATTACTGAGTAAGTGGGTTACGAGTGGGATTTTCTGATTTTCATAAACAACATAGGCAATTTGTAATATTTTTTCGACAGGTTTGGAAACGGCAATATTGATTTCTTTTGGGTTCTTTAATACCGATCTGGCAAGTTGCCTGATTTGATTTGGCATGGTTGCAGAAAACAAAAGGTTTTGTCTCTTTTTTGGTAAGTAATTTATGATACGAAGGATGTCTTCATAAAATCCCATATCAAGCATCCGGTCGGCCTCGTCGAGAATTAGGAATTTAAGATCGGATATCTTAACATACTGTTGAAGCAAGTGTGCAATTATTCTTCCGGGTGTGCAAATAATTACATCTGCACCTTGCGTTAAAGCTTGTTGTTCTTGTGCAAAGGTTGTTCCGTCACCACCTCCATAAACTGCAATGGAGCTCACTTGCGTGAAATACGACAGTCCTTGAATGTGTTGATCGATTTGTATTGCCAATTCTCGTGTTGGTACAATTACCAGGGCTTTTATTGTTTCGTGATCGGGAAGAGATATTATTTTATGGATAATGGGGAGAAGAAATGCAGCTGTTTTTCCGGTACCGGTTTGTGCTGAAGCTATTAGATCCCTTCCTTCGAGAATAATAGGGATGGCTTGTTCTTGTATAGGTGTGGGTGTATCGAAACCTAAAGCTTCAATTCCTTCCATAACTTGGGAGTCAAGCCCAAAATTGTTGAATTTCAAAATAATATTATTTATTTACAGTCTGATTAAGTAAGTAATGTTTGTTGTTACAAAGTTAGACATAAATCAACAGCTACTACAGAGGAAATTGTAAGAAGCTAACAAAAGAATGTATTTAACTTAAAACTGTTTTGCTATACCAATCACTCCACAAGCAATACGTGCACCAGCATTTCCGGTAGGCTGAGATGTTAAATCATCAGCCTTGTTATGAACAATTATTGATCGGCCAATTATCGACTCATTTCCGTACAATGATAATTTGTCAGTTGTAAATTCCAGCTAAGCATTTCCTTTATCATCTGCGGTAATATTTTTTGTCGCATAGTCAGGGGCTTAGGCGTTTCATAGTTAGGAGGTCTACTTGTTTAAATAACTGGATTGGGCTAAAAGCACGCCAATTAAATGTGTTGAATTTTCCTCCAAATGAAATATAGTAATCAATGCGTTCATTTTCAAATTCATGAATAACGTGATCTCTAAAATTCAAACCAACAATCCAGCCATCCTCAATATCATCAAACCACTCTTGATAATAATCGTTAGTATCAGTATGTAAAGTCATTATGTTTTCGCCAATTAAAACAAATTTATTAATGTCATTTTCCATCAATGTATCAAGCAGATTTCTTTTCAATTCCATGATGTCATTATGGAGGGTGTCATTCCATTCGCCAATAAATTCGATAATGCAGAAACCTTTCTCATAGTCTGTGTATAGTAATTTTAAATAGAGCGTTGAAGAACCAATCTCATCCCATTGCGGATGAATAAAATAGTTATAAACCGTATTGGTGAATTCACATTCACTATAATCTCTTCCATAAAATGGAGATCGTTGATCGTCGGAGGCAATATATAAATGTCGCCAGGAGTAATATGGCTCTATCGTATGCATTTAGTTTGTGGTTTTGGGCTGGATAATAATATTCGCTTTCTCAGTAGTTACGAGCCCGTCTGTAACGCCTTCCGTTAAAAAAGGAAGGAATTTATTAATGTTTAATTCCGTGTCGGCTATTTCTGTACCAATCGGCACATTTTCAGAAAGCCGTAAAATGGTCGAGTTTTGAATCTTGTTTTTACCCTGAAAACCCACGATGTCTCTAAGAATAGTTGCACCGGCTAGTCCAAGATCTCTCGTTTTTTTAACGATTAACTCAACTGAGATTGAAGCGTCAGATCTTGCATTTTTACTAATAAATGTTCTTAATAATACACCATTATTACTTGTTTCCATCATCTTAGCGATTTGATAAAGTCAGCATTCTGGCTAAGATATAGCCAAAATAAACTAAAATCAAGCCCAAAATATTGCTAGCGCCAATATAAAGGAGTGCATATTTAATGTGCCCTGATTTGATTAAGGTTAAACATTCGAGTGTAAAAGAGGAAAAAGTTGTGAATCCACCAAATAATCCAACAAATAAGAATAAGCGGAAATTCACCGAAATTGTTCCTCTTTCAAGAAGTCCCCACGTAAATCCAATTATAAATGAGCCTATCAAATTCACGGCTAATGTGCCCCATGGAAAAACGCCAACAAATAAGCGTTGTGCCCAGCCCGAAACCCAATATCTTAATACGGTTCCGGAAGCACCTCCAATAAGAATCGCCAATAATTTATATAATGTCATTTCTGTTAAATTATAATGCTGTTTTTATTCCGGGTAACTTTCTTAATTCTGCGTATAATACCCTGAATTGGTCTGCTGAAATAATTCTGACTTTTACGGTAAAACTGACATATGTTTTTTTAGTACTTAATTTGTGCTGAAACTCACCAAATTTAATTTGTAAATTTAGTAAAATACCACTAATATTATTTTCATGATCTTCACTCGAAATTGAGTTATCCATAATCAACTTTAAATTATAGCTAACAGGATACCTTATGTTCGTATTTGTTGAAAACCCGGCTCTTTCTGCCATCATACGCTATTAAAATCAATATCACTAATTTTTAAAACTCTTCACCTTCATCCAATCCAATGCAGGTTTGGGATGTGGTTTCTTACCGTAAAATACATCATCCATTTTCAATGCAAATCGCCTGAAAAAGAAATTGTTTTTCATTCCTGCCCGAACAAAATTGTGTAAGAAATTATTGGGGTGAGAGTAAGGGCAAGTGGCAAGACATCGGCCACAATCTGTACCTGATATACACCAATAATGAAAACAAGATTCCTGATCTATTTGCCATCTGTTCACACCATCGATCTCTTTTCGATTTTTCATGGAAATTGAATTACTCGGACAAACATCTGCGCACTTTTTGCAAATATTGCAAAAATCAATTACTGTTTTATCTTCGGTTTTTTTGTTGGTTGTGATTGGTAAATCTGTGGTTACTACCCCTAATCTTACTCGGGGTCCTAATTTAGGAGTCATTAATAATCCCATTCTCCCAAGCTCTCCCAAACCTGCATCTTTAGCCACTAATGGGCAAACAACCTGATAATTAGCATCAATATGTGCCCTGGCCTCATGGCCTAGATTTCGAATAAATTCAGCTAATTGTACGGCTATAATTCCGGCATGTAAATATTGTTGTCCGGACTCCATAACAGTTGGCGCATAGGGTGCTGCAGATGTAAAATCGAAATCCATTTCAACGGTAAAAGCAATGGCGTATTTATGCTTTAGCACTATTCTTTCACCGTAATTTTTACCTCTTCCGGTATGAGAATATTTGTGATAATCTTTTAGTTCGGTAATTCCTATATCATCGACACCAAGTTTCTGTGCCCATTTTTTTATGTAATAAGTGATCTCATCTTTGTTAAATTCTTGAGCTCGCCCAACGGGTTTTCCATTTACAGCTGAAGCTAATTGTTCAACTGTGTAAAACGAAGCATTGGAACTTGCAAACATAAGCGGGTCAAAATTTGTAGAATCCTTAGAAAGTAACCCTGCTTGTTTTCTGAACTTGTTATCCGAGATTAACTTCTCCGGATTATTTAAATAATATTCTTTATGTTCAATTGTTCCTTCTTTCAATAATCTTCTTGAGAACATAATATTCCGCTCATCAATTTTGTTTTTTGGAGCCTCTATAAGAATATTTTTAAGTCTGTTTATTGGAAAGAATAGTACTAATAAAGAAACAATGATCAGTATGAGTACAGAAAAAGAAATAATATCCTGATATGGAAATTCTGAAAGGGCCAGCATGATAATGGGTAAGGGTAAAATAACTGAAGTCAGTAAAAATCTAAGTGAAGCTTTCCGCTCCCTTTCTTTTGCAGAAAGAATAAACGAATATAGAAACAATATTAACATACCAATTCCAATACCAAGTAAAAGGATGTCAGTAAAGTTCAATATTGAAATAATCACGATTGATAACATTTATCTAACTCAGTTTATTAAAGCCGTAAATGTAATAAATCATATTGGTTCGACAATATAGCCCTGCTCACAATATCAATAATCTCTTTTTCTATTAAGGATCGACTAGTTATAAATCGGTAGAATGTCGATAATTGTGATATTTGCCCATTCACATTTGCAGTTCATCCACCATATACGACAGTTCAGCGGTTTTTACTTGCACAGGCTCTCTTTTGCCACCACTTTTGCAGAAACTGAAACAACAATGATAAAATCCATATTTGCTCTTTTCTTAATAATATCCTCAATTAGTGTCAATAGTCAAATCACCATTGGTGGAATTGTAAAAGATGAAAAAGGCATAAGCCTTTCAGGAGCTAATATTTATTTTCGAGGCACATATGAGTGTACTTCATCAGATGCAAGTGGGGTATTTAAAATTCAAACTAATTTAAAAGGCAAGCAAATACTGCTCGTCGAATTTCTTGGATTTGAAAAATTTTCCAAAGAATTGCTTATAGATAATAAAGACATTCAGCTTGAAATTATATTAAAGGAAGCTTTAATAAGCTACAAGCTGTGAGTATCAAGATTTAAATAACAATTAAATAAATATAATATCCATAAAATCAAATAAGATGAAAACAAAAATTTTAGCAATTGCGATTGCTTTATTAAGTGTAGCAAGCATCGCAAACGGACAAGTATTTCAACAAAAAATGGGTGAGAGTCTTCAACAATACGCCCAATGTCAATCGGTAGAAGATTTTCAGAAAATGGGCAATCAATTTAAAATGATAGCCAATGCTGAAAAAGCAGAATGGCTGCCACTTTACTATCATGCACACGCTTACATTCTCATGAGTTTTATGACACAGGAAGGTGCAGATAAAAAAGATACCTTACTTGCAGTAGCAGATGAATCCGTTAAAAAAATGCTTGAGCTCGCTCCTCAAGAAGTTGAGGCCATTGCATTAAATGCGTTTTATTATACCGCAAAACTAGTAGTTGACCCAATGAACCGAGGAATGGAATATGGGGCGCTGTTTGGACAAACCATTGGTCAGGCATTTGCTATGGAAGCAAACAATCCAAGAGTTAGATATTTGAAATTAGCACAGGATGTTGGCGGTGCTAGCTTTTTTGGAAAAGATCCTGCCGATTACAAAAACGCTGTAGAAAACTTACTTGCAGATTGGGATAATTACAAACCGAGATCTTCCATCCATCCAAATTGGGGTAAAAATCAGGTAGCAGGCTTGCTTGGGCAAATGAAAAATGATTAATTCTGTTTAGTTAATTTATTTTCTAATTTTACTATTAATGAAAAACCCATTAAATTTTCGGCAAATTTTGTACCATCCTTTCGGTAATATTTGGATGTTTATATTGGAAACTATATTATTAACATTCTTGGTTATTGTTTTCTTTTTTTCAAAAGCTTTTATTTCTTTTGAGGTCTTCATTCTGAACTTTATCTGGGGGTTTAGTATTTGTATAACCCAATGGGTAGGTCATGTGTATATTATCTACCGTCTTAATAAAAGTATTTCCACTTTAAAATATCCGAAGAAACGGATTGCTTTGGGTTTGGTGTTTATGGTTCTGTATTCTGTGATAGCTTTTATTCTGATTCAATTTTTGATGAGATGGATCATTAATGGAACATTTGATCTAAATGAGATTTATGAAATTTTAGAAGGTAGTTATTATGCTTTTGCTGTTGCTGCAGTCTTGTCGTTAATATTCTCGGCCTACGGTTATCTACAAGCCTGGAGAAAAACTGTACTCAATGCCGAAAAGCTTAAAGCTGAAATGTTGACTTATAAATATGAAGCGCTCAGAAATCAAATTAATCCACATTTTTTATTTAATAGTTTTAATGTGTTGAGTGATTTAATT
>PIVJ01000191.1 GCA_003353955.1 Bacteroidota bacterium | reverse complement strand
TTACCGGCACATTGTATTTTATACGGACAGCCTTTACAATCACTTGATTTGGTTAAATAGAGCTTCTTCTTATTGTTGTTTCTGTTCTTTTCTACAGTAATTTTTCTAAAAGTAACTCTACTTCTTGAGTTTGACAGTTACAAGGGCTAAGTCCTTTTACATCAGCTATATACAAAACACACGAAGCACTACTTTATTACTTAAAGTGCTGGCTCACAGTACTAGGCGGAGTAATGTCTTTTGGTACTGGGATTTTCAGTTGTTTAAATATTTTTGATTGATCTTGATTTACATTTGATCTCATATATAATAATTCACTTTTATTGTCTTCTTTTATTTCTGACATCTGCATCTTGTCCAGAGTCTTGATTGTTTTCCTGTATTGTAAACAACCGTGCCCGTCAGTTACTTCCTGATACTATTTTTGAACAAGTGTTTACACAAGTAGTTAGGTATGCGTGTAGAAAAAAGGATGGTAAGTGGTCATAAGAAACAAAGCACGGTTGAATTCTTGTATATTAACCAATAGTCCCCTAAGTTTAATGATACAATACTGACCGGAAATATTATGCGTAATTATTTTGATAAAAAACACCAAATCAAGCAGTAATAGAGAAACGGCCAAAACCAAGATTCTTAGCCTTGGCTTACTATCGTATTTTTGGTGTAAATTTGGATTTGTGAATTATTCGAGCTAGGCAATTGTGGCATAGTTTAAACAAATGCTCAAAAAGAATTAACTTTATATTCTAAAATAAATAGTAAAACATGACAAAAAATCAAGAATACACAAAATGTTTAATAATTGGATCTGGTCCTGCCGGGTATACAGCTGCTATTTATGCTGCCAGAGCTGATCTTCAACCCATCGTTTACGAAGGGCTTCAACCGGGAGGCCAATTAACAACCACGACTGAAGTTGATAATTTCCCTGGATACCCAGAAGGTACCGATGGTTCTAAGATGATGGAAGATTTGAAAAATCAAGCTCTCAGGTTTGACGCTGATGTAAGATATGGAATTATTACAGAAGTCGATTTTTCAGAACGTCCGTTTAAAGTTAAATCGGATGATGGAAAAACCATCGTTTCTGAAACGGTAATTATTGCTACAGGAGCTACAGCTAAATGGCTGGGAATTGAATCAGAAGATGAATACAATGGCTATGGAGTTTCTGCTTGTGCAACTTGTGATGGCTTTTTTTATAAAGGCAAAGATGTTGCCATAGTTGGTGGTGGAGACACCGCTGCTGAGGAAGCCACTTATCTTGCTAAACTCTGTAGAAAAGTTTATTTGATTCATCGCCGCGATGAATTACGTGCCTCAAAAGCTATGCAGAAAAAAGTATTCGACACCCCTAATATTGAATTATTGTGGGATCATACTACTAAAGAAATTATTGGAAAGCAAGAAGGTTTTGCGAAAGCTGTTACCGGAGCAATTTTAACCAATGTCAAAACTGGTGAAGAGAAAAAAATTGAAGTAGATGGCTTTTTTGTGGCTATTGGACATGCACCTAGCTCCGAACTTTTCAAAGGGAAATTAGAGTTGAGTGATACCGGCTATATAAATACCAAAGCAAATTCAACCAAAACAAATATTGAAGGGGTTTATGCATGTGGTGACATTCAGGATCACATTTATCGGCAAGCGATTACAGCAGCCGGCACAGGCTGTATGGCAGCCATCGAAGCCGAACGTTTTTTGGCCTCATAAAAATTACAAGCTTCTGAGAAGTGATCTTTTTACCTTTATTAATTTCGATTATTGAATTTTATAATTTTGCAAACTAGAATTTTATACGCTATTTATGTTTAATGAATGATAGGGGAAAATATATCAAAAAGGCTTCTTGGATAAGCATCCTGGGAAATATCTTTCTCTCCTCACTTAAAATTACTGTAGGCATAATTTCAGGAAGTTTAGCGGTTATTGCCGATGGAATAGATTCTGCAAGCGATATCGTTACATCTATCATTACCTTAATTACAGCTAATATTATTTCCAAGCCACCTGATGTAAGATTTCCATATGGCTATGAAAAAGCTGACACCATCGCTTCCAAAGTATTGGCCTTTATCATTTTCTTTGCAGGCGCACAATTGGCAATATCTACCGGATCAAAATTATTAGAATTCCAGGTAAGAGAAATGCCCACAACCATTGCGATTTATGTTACCATTATTTCAATTGTTGGCAAATTACTCTTGGCACTGTATCAATATAAGGTTGGCAAAAAGGTGAATAGCAGTATGTTAATTGCCAATGCACAAAATATGCAAAGCGACGTCATAATTTCAGTTTCGGTCTTGATTGGATTAATCTTTATTTTTATTTTCAAATTACCTATACTGGATGTTATTACTGCCTTTTCCGTAAGTGGTTGGATCATGTGGACAGCCATCAGAATATTCATTAAGTCAAATACAGAACTTATGGATGGTGTTCATGACACCGGCATTTACAAAAAAGTTTTTAAAGCTGTAGAAGAAGTTGAAGGCGTCCACCATCCTCACCGTGTAAGAATTCGGCAGATTAATAATGCCTATTTGATTGCTATTGATATTGAAGTAGATGGCTCGTTAAGTGTGACAGATTCTCATCAAATTGCCCATCTTGTTGATGAAAATATTAAAAACAAGTTAGACAATGTATATGATATTCTAGTTCACATCGAACCCATTGGCACCATTGATAAAGATGAACAATATGGAGTTTCTACAGAAGATCTTGCCAAGTAAACTCGTCCATATAATCGATTTATTTTACTTATAATTTTCAATACTGTCCTAAACGTTTTTGATTCCAAGGTAAAAGTATAAATTTACTGGGTTTTGAGCACATTTTTCTCGACTTTCAGAAAAGAACCCCCTGATAATTGTTTGCTGGAGGACTGT
>PIVJ01000750.1 GCA_003353955.1 Bacteroidota bacterium | reverse complement strand
TTACATGAGTTTGGTTAGTGTAGAAATTATCTACTTTCGTTGTTACGCCCGTTACAGAGCAGGTTCTTTTTTTAGTTCTTCTCATTTTAAATAATTTAATTAGATTCATATATATTATCAATTTGTATTCGTGTTTTGTCTGCAACTATAATGTATCAGTTTTAACATAGTCTTTAAGATCAAATAGTGGATCATTAATAAGTACTTCATAAGCATTCATTGCTTGTGCAACTTTCATTTTGCCTCTATTGTAAAACTCCTCAGAGCAGTCATAAATCGCTATTTGATGAGTCTTCTTGCATATTACTAAGAAAACTAAGTCGTAACCAAATATCTCTTTATAAATGTACGCTTGTGAGTCATAGTTATATATGTTCGCGGACTTCCTAAAACGGTTAATATCTCCAGTTGTTTTTATGTCAACAATTAATCCTTGATCTTTGTTGATGCAATCCGCTTTGCCTTTCCACCAAGTACCGTTAATTTCTTTGATACCCGGTTCTTCGTTAATAATGTCTTCACCTGTTAATAATGACACACATACGCTGTTGTTTTGGATTTTACGTATCATTTCATCGCACCTATCCGCTTCCTTACGTGTTATCATCATCTTATCACCATTATTCTTTACATCTTCTTTGTAAGCTTTTGTGACTCTACTTGATGCTTCTGATATAGGATAATTTTTATTTAGTTTTTCA
>PIVJ01000069.1 GCA_003353955.1 Bacteroidota bacterium | reverse complement strand
TCTTTGAGCGATTGAATGTATCGGAGAATGCGAAAAGATTGTTTCATGGTTCAAATATAGCCCATTTCACGGATTAAGCAAATAACTCGTGAATAAAAGTAAAAATACTGCTGTTTTTCACGAGTTACTAAGTTGTGAAAAACTACATCTCTAAGCCCAATTCATTTGTCATCTGCCAGGCAATTTACCCAAAGGCAAACCAAGCGAGATCATTTTTTTAGGTCATTCTTTATAACAACTGGTTCGCCGACAGAATCTTCTCAATTGGTACACAATTTCCAATCTCATAATAATGATCATCGAAGAATTTGTGAGTGTCGCGATAATTCTGTTTTGACAATTAATATTGGTTTCCTTACTGTAATTGAGAATTCGAATAATAAAATCAGTAAGAGCCTATTCGAAATATTTAAAAGATTTCCAAAAGGAAACGGAATCATGAGTGAAGAAAGGAGGCAGGTTTTGAGTCTTTTAAGTCTTTTTCTGACAATAGGATTGCCTCTGTTAATCTTTAAAAAGGAGTGGTTTTATTCTTCTTTAAAGTGGTTATATAAGAAAAGTTTAAACTTTTTTCGATTTTTTTTCTTCAGAGTCTTAAAAACCATTGGCTGGATTTTCATTAGAATTATCCACTGGTTTTCTTTGTTTATATGGGAACTTATACTATTTGTTGGTCGAGCATTTGGGGTATTATTCCAAATGCTGTTTTCGCGATGAGTGAAAATTAAAGGGATTTTAAGGTCTCCTTAACAAGCCACCGAAGGTGGGCGAGTTCCATATGGGTCAGGAACTGTCTATATAGAACTCGCGTACTTGCTAAACAGAAACATTGGAACATAATTGATTAAACTACTTTTAACTGAAAAGCTGTCTAACCAAGTCGATTGTTCCAAAAAAAATCGGATTTACAATAATTATAATCATCTTCAATAAGAGAAAGATTAAATATCCACCTATTAGATAAGAGAAGCAATTTAATATTAATATCAAAGAAATTTTTGCATTTTCAAAGGGAGTAATTGAACTTTGTCTACACATCTTCTCTAATGACCTATTCCAATACTTAGGGCTAAGAATTATTGATACTGATGTTAAAACTATTACTATTATGAATGGGAGAACTGAAGTTATAAAAATTATACTTAAAAATATACCTTTATCAAAGGCAGACGAAAAACTATTTTTATAAAAAACAAGCCAATTAATCTGTATTCCATGAAAATAATTAACAATAATATTTACGATATAAAATGCAAATGCCAGAAAAAAAGCTATTCCGATTAATCCTATAATGGAAAGACAGATGTTCACAAATAGATATTTTAATAAATGAAGATATCTATTTGAAGTAAAGATTTTTCTTTCTGTATTAGTTAACAAGAGACTACATGAAAGCCAATCAAAAACAGCTTTCATTGGAGTAATTGCTAAGCATAGTAAGAGTAAAAAAACTGGTACTGGAGACTTTGGAAAAAGAATAAAAAGAATAAATGGTAATGTTGCTGCAGTGATCAGCGATATTACTCTTGTGGCTTTATTAAAAGATCCTAAAAGAGATATTGAAGCAATTATTAAGCATGCATGAAATAACATTTGGCTAGAAAAAATCCAAACAACAAAACCAAGCATAGACCATCCAACGATACAAATAAGCCAATAAACTATGTAAACCTTTGTACTGGAAGCATTAATAAACCAACTGCTATCTGTAATCCATTTGATAAAAAAATGTCTATTTCTTAATATCAATACCATAATTGATAATAAAATAACAAAGAGTGAAAGGAGTATAAACGAACCTGGGCTGTCTAGTTTCCAACTTAAAAGAGGATCATTACCTATAAGAGTCTTCCCTCCAAAAACTTCACTAGCGGCTAATCCTACTACAGCATAAAAAAATGTTAATCCAATGAAAAAGTTGAGTAATTTAAAAGAAAATGGAAATCCAAGAAGACTTTTTATACCTATTAGACACTTTTTTGTTATATAAATATATTTATACCAAATCCATGATCCTGAGATAATATTAGCTATTTGTATTCTGCTTCTTTTGTCTTTAACAATGTAATACGTACCAGTAAAAACGCCACCGCTAATAATTAATGATGTTATTGTTGTAAAAAATTGAATTGCGTGACCTCCTTCCATATTTATGCTTAAAATGTAAGAATCCATAGCAATTTATAAAAAAAAATTAGAAACATTATTTTTAAGAGAAATGTTTAGTATAAATACACGCCCAACTTTTTATAAATTTCCAAACAAAACACATTATTTTTTCCTCATTATCGTATAAAAATCTTCTACCTTCATTATTAGCAATCTTTTCAAACTTTTTTTTACAAAGAAATTTGTTGAATATTCCCATATGCTCGACAATAGCTATTAATCGGAAGCCACTATCCTTTTTATTAATTGTTAGACTTAAAAAATCAATAATAATATCTTCTTTAGAAAGGATTAAACGGAAAAAAGGTGTTTTTTTGTAAATCGCTAGATTGCTAATTAAACCTTTAACGGAACATGTAAAAAACGCTATTGGTTCCAGATTATCTCGAGAATAAAATATAAACAATTTTTGATTACTGTTGAAGAACCCTATATAAACCAATGGTACGCAAAAAAAGATTATAATTAATCTTAAAATTTTGTATTTAGGAAATGATAAATTACTCTCCACTATTTGCTTGCAAGAAATAATAGCATAGTTTAAAAGTTTTATTGCATTATCTTTTCCTGAGGTCTTTAGTTCCTCAACTATTATATTATCACTTAGAACAGTCGAAAGCATGAATTATAATATATGAAAAATTTATCATCCTCTTAAAAAAGTGTTTTTAGTTTCTATGAAGTTTGTTAAAACAGTAAATAACATTTCTCTTTCTTTAGATACAATGGATAAGGTAAGTGGATGATTATTTATCCTACCCCTCAAGTTTGAATTTATTTTATCATAAATATTGATAATCTTTACTAAGCGACTTTCATATATGCCTTCAAGGTATAAACATTCTTCGATTTCATATTCGTTACATATTTTATTTTTACTTGCAAAACATTGCCTTAAAATTGAAGTGTAATTTTCATTAATCAAATCTTCCCGCCAATCACTCAAATCATCAGCTAGCTGAGATAGGAATAGATATGTTTTTAAGAATAATAAGGATGTTTCAGAGATTATTTTATTATTCAGAAGTGAGCATAATTCGACCATAAATAATACACAATCTGCTTTGCCAATAACCGATTCATATTCTTCATTTTCTGAAATCAATAATGAATTCTTACGAAATTTTTCTTCTTCAAGTAAAGACATTCTTTGAACCAAAAGAGATTCTTTCAGCTTTGTTGTAATATCAAATCTGTCTTGACTAGAATATGCTTCTAAAATTTTAAAAACCTTGTTTTGAACTGCTAATAAAATTGGGGCAACATCTAAATATGCATTTTTATTATCAATCTGACCATCAAAAATTAAATCAATCGTAACATAACTAGCACACAAATAGGAATGAATAACGCATAACTCAGTAAAGATTTCAGTATTTGGGGTATAATCACATAATTCACAAATTACATTTACATGGCGCTCTGTGAGCTGAACTGGATTATCTACTATACTATTTTTGATAATTGAATATTCTAATTCTTTAAAGTCTTTCTGTATTGACCTAGGCATCCAATTCGGAGATGCTTTTTGATATTCTTCATATTTACCCCAAGTCCCTGCTCCATATATTGCCTGTGGTTTGTCACTTGCTCGAAGCTTTTCTTTCAATCCATTAATGTTTTTATACAGTTTGTTAATACTTATGGGCTCTTCCATAATTAAATATGGATTTTTCAGACAGCTATCTGCAATCAGAGCCGAAGAAACCCTTGTTGATTTCTTAGATTGGCTTTTTTCTTTAACTAGAATATTCATTACGATTAAACTTTTAAGTTATTTATTTGAAATTATTGCACATTATTAGCTTACCAATAATAATAGATTTACATATAATCATTTTATTGCTCAAAGAACAAAATAAATGGGGAACTTGAAAACCTGAAAATCCATACCCCAAATGGAGGCATGCATTTCAGTGAATACAGATGGTATCGGAGGATCCGATAGTTACGTGCGAAATTCAAGGGCATCTTGTATTCAAAACAAATATATAAAAAATAAATTAACTTTTTAAAGATACATAAAGCATTGATACATAACCCTTAAATTATTCTTTTTTATATGCAATCCTCAAGTACCCTAATACACTAATCTCAGAGGACTCTTCATTACAAATGAAATAAATTTAGGATAAAAATTGGAGATGAATTTTATCTCGTAATTTTTTGATAATATTAAAACTCCGATTTATAAAACTCCCTCATCAGCTAAAGAATAGTATGTTTCAGAGGTCAATATTATGTGATCCAACACAGGTAAATCTAACAGCAAGCCAGCTTTTTTAATTTTATTTGTCAATTTGATATCTGCTTCACTTGGCTGAATGTTCCCAGAAGGGTGATTATGTACAAGTATAATACTTGAGGCATTCGATTTTAAAGCAATTTGAAAAATGATCTTAGGGTCAGCAACAGTTCCAGCCATGCCTCCAGATGAAATGAACGAATATCCAAGGACTTTATTAGCTCGGCTTAGGCATAAAACAGCAAATTCTTCCCGATACTCTATTTGGTCACTCCAAACAGAACGAAGAACTTCTACAACATCTTTTGAGCAAGTGACTTTCCTCATCTCTGAGAATTTTTGCTTATTGTGATAAGTGATTTTGATTTCAGCTAGATTTGAATTGAAAAGAGTTACTGAATTTCTCATTATTTTCACCCCTGCCCTGAGGATTTTTGTTGGCTACTGGCTCGCCGATGAATAAATTTTTGACGATTCCATAACCGGAATAGAAATTTTGGAATCAGTATTTTGGTCACTTCCGATAAAATCGGAATGAATAAACCCGAAGGGCTGGAAGAAGCTTTATCTTATAATTAATGCTTCTGGTAGTACTTGTTAAAAATATTTATACGAGGTTAACTTTGTCAGGAATTAGTTACATTGGTATAATCAGATAGTTGTATTAAGGATATAAACCTTAGGGGTGAATAGCTATCAGAATTTGAATTTGAAGAAAAGACTGAGGTATTTATTAAGAAATCAAATTCTTATTGAGAAGAATTGTTGGGAAAACTTAGACTTCTACAATTTCCCAGATATTCTCTAGCTTTTCTTTTTCTTCAGGGGTATCCATAATATCTTGAATTCCCTCCTTTTGAATTGCAAAACATAATAACCGTTTAGGACGACTCATTGCAACATATGCCATTTTAGTTGCCATATTTATTTCCTTTCCTTTCGGGTCAAAACATTTTCCAATTAATTGATCTTTAATTCTCTGTGAATCGTAGAATTTTTTAAAATAAGTTTCTAAATATAATGTTGCTGTATGAGTTTCTCCTTTTTCTCCATGAATAGTATTCACTTTAATAGGTAATTCATGTTCTTTGTCTTCTTCTTGATATTTAAAGTTGTAGATATTTCGTTCCATTTGCTCAAAATCCTCCTCTTTACCAGATTTAGCTATGACTTCTTGTATTTCTGTAGGAACTTTAAAAAAATCTAAATCTTTATTAAGCATTTTTTCTTTTAGCGGAAGAATCTTCGTACTAACAAAGTCTTCAATCGCTTCTTGTACGGATATGCTATAAGGTGTGTTATTTGTGACGATACTATTTGACCATAGAATAAGTTTTTCTTTCAATTCAAAATAAACTGCTTCATGTAAATATTTCAAAAAGTTAAGTAGAGATGTCTTTGAAAATCTTTTGTTAATTACCTCATTAGTTCCTTTCTTTAAAAATTCATTTTTGAATTCGTGTAAATCAAGTATATGCAGAATTGCATTTATTATACTATTTGAGGTTTGTTTTAATTGTCCTGAATTGATTACATTTTTTCTTATATATTGAATCAGGTGAGGGTAAAACTCCTTTTTCTTAGATTTCTCCTTCTCATATTCTGAGAAATATGATTTTAAGCTTAATTCTCCTTTGTGATGCTCTTTCCCAACCCTTCCAATTGCAACGAATTTTGCTTTTTTAATTTTGTGTAGCTTATTCTTAATAATTATTTGACTAAAAACATCCAAAACAGATTCTTGATTCTGATCCTTATTAAAGAGTAATAAGCAAGGTTTAAGCATTGAGTCGGGTTTGTCTCCGTCAATCAAATTTTTCTCATCCGGTATTACACGAATTGAGTTTATTGCTTTGGCAATTGGTTTACCAAATCGTTTGCTTTTCATAAGTGTTAAGGTTGATGAAGAGTTGGGGTCAGGATTCCATTCTCCATCTTTTTGTCCTTCAGTTTCAAAGATTGCCTGATTAGGGTCTCCATAATACTGAACAACTACATCATCTTTTTCTTTAAATAAAGCATTGATAATATCTATTTGATGCTTTGCTGTATCTTGCATTTCGTCTATAAAGACATATTTGAATCGCTCAGGAAATGCTGCCTTAATTTCTGGAAATTTGTATATATATTCAAAAGCAAGTGAATACGCATCATCATAAGAAATAATCCCGTTTTGTATCAAAGAGTTTTTAAAATCAACTATTTCCTGAAAGTCCATTCTAGCTCTTTCGCTAGTGGATGATCCTGTTCTAAATGTTTTGCCATGTATTCTCTCTTGTAATTTATTCCCCTCATAATCAAGAACAAGTTTCGAAAGGTAACTAAACGCATTTAAATGCTTCTCAGAAGTAGCAGAGCTATCCCAGTCACTTTTTCTTGTGCCTGATCGATACAAGGTGTTTTTTAATGTGGGACTTCCTTTTGCCCCAAATGAAAGGCTAACATAATATTTTCTAGATTCATAAAAAATTCTGTCAATATCCACATGGGTAATTCGAGCATTCTTATCAAAAGCACAAAATGGAATAGCTAAAAAGCGGTCAACGAAACTTTGAATTGTTCCGAAGAAATTAGGGTAAGCAAATAGTTTTGATGCACCCACACCAAGTTTTTCCTTTATCAAGTCAATAGCAACATTAGTATGTGTCAAAACACAGATTCCACTTCCATCCTCAAAAGGCATTCTGTTTGCTAAAATGATGAGTTTCGCTAAAAGAGCAGTTGTCTTACCACTCCCAGGACAAGCATTTACATCAATACTATCGAGGCTTTGGATCACATCTATTCTTTCTCCGGATTTTGCTTCACAGTCATCAAAGAACTTATAGGAATCACCATTAAACAACACAGATGAGGCATGTTCAATTTCCTCTATAGTAATTGGCTTCATTCTCATTCTGGTTTAGTAACATGGTAAATTGCATCTCTTAAATATTTAAACTCAGGAGCTGTTTTTAGAATGTCAGCTACAGAGGCTTTTTCCCCCATCAATTTAGATGCAAATCGTTGGGCTGTAACCGCTTTTGAAACTCTTCCGTTATCCTTTAGGTACTTTGTGTAAATGTCGCATGCTGTCCATTCTGTAGATTTTAATAAGTTATCAGTTAATTTTTGTTCTGCACATTGTAGCTTATCAGTAATTTCTTTTTCAGAAAGTCCCTCATAAGCTTTTTTATTACTTATGAGTTGAGCCTCAAGAATTGATGCAATGAGTAGTTTTCTCGTAATTTTTTCTGAATTTAGAATATCAAATTCTAATGTCCATAAGGGGGAAATGAATACTTCTATTTTTTCTGTAGAAATTCCGTCTAGTTTCTTTGCTTTCTCATCTGCTGGGTTTGGTGTGTAAGCATTATCACCTTCTCCACGTTCTGTGCTTACAACATCATTTTCCTGAATTTCTTGAGCAATGTCCATGTCTGTAATGCACGAAACAGGTATTTGCAATTCTTTTCCGTCATTTCTTTGAAAAATTCGGGCATATCGTCTAAATGCTGTATTTCCAATATTTACAATAGAAACGCCATAGTCATACAATGGTCTATCAATCAATTCTGCAATTGTTGGAATCAATAAATTTTCCGCATCACCTTCAACCATTATCACCCCTCTAGCAAAAAATAAGTTTGATTTTGTTGAGTTTAAAAATCGTTCTAAAAACTCATAATCATTTTCATTAAGTTTTGTTTTCCCTTTAAACATAGGAAAAACCTCGTGGTTGTGGCATAGAATGAGGTTGTTTAAAGCTACTTTGGAGGCGAGAGTCGTGCTATGGGTTGTAAGTATGAGTTGCCCAGTAAATGAGTCGTTATTTTGTAGAGCATCAATAATTTTCAATTGCGCTTGTGGGTGTAAATGTGCTTCTAGTTCTTCAATTAGTGCTAGTTTTAAATCTCGTCCTTGTGGTTGGTTTAAGAGCAAAAACTCTGCTGCCATATAGAGCTTGTTTAAAGATCCAAGTCCTGATTTATTGGAGTCATTTACGAGTTTCAAAGAGTTCAAAATTTCAGATAATTCTTCATCCGTTAACTCAATGGCTGCTTCGTTTGAACCGTTTTTGAAAGATAACTCTTCAAGTAGATTTTTAATTTCTTTTGTAATTATACCACCCCTGTGGTCTTGGTTGTCAGTGTCCTTTTCGTATTCCTCTATATCAAAATACTCTCGAATTTCTTTATTCGCTTTTTCGACTTTTTCTTCTAATTTGTGCTGTAGTCTATTTCCTCTTTCATCTTTTAGGGTACGAAAAATAGCATGACTTCCTAAAATATCAGCCAATCTTGATTTGTAACCAGGTGTTAGTTCAGAAAGAGCATCTCTTAAAGGTTTTAGGTATGTTATTTTTAGGTCCTCTCTAGCTTCACTATCAAGTTGCGCTCCTTCATCATCTTGACCAGAACGGATATTTGTAATTATCCTTTGATCTTTTCTTGTCGCAGTAAGCCAAACTGTCAATTCATATTTTTTATCCTCATCAAAACCAACCCATTCCAAAAAACTTCCTGCTTCTCTTGGTTCTGATATTTTGAACGTACACTCAATTTTTAATTCCTCTGCTCTTTTCCGAACATTTCCATCAACAAATTCAAAAAAATCCTTTTCATCCAAACGGAAATATTCCAAGCTTTTAGTATTTAGAACATGCTTTATTGCATCAATAATAGCTGATTTGCCAGAATCATTTTCCCCTACAAGTACATTTAAGTGCTCATTAAACTCTACTGTCAAATCTGCTTTAGTATTGTTGTCTATACTTAGTAAGTGGTCTTTATTGCCATATTTGCGGAAATTCCAAAGTTTTAGTTCTGATAAATACATTGAAAGGGGTTTTATTGCATATCAAATATAATCAAAATCAGATTTGTATGGAGTATATTCACATAACTTATAAAATATTCAAAATCATTTATCTAATTCCCGGACCTCTGCTAAAAGATGACACCCCAGAAAGCAAGCGAAAACTCACTTTCTGGGATTATGCAATTTCGATTTTCTCGCCTTAATAATTCTTTGCAGATTTTATTCGAACTTTTTGGCAATAAGCAAAATACTTTTACATTTCGGCTTGAATCTCTTCAATGGAAGCCATTTCAACAGCTTTCTTTTGAACAATCTCTTTTCTTCGCTCATATAAACTTCTAATGTCTCCAACTAAGCAATTAGGGTTTATTTCAAATTGCTCAGTCAAAAATAAAATCATTGGTTCACAGACTTTATCAGTGTACAGCTCTACGCCTTTTGCAAGTCTATATTCTCGAGACTCGTCAGAAATAGGTAAACAAACTTTGATGTAGTGTTCTACATTCATAATAAAAGGGGTTAAAAAAAATGCACTCAAAAAAACCTGCCGAGAGGCGACAGGTTTTTTCGTGTAGGAATTCTTTACCATAAATATTTCTGCTCCGAGAAATATTCTCTTGCTCAAAGCTTATTTATATGGCGATACCAAATTGTATTTTAAACCTATTACTTTCAGAAGGAAAGAGGATTCGCTTTAATCCAAAGCAAAGTCTAAATATTTGGGATAATTACTTCATTTTCGGCAAGATAAGTTCGTAATTCATGCCACCAGGCGCTCCAGACAAAAGTATCATCACTCTTTAGCGACTTTAACCCTTTTATAGAGCGAGGATGTTTAGGTTCGACCCAACGATTTTTTATGGTGAACTGCTCCTGTGCTTTTTTAACAATTGAAAAGCCTTTAGATACTTCCACACTTACTTTTCCGTTGTTTAAAGCAAAGTTCGATCCAATAGTTTTTAAAATGAGTTTTTTTAGCTCAAACGAGCCTGAGCGAAATTTTTTCGGTGCAGAATCAAGAAATACAAAAATATCTTTCAGCTTCTCCATTTCCTTTGTTTTATCAGAGTTGTGATGTTTAATCTTTTCAGAAATTATCTTTTGTTCAATTTCTAATTGATTATTCATCTTGATAAAGAATTCATCACTAATAACACCTTTTATCAGTTTCCTTCCCAAAGTCTCAATTTCACTGTTTAATTCATTAAATTTTTGCTGTAACTGTCCTATTCCTTGTGAAGCTATTGATTGTTTTTTGGCAACTTCGCTTTCAATATTTTTAAGGATAAAATCAACTATTTTTTCAGGAATGCTTAGATTTTCTAAGATCACTTCAATTTGCTTATCAACATTGGCTCTTGTTAGTTGCAATTGTGGACAATATTTATCTTTCTTTTTCCCACATTTTAGGTAATGATAGGTTGTTAAGCCTTTAATTTTATTATTCTTCATCTTGGAATATCCAGTTACAGCCGATTGGCAATAATGACAACTAATAAATCCCGAGTAATAATTTTGGTATTTGTTTTGACTTGGTTTTTGAGTTCTTCTTAAAAGAGATTGGATTCTTTCATGCTCCTCGATACTTATCATTGGCTTGTGCTTTCCTTGTATTATTTTCCCATTCCACATAAATTCTCCGCAATAAAATCGTCTTTTGAGTATTAAGTAGAGTGTGCTTATTGAAAATGGCTTGCCAGCTCTTGTGAAGACTCCCTGCTTTGTTAATTTGTCTTGTAATTCAGGTATCGAATAAATGCCAGTTGCATATGCTTTTAAAAATTGCTGTATGGGTTCAAAATATTTTTCATCAACAAAAACTTTCTTATCACCTTTTAAACCCGTTGGGTCATTTATATATCCATAGGGAGCTTTGCTCGGTTGATATCCAATTGATACCTTTTTATTCATTCCCTCTTTGACATCTTTTGATAATTCGATTGAGAATTGTGTAGCTTGTCCAAAATCCACTCCCATTATAATCTGGCTTTCGTGTTCTTTGTATTCTCTATCACGAGCAATAATGTGTTTGATTTTTCCTCGAATAAAAGCGTATTTGATAACTCCTTCATCAATAGGGTTTCTAGATAGACGAGATATTTTCCAAGTTATGATCCCTATAGGTTCTTCAGATTCCTCAATTGCTTCAACCAGATGTTTGAACCCCTTACGAAATAATTTGTGAGCAGAATTACTGTCTTCAAAAAATCGAGAAATTTTAAACCCTCTGCATTCTGCTTCTTTATGGCACCATTCATATTGGCGAGGAATAGACTGAATTTTCCGTTTCTTATCTTCGGAAGATTTACGGATATAAGCGAAGTATTTCATTAATAGAGAGGAGAAGAAATAGTTTGAACATGATAAATAAACTTTAGGGAAACTTCAAATTGATATTATTCCAATTCATCAAAAACAAGAGCTTTGATACATTTGAGAAAGGATGGCTTCGGCTTCTTGTGGAGTCGTTTCTTGATTATTTTCTGATTTCAATAGATTTTGAAACTCTGTAATTTGTTCATTATTCCATTGCGGACAGCCCAAAGTATCAGGGATATAGAGACATACACACGAAAAAAAGACTTTTCATAGAAAAGGGTGTTATAAATGGGCAAGGGAAAGTAGCATAAAACAGTTTTAGATTGAAATGTTTTTTATCAAACCTAAGGAAATAAGGCGTTACAAAAGAAAGGTGAAAGTGGAAGCAAACTTCAATTTGTTTTAGGTATGTTTTAGGAGAATAAAAAAAGACAGTTACTTTTTATTGTAACTGCCTGATTTTCTAGTAGCGGGGACAGGATTCGAACCTATGACCTTTGGGTTATGAGCCCAACGAGCTACCACTGCTCCACCCCGCAATATATTTTATATCTTACTTTTGCTA
>PIVJ01000749.1 GCA_003353955.1 Bacteroidota bacterium | reverse complement strand
GCTCCTTTATATAGCTTAAAGTTTTTACGACCATCTCTATATTTAATATTAGTAAGTAATCCACCTACAAAATAATTAAACTGAATAGTATTCTCGGGTTTACCGGTCTGTGGCATAAATTCTTGACCAACACTTACTTTAACATCTTTTAATGTTTGTTCAGATATACCTCTTGTATTGAACCACTCAACGATCTTATTGTCTAAGTTTCCAACAGTAGTTTTTTCAGGTACTACATATTCACGTTCAGCTTTGCCTTTACGTTTGAATGTATGTAGTTGGTAAGATTTATCACAGTTATGGCAAGTACCGATTCCACGTTCCCAATCATAAGAAGAGCATTTAGCTTTCTGATTCTCAGGTTTCCTATCAATAGAACACAGGGGACAAATACCTTGACTCTTCCCGACTTCTAAATCGTGTTGATTAAAGTTCTCTATAAGAAAACCATTAATCTCTTTATCTTCAACTTGCATTTATTTGATTTAATTAATTATACATTGTTAAGGCTAAGCCTTCCATGCACAACGTTGATTGATATAACGCTTCATGGTATGCTGGAGATAAATACAGGGAACATATAGTCCCCTGCGTTTTTCCTACTTCTAAGTCGTGCTGATTAAAGTTCTCAATTAAGAACCCGTTTATTTCTTTATCTTCGACTTGCATTTATTTGATTTAATTAAAATGGTAGATCTGGATC
>PIVJ01000748.1 GCA_003353955.1 Bacteroidota bacterium | reverse complement strand
ATGCTACCTGAATCGAAGCATACGAAAACAAGACTACTCAAGATGGATGACTTGCAAGCTGAGCTTTACCAAATAATTGTGAAAAATTTCTAGGGTGCTGCAACGCTGAAAACAGGTGGTAATTCATCATTGAAACCGCCTGATTGATCCCATGTTGTGCTTAAAAGCGGTGCTACAGATGTGGTTATTGCACCAGAAGCTTTTGTAGATAGACTTTGACTTGAAGTTACTAGTTCGTTTTGAACTTCTTCCCAAGCGAATTTATTTGCTTCTGATTGTTCAATGTTAGAATCTTGAATATCTGCTATTTGCTTTTTTGCATCTTCCATCCAAAGTTTTAAACCAGGTGGATAAGAATTTTCATCAATAACGAATTCGCCATTCTCAGAAAACCCAAGTATTGGTTGTGTTCTCTTGTCAGCGGATAAAATAATAAAACCTCCTTCGCTATAATTTACCACATAAAATGAAGATCTTCCTCTTTCATTTGTAACTTCATTAATAGTCTCAAGAGTTCTTCTTGTAGGTTTAGCAGAACTACTCTTATTTACAATAGTCGGATTGATTTTATTTTCAAAGTAGATCTCTCCTGCTATTTCTTTTGCCAGTGATAGTTCTACAAAGTTTTCTTGTCCAATAATGCTTGAATCTTCTACTTCGTTGACCTTCGAGCAAGAAAACATCAATAGTAAAATAAAAATAAA
>PIVJ01000747.1 GCA_003353955.1 Bacteroidota bacterium | reverse complement strand
TTGTAACTGGCTCTTCATCCTGCTGGGTCAAGGCTGGGTTCTCTTCTAACTCTTTACTGATTCGGGCTTGTATTTGTGTGCCTGATAGTTGTAGTAACTCTATTGACTGTATTTGTTGGAGAGATAACTTATAGGTAGTGGTCTGCTTTAAACTTAACTTTTGCATGCTAAAAATGTTGTATAACTAGTTAAATATAAACAACAAAAATCTTATTCTTTAACTAAACAAACAACGGGTTTTGTCTGTAAAAATATTGCTGTCCAGCCAGGAATCGGACCTAAAGTGCCTGCTCCAAAAGCAAGTGTGTTGCCATTACACCACTGGACAATACAAAATAAAGAGTCTAGAAGAAAGGCGAAAATACATCAAAAATTTTAGAAGAACAAAAACCCATGAAATATGTTTCTAAAAAAATAAGAGCGTAAAAGGGTATATTATAAAATTTTTTAAAAAAGTATTGCCACATTTAAAAAAATATGTACCTTTACACTTTCTTTATTGCTAATAGCAGTAACAGAGAAGCAAAACATAAGCTATAAAAACAGTTTTAGTGTTGATAAAACACCTTTTTAAGTAGTAAAAGCTCTTTGAAATATTGTAAGTAAAATTGGGTAATAAGTTTAAGTAAATTTCTTAAACTGAATTACAATCGAACATAAGAACACAAAGGAAGTGAATTAGAGCGTATGGGGAATGCCTAGGC
>PIVJ01000190.1 GCA_003353955.1 Bacteroidota bacterium | reverse complement strand
GGAGGAGGTGGGGGGGGGGGGGGGGGGGGGGGGGGGGGGGGGGGGGGGGGGTTTGAGAAGTGACAGGGGTGCTCAGCTGGCTTTTCAGACCCCGGGCTACCAACAGTTCAAAAATGACCCCGGAAAGCTACCAGAACCTCAAAATTGCTAGAAACCAACCCCGCAAAGCTACCAAAAATTCATATTTCTAGCCCAATAAGCTACCAAAAAGCCAAATTCTTAACCCAAAAAGCCGCATTTCTACCCCATAATGCTACCAGATGTCAAAATTCCATCCCATAATACTACCAATCAGGAACCGCCGACCCATAAATATACCAGAGCATTTCGTCATAAGACCAGTAAAGGTATAAGAAACGCTGCGTAGAAAAGGCGAGTCATTGCCGGACCGATTGAAACGAATCGGCAACCCAATGCTCTTTGTTTCCGGTTTTGCGCGTCTGAACTTCGGAAATATCATATAATTACCCGAAAAACTACCCAGCTCTGAAAAATATGAAATATCATACCCATAAAACTACGAAACTCGAAATATGATACCCATAAAGCTACCAGCAGACCGAAAATGACACCCCCAAAAGGTACCAGATATCGTGATAATGGGGGTAAAAGCCAAGCAAATCCCCCCCGGGACTGTGATACTAAGTACCGACTTTCATGATATGCATGCATTCTAGCTAATTAAGTTAATTAGGTCATGACTGGTGGTTTTGAAAGTTGTATTTGAACATTGGCCACTTGTCGGATATCCCAGTTAGATTGCTGATCCATGCCCAGCCATGGAAATCTCGAATAATAACAAAGGCATTAGGTCATAATTGATCATTCTGCACCATTTATTTGAATATAGTTCACATAGTTTGGCGAGGATCCCGGACAGTTGGCTCAGCCAATCAAACGCGATTTGTATCTAAATGAATATTCATGAATATTAATTAGCTAGCTAAAACAAAAAAAGTGTCAATTATCAATTTCGCGCCATCGGAAACATTTAAGAGGTAAAACCTTTTGAAAAATCTACGCCTGGTAGCCATCTTGGATTTTCAAAATTATTTTGTTGCCATGTGTGAAGGTTTCGGGTTAGTCAAGATGTCCCCTGTAACAAGTAACTATGTCTCTCCATTTTTCGCTCAAGGATATCTTATGGACGGCCCTTTTGTGTTCTGAAAGCCCAACGAGTGATGAGTCATTTTTCCAAACCTTCAAAGCTTCTCGGCCCGTGGATGATGGTAAAGCTATAGAGGCGTTGCACGAGAACGCTACTGCAGACCAGCTGCAGGTTATTATGGGGATTGTGACTATGACGTCGCCATATCCGTCATCTTGAGACTCAATTAGCACCATTTTGAGGCTCACTCAGCCATGCAAATCTGGCAATGACGTCACCGGCTATTGCGGAGCGAAGTGATATTTGACGCCGTTGCGATGCCGACTTCTCGCCAACGTTGCATAAATGTCTTTTGCCGTCACATGCAACCCCCCAATAGCGTTTTTGCTAATCATTATGTAATTTGAATCAAAAATATATGTTCGTGAATCAGCCATTGGGAGTATTGCACCTTGGTGTGCTTTTCTCCAGTAGTCCTTCTACAGGCCCGTCGCTAGGATTTCCAAAGGGGGGTGCGTTTGGAGTAGAGTGCCGTGGGACTTTTTTTTTGGTCCTCGATCCAATGAAACCGGAGAAAGAGTCCCAAATTTGGACAAACGCACCCCCTTCCCCGAAAAGTCCTGGCTACGGGCCTCACAATGCAATGGCAATACATTAGAAATGAATAAAATATGTATGGCTATCCAGAAAAAGGGGGGTGCGTTCGCACTCCTCGCACCCCCCTCCCCCCTAGCGACGGGCCTGTTCTATAGCCCTCGCCGTTCCCATTCGAAGTGTGCATTTATTGGGCCTCACTGTAGATATTAATTAGGCCATTTCGCTAGCCCATGAAAGTATTAAAGGCCCCTTCGTGCGTGACCACTGGCCGATCAGGCTCGGCCTACACACTTAGCCGGTGTGCCACTTGGTGCAGGTCTGAGAAGGCGTCCACCGAAATACGGCTGCCCGTGGAGTCCCGTCCCCCCTGTATTGGTCGGGTAGTGGGATATTCTCCGGTGGGATATTCGAAAATTTGATATCGGGATGCGGGTCTTTACTTTTCCAATGCATTCGCATGTGTTACGCTATACTGGGATAACGAAATATTGTACATGGACTACTGGGCGGACAGGACGGTGACCCCCCTTTGGTCCGACATTCTATAAGTCCGACAGGTCCTACAGTTTTTTTGTAACCAATGTTCTCATCATCAGAAATATGTCTCCCGTCGCACGAATGGTAGCCTGAGGCCTACGTCGTACTTGTGATACTTCGGACTTTTGAGGTGTCGGACTTGTGGGACGTCGGACTTAATATGGGATCTTATGGGATGTCGGACTTGTGGGATGTCGTAATTATGGGGGGAATCGGACAGGAAAACCCCCACGTATCTCACTGATATGTTATATGTAATCCGATTGGCCGAGCGCTGATTTCGCCGGGCGAAACAGCATCCGCGCACGTTAATCGAGACATAGTACGGCGGCTTAGCACATCGATTGTTGACTTTCACATGTAAAAGCATCAAAGTTGGCGCCATGTTAGAATATCATAAGACAATCAATTTAAGATTGGGGGCCATCCGAAATTCACACCGTTATGGCGGCCATCTTGGAATTCAAAATGGCCGCCACTGATTATCCATTTTTCTTCATATCTCCCAAACTAAACGGGGTAGGAACAAAGTTCAAGCGGCTACACCTACGTTTTGGGGGTCGAGGAAAACGAAGACATCGATTTGAAAAAGCTGCACCGGCCGCCATACCGGTGTGAATTCCGGATGCCCCCCCCCCCCCCCCCCCCCCCCCCCACCCCACACACTAT
>PIVJ01000068.1 GCA_003353955.1 Bacteroidota bacterium | reverse complement strand
TTCATTCCATTTTATGGGATTTTCGGTAATATATGATTTTATTCTTTCAAATGATTCGTCGTTTCTGATAATGTGGTCATGAAACCGTGATTGCCATGCAAAATCGGCGTGTATTTTTTGGGCGTTTTTTGTTATAACCGATTTGTATGACCGAACAATTGTTGACAACGACCCCTGTTTGGGTGAAATTGACGCCATTTTTTTGTTTTTATCAGGTGGTGGTGACGTTGGCGTTGGTGATGACGGTGGTGGTGGTGGTGGTGGTATTCCCGATTTTTTGTGCAGCATGGCTCACTTATTAAGGGAGTCAAATCACTACTTCCAATCAGGCTAAAATTTTAATTATTGTTTCCAGTTTACAGTGCCGAACTGATCCATAGTAGATGTTAAAAAAGCTTATATTTCCTAACGTATGTTAAAATTTATCGATTATTCGCAGTTGGGTTTCTACATTTGATTTCCAATTAATTTATGGCAATGAAAACACGAATAATGTTATCTTTTCTACTTTGTTTATTGCTGTCAAATCTTTACCTAGCCGCTCAGAATGAGAAGGTTCAAATTATTATTCGAGGTATTGTTAAAGATAAGAATACTCAAGAACCCATTTCATTTGCACACATTCATATTCCTGAAAAGAATATGGGAACAGCAAGTGATTTATACGGATCATTTAATTTTGAGATTGGGGCGATTGACACTTTAAATATAACAGCTGTAGGATATTATAGTAACGTTATTATTTTATCAGACTCAGTTTCTGATGGGCATATCGATTTATCAATTGAGCTCATCCCCAGAGTTTATGAATTGGAAGGGGTAACAATTGTTCCATATCTGAGTTACGATGAATTTAAAAGAGCTATCCTGAATTACGAACCTTCGCTGGAACAAAGAATTGAGGAGGAGAATCTTGAAATTATGGCAAGGAATTTAAGCATGCTAGCATCTAAAGTTAATGTGCTAAACTATCTACCTAATGAAGTACCCACCCTTAAAATGAAAGGTCCGGTTTCAGCTTTATATGATTTATTTAGTAAAGAAGCAAAATCGGAACGAAAACTATTAAAACTGATAGCAAGGGATCTTCAACAAGAATTATTGGAGAAGCATCAAGCAGAAATTAAGGAGAAATTCAATCCGGCTTTAGTTGGGAGCCTTACAGGATTATCTGATCAAGGTCAAATAAGTGAGTTTATGAATTTCTGTAGTTTTCATGATGATCTGGTTCTTTACACATCTGATTATCATTTTTACACCAGAATAGTAGATTGCTACCAGGAGTATCTGCTTGAAAATTAACAGGCTTTTTAGGTAAAGCCCTTAAACAATTCCCTCCCAGATAATTACTTATATTCCATTCCGGGTACGTTATCCGGTCGCTTGACAAATCCTCGTTTCTTATAAAATTTAACAGCTAATTGACAGGGTATTTTTTTATCAATACTTTGCCCTTGAAAATCGGGATGAACAATTAAATCTAAGATAATTGCATGAACTTTTTTGTCTGATACAACACGGCCAAATCCTACCAGGCTATAATTAAGATAGACTGAAAAGCAATAGCAGAAATTTTCTAAAATGATCTTTACGTCAGAAAGATTCAGCTGACATTCGTTGTTCCAACTTGTGGTTAAAAAGAGTTCTCAATATTGCTCTTCATTTGGAAACTCTTCCGTGAAAGTAATACGGTTGCTCGTTTCTTTAATCATGCCATGGTGGTTTATCTTCTTCGGGCCGGAGCAGGGAAAATCGGCACACTTTCATGTCCATCTTCATCAACAGATTGCACCGCAAAGAAATAATTATCTTTTGAATAAGGTAAGGTAATGCTGGCCTCTTCTGCATAAATTTTCTTTTCCCATAGCGGCTGATAAGTTTCGCGCATGAAAACTCACAAGTTTGCGAACATATTTTTCAATATTAAGTTAAATGATAGTATTAATATCAACTATTAATTTATCTTTATAATCCAATCATCTATATATGAAAGCTAAAATCCTTTTTGTTTGCTTAGGAAATATTTGTCGATCGCCTAGCGCTGAAGCTGTGTTTAAAATGAAACTAATTGATCATGGCTTAGATGCAGAAGTTGAGGTAGATAGTGCCGGTACATCCAGCTATCATGAGAGAGAGCCTGCGGATAGCAGGATGAAAAGTCATGCCATTAAAAGAGGGTATGAACTAACAAGTATTTCTCGACAAATCTTTCCTAGCGATTTTGACTACTACGATTTAATTATTGCCATGGACGACAATAATTATCATAATTTGATTGGAATGGCAAAAAATCCCTCACAGAAAAATAAAATTGCCTTGATGACGGAGTTTAGTGAAAATCATGAAGGTAATATTCCTGATCCATATCATGGTGGTTCACAAGGTTTTGAGACTGTGCTGGATATTCTTGAAGATAGTTCGGAAGGCTTGATTACAGAAATTAAGGAATCTTATTTTTAGAGATGGTAGAAGAATTATTGAATGAATAGAGGTTTTATGGCATTTTGTATACAACCGAGTTCACATTCATTCCTGCACCAACCGACGCAAATACGAAGTGATCACCTGACTTAAGTTCGTGATTTTCCATTTCTCCTCTCAAAATCATATCGTATAATACAGGTACTGTTGCAACTGAATTATTTCCATATTTTGCAATGGTCATTGGCATGATGTTTTCAGGTATATCTTTTATCTTAATATTATATAATTTAAATAATCGATTAAGAATGGCATTGTCCATTTTTTCATTTGCCTGATGAATTAACACCTTTTTAATTTTGTTAATGGGCACTCCTGCTTTTTCAACAGTATCTTTTACTAATTGAGGAACATGTGTTAAAGCATAGTTATAAAGTTTTCTGCCATTCATTTTTATATAAATTCGATCATCATCCTTGGTTTTATTATAGGTATGATCCATATATAAAAGATTAAGATGCTCAATTGTATCTGAACGGGTTTTATGTATTAGTATACCAACAGGTGTTTCACTTTGTTTAGCTTCCAAGATAACTGCACCGGCACCATCAGAATAGATCATGCTGTCAATATCATGCGGATCAGATATTCTGGATAAGGTTTCGGTACCGATCACCAATATTCTCTTTGCGTCACCTGATTTAATAAAATAATCAGCTTGAATTACACCCTGTAGCCAGCCCGGACATCCGAAAGGTAAGTCGTAAGCCACGCAGAATGGGTTTTCAATTTTAAGTTTTGATTTAACACGGGCAGCCAAGCTCGGAACAATATCTACTTTATATATTGTGCTTTTAACATCGCCAAAATTGTGGGCAACAATGATGTAGTCAAGGGTTTCTTTATCAATCTTTGCATTTTTAATTGCACGTTCAGCAGCAAAGAACCCAATATCAGAAGCAACCAAATTGTCTTTAACATATCTTCTTTCTTCAATTTCAGTTATTTCTTTAAACTTCGTGATGATCTCTTCATTAGATTTAGGGATTCTCTCTCCTTCAATAGTATAAAATTCATTCTGAAGAAAATCGGTATTTTTTACAATTCGATCGGGAATATGTCGCCCGCTTCCGGTAATTACTGAATATATATTATTTTGCATAGCCATTTTTTTACTAGAGTTTGCAATATTAATAAAGATTAATGAGAATGCTTAAAAAAATAAGACAAATAACATTTGCAAGATTGGTTAGCCCATTATAAGATCGCTACTTCAACAGCTTTCTTAGCATGGACAGTAGTAATATCAAATGTGTAAATAATGAAGTTCCACGCCGCAAGCGGACGGGCTATCATGAAAAATTATTAGCGAGGAAAATTCTTGCTATAAACTATTATTGCACTGAATAGCAAATCATTGATATTTAAATCTTAGGTTTGACTCATTGAATGACGTTTTAGTAAAACCTTTCTATTTCTTTTTAGTACGCAAATTGTAATTTTTATCACCCCTGGTTTTAGGCTTTTTATATTTTTTTGCTTTTCGGAGATACGATCCGCCTTGATTGAATTTTAAGTTCTTTTCTTTCTTCTCATGAAAAGCTGCACCTGAATCATTTTTTATAGGCTTGTGAGTATTGATCTCAAAATGTTTTGGGCGTTCTTCAGCTATTCGTTCTTGTGAGATTTCCACATCCACCGGAAAATTCACCATTGGTATTTTATAAGACATTAAAGACTCAATCGCCATTTTAAATGCTGCTTCTTTTTCAGTATAAAAGAGAATTGACTTACCAGCTTGTTTAGCCCTTCCACTACGTCCGATACGATGCATATAATTTTCAGGATAATTAGGCGTATCAAAGTTTATAACATGGGTAATCATATCCATATCTAATCCACGAGCCATTATATCAGTCGCAACAATTATTCTAAATTTCCCTTCATCGAATTGCTTAATGGAGCGTATGCGGTAATTTTGCGATTTATTAGAATGTATGATACAGCATTCTGCTTCATAATAATCTTGCAAGGCTTCAAAGAGTTTGTCAGCGATTTTTTTATTTGATACGAACACTATAACTTTTTGAAATTCATCACGGTCGCTTATTAAATGTTTTAACAGATTCACTTTGGTGTAAAAGTTTCGAACCTCATAACATTGCTGTTCAATATTATCCAATGGAGTTCCACTTAAAGCGATTGAAATTTTGGTAGGTATAATAAAAAAATCGTCGATAAGTGCATCAACTTCATCTGTCATAGTTGCTGAAAACATAATGTTTTGCCTACGGTTCGGCAGCAGCTCAAAGATATTGGTCAGTTGATAACGAAACCCAAGATCCAACATTACATCAACCTCGTCTATCACTAGTTTTTTTATTGCCTTTAGTTGCAGAACTCCACTTAAAACTAAGTCATATAAACGTCCCGGTGTTGCAACAAGAATTTCTGCACCTGCAGCAACTGTTATTTTTTGCGTATTAATGTTTGTTCCGCCAAACACTCCAACGGTACGAATACTCATGTATTTAGTAACCCTTTCAAGCTGCTCAACAACCTGTAAAACCAACTCTCTGGTAGGGACTAAAATTAATATTCCGGGATTAACCTGATTTGAGAACTTTAAATCCTGCAACAAAGGTAGCATATAAGCCAATGATTTTCCCGTGCCTGTTTGTGCAATTCCTACAACGTCTTTTCCTGATCGAATTACAGAATAAGATTCTGATTGAATCGGTGTGGGTTCTTTAAAACCCAAATCCTCGATGGCCTTAATCAGTTGTTTCGACAGATTTAGGTTTTTAAAAGTATTCATGTGAGGTATTTGTGACAAAAGTAGGGTATAAAATCCTTTCGGCATTAAGAAATGGCTCAACAAAGGTGATTAGATTACCTACCTTAAATTCAATTTAAAGTGCTAGAATGCCGGTCAGCAGATATGCCGGAATTACAAATGGATGTAAGTGATTCAGAATAATTTTTTACGAATTACCTTTTTCTTTTTTCTCCTTTTTTTCTCTTCTTTTTTCTTTTAAAGATTTTGTAGCTACCTTTTTAGTCTCTTTTTTGGCGGATTGTTCTTTTCCCATGATCGTGTTTTTTATATTAATTTAATTCCGGTTGATTCTATTATTATTTTACGTTGTTTGTACAAAGCTCCCAGCGATTTTTTGAATGCCTTTTTACTAATACCAAAGGTAGCATAAATTTCATCAGGAGAACTTTTATCAGTAATCGCTATAAAACCATCATTTCCCAACAAAGTGTTATAAACTAGTTCCACATTGGCATCATTAAACTGATCGTAACCAATGGGCTGAAGTGAAATATCAATCTTATGGTCTTCCCTGATTCTTTTCACATACCCATCCAGTTTATCTCCAATGTTGAGTTCCCTGAATATTTCGTTCTCAAATATTAATCCTTTGTGCTCATTGTTTACGATTGCTGTAAATCCCAAATCCGTTTTTTTCCATATCAGCAACTTAAGCTTTTCTCCTTCAGTTAAATGAAGTTCTTCATTTTGTAATAAATTTTCAATCTGATTACTGCCATATAGCCGGTCGGTTTCCGTGTCAATATCCAGGTAAACGATATACCATCTTCCCTCTTCCATTTTGAATCGTTGCTCCCTGAACGGAACGAACAATTCTTTCTCCAGACCCCAATCCATGAAAGTACCAATCTCCGTTACAGCAGTTACTTGTAAGAGGGAAAACTCATTCAGTAATATTTTTGGTGTTATGTTGGTGGCAATCTTTTGTCCGGTATAATCAAGATAAACAAAGACTTCAATTTTGTCACTAATCTCAAAATCTTCAGGGCAATATTTATTTGGTAATAAAACTTCTTCGTCCGATTCATCTACCAGGTATAAGCCTTGGCTTGCCTCTCTCCGAATACGCAACTTATTATATTTCCCGATTTCAATCATTTTACGAACTTATTTCAATGCATTCAACTCCAGATTATAATCATACTGTAAATCCTCATGCATGGAAGATACGGTTTTTTCAATAGATGCTATTTGTCGTTTAAAAAGATTATCCAAGCTTACATTTTTTCCTTTAAATGGGCCTAGTTTTTTTAGTTCAGAACAAAAATAAATCAGCAACTCAATCTCAGTTTCTTTCTTTTTCGAATATCTTATATATTTTTTTATCATTCGTAATATCTTACGAACGCTTTTTCTGATGTAAAAATAACTGGCGGTATTTATCTCTTCAAACTCGTGGTTGATTTCACTTTTTATATTCTCTATATAGGCTTTTTCATCAGATACTTCATAAAGAAGATAGGTTAATAACTCTTTATTTTCTTTCTTGAATCTCGATAAACGCATACAGAGTTCAAGCAATTCACTATGGGATCGCGTGTTTAACTCATATTTTATTTCTCTTACCGAAGCTGCCTTCATCAAAAATAAAGTTAAACAATAATTTGATTGACATATTTTTAAATTGCAATTTACTTCCGAATTGATCGCAAATACAGTTTCTCCACCTTATCTCTCGCCCATGGCGTTCTTCTAAGGAACTTTAAACTGGATTTGATCGTAGGGTTATTGTTGAAGCAATTAATATTAATTTTTATTCCGAGTTCCTCCCAACCAAACTTTTCAACCAGGTATTCCAATATCTCTACCAGCTTAACTCCATGCAAAGGATTATTTGGCTGTTCATTGGTTTCGCTAATATCTTCTCCCATCTCTTTGTTAAATCAATTTATTTTTGTGTGCCTGAATGTATTGCTTAATAAAATTGCTCTAGCGTCTAAAATCTAATATCTTATCTGGCACAACTCACACAATATACACTTTCCGGTCTGAATAAAATCCTACCCATTGGAATGGGATTCCCACAGTTTAAACAAAGCCCAAAATCCTTGGTTCCAAGTTGAGAAAAAACATAATGTAAATCTCTTAACTTATTTTCTGCTTGTCTCAGCGAAGCCTCAGTAACGCTTTTGTTGTTTATTGCATCCATACGGGAGATGCGCCCAATTGCATCATCAGGAGAAATGGGTTTAGTCATTTCCCTATATTCCTCAATCGTTTTTTCAGTTTTTGAGATTTCCTTCTGAATGCGTTGTCGGATATCTTCAATCTCCTTCATGCTTTATTTTTTCTAAGAATAATCAAAAATACTAATTATACATTTTATTTCTTAACTCCTGAGCTTTTTCATCAACAATGCATTCTTAATAATTCATTAAACTTGTCAATAATGCCTTCTGGAGTAGGTTAATAACTTGTTACAAACTGCAATCAATGCCAGTTTCTTTGATTTTCCTTTCGCTACGATTCTGTTATAAATTGCCTTACATTGTGGATTGTACTCACAAGCAGTAAAGCTGCATAAAAGCAGATGATTGCGAACCAATGGATTTTCTTTACTATTTGGCTAACTTAGGACAGCTAACAAGAAACGTAAAACGAACTTCTTCATAGTGAGTAGCTTAGGTAAATATCAATACAATTAAAAAAAGTCGGTTATATACATTTAACACTTACATTTGCACCCTATTTTTTTTCAAAACAAAACAAAAAAACAAAATGTATTAGTTTACGGACTTATTAGTATGCTTTTTTAAATAACTGCATGCCATATTTAATTGTATTTTTGATAACAACTTTCAATCCAGCCTTATTATTAAAGCCCTTTACAAATGAAAAACATTTTTAAGATATCATTGTTGCTGCTTATAATTACAACTAGTCTTTCTGTTTTTTCACAGGAGAAAACGCTTAGTAAATCCAATTCAGAATACAAACATACAATTGGGGTTCAGATTAATTCATATGTTGATTTGAATCATATTTCGGATGATTCTAAACAAAATGTTATTGCCTTAAGATATGGGATTCGATTTAATGATATTACTTTAGGAATGGAGCTATTTACTGGAATTACAAACACCCTATTCTCAGAGGAAATACATTGAGCTTTGGGATATATTCAAGATACCATTTTTTGCAATCAAAAAAAACAAAACCATTTGTCGAGCTTAATGGATATTATGCCCATTTTAAAACAGAACTTTATGGTACAGCACAATTTCCGGACGGATCTAACGAAACTAAGAGTAACAGATTCTCTTATTATATGGCTCCCGGTATTTCGATAAACCTTTATAAAAATAGATTGACTTTAGATTTGATGGTAAAGATGTCGACAGAGCCCCTGATAAGTGGAAAACATTTTGATCCGAGTTATAAAATCAATTTCCATTTTTAGATATTTGGATTCGTGAAAACCAACAATCAAAAAGATTTTTTTTTAAAGGTGTTTGCAATTCTTAGTTTAATGAGTTGTATATCCTGCTCGAAAATTGTTACTGTTAAAATTTCGGAACAAGTTCCGAAACCTGTTTTAAGTTGCCTGTTTACTAACAACAGTGTTTTTAAAGTTGATTTAAGTCTAAGTTCATCCATTTATGATGAGCCAACTTTGCTTGAAAATGGAGAGGTGCTCAGGCTATTTAGCAATGATGTGTTGTTGGACTCATTGCATTGGAACGGACAACATTATGTGTCGGAAATTATGCCACAAACTAATGTTGACTATAAAATTGAATGGGAAAAAGAAGAAGCTAAAATCACATCTTATGGTCATTTACCGGAGAAAGTCTTTGTTGAATCTGCTACATTAAAAGATTCGGTTGGCTTTGATGAAAGTGGGACTGCATATTCTGAATGCACACTTGTTTTAAACGATGATCCACAGCATGAAAACTTTTATGAAATTTTATTAATGAGACATTACATTAGGAATGGAGAGAATATAATCTCCAATTACACTATTTTTAGTTCCGATCCGGTTATCAAATCTGAAGGTTTGATAGATTATGAACCCATGTCCATTCTTTTTTCGGACGAGATGATCAATGGACAGTCACACAGATTTGCAATTAATTATTATCCATCATTTCGGCCAGATGACAATCAATATCAATTAATACTTCATTTACGTTCTGTTTCTGAAGCATATTATAATTATGCTAAATCGCTGACAATTCATAAGTTCTATCAGGTAAGTAGCATTTGGAATGGGATGGGCAGTCCGGTTCCAATGTCGTCGAACATTGAAGGAGGCTATGGAGTTTTTGCTGGTTATTCGCTAACCACTGATACAGTTGCAAAAGCAATAAAGAAATAATAAGATGAAACTTAGAATTCTTTTTTTGTTACTGGTGTTGGCAATTGTACATAAGGTTTATAGTCAGAATATAACCATTAGTGGTTACGTTTATTGCGCATCAACAGGCGAAACACTGATCGGGGCTAACATTTACGATCATGAACTAAAAAGAGGAACAACAAGCAATAGCTTTGGGTTTTACAGCTTTGATCTTCCAACGAATGATTCGGCTATAATTCGTATTTCTTATACCGGTTATACTACCCAGACTTACAATATTTTTTCTGCGGAAAGCATTAATAAAGATTTTAAACTAAGCTTAGGTGAACAATTAGATGAGGTTGAAATTACTGCTTCATCTGAATTACCAATTGAGCAATCTAGGGAAATGAGTTTAATTAAAATACCAATTAATCAAATTCAAAATTTACCGGCTATTGGTGGCGAATCAGATATTATGAAAGCCATGCAATTAATGCCAGGAGTTCAATCGGGTAGTGAAGGTTCCAATGGCTTATATGTGCGTGGTGGGAGTCCAGACCAAAATCTCATATTATTTGATGATGTACCCTTGTATTATGTTAATCACCTGGGAGGTTTTGTATCTATTTTTAATACAGATGCGATTAAATCAATCTCTTTAACTAAGGGCGGATTTCCGGCTCACTTTGGAAGTAGATTATCCTCTGTTTTGGATGTACGAATGAAAGATGGGAATACAAAAGAAACCCATGGAGGAATCATGTTTGGTTTAATTGCCTCTAAGGCATACATTGAGGGGCCGATTAAAAAGGATACAACTTCATATCTAATTTCATACAGACGATTTCTATACGATCTGATAACTCGACCGATTACTAAAATTGTTAATGATGGTACATCAGTTGGATATAATTTTTATGATTTTAATGCCAAAATTAATCATCTGATAAACTCAAAAAACAGGATTTATGGTAGCTTTTATGTGGGAGATGACCAAATAAGATCAGATTTTGTTGAGGAATCTGGTGATGACAAAGAAGAATCCAAGTATTTACAGAGATGGGGTAATTTAGCTAGTGCCATTCGATGGAATCATTTATTCAATCAGAAGTTATTTAGTAATGTTACTTTATCGTATACCAGATATAGATTTCTAACAGAAGACTCAAATACATCAAAAAGTGCTGATTTTAACACATCACATTTTAGCAACTTCAGTTCTGGCATCAATGATTTAAGTTTCAAAATTGATTTTGATTATAATTTATCAACTAATTACAGAATGAAGTTTGGGTTGGGTAGTGTTTATCATGCGTTTAAACCTGGTGCAACTCATTATCGCCTCACTGATTTAAATATTGAATCTATTGATACAACTTACAGTAATTCTAAACTTTATGCCTGGGATCATGCTTTTTATCAAGAGAATATTTTTAAAATTGGATCAAAACTAAAGCTGAATCTGGGAATGAGGGCAACTCTTTATAGGGTAAAATCAAAAACGTTTAGTTCATTCGAGCCACGAGGACTTGCAAACTACAGCATGAATGAAACAAGCTCTATTAAATTCTCTTATGCAAAAATGCAGCAATATGTACACTTGTTAACTAGTTTGGGATCAGCAATGCCAATAGATTTGTGGGTACCTGCAACTGATAAATTACCACCTTCTGTTTCTCATCAATGGGCATTAGGATATGCGAGGTCATATAAAAAGGGGATGTATGAATTGAGTATTGAAGGTTATTATAAAGAAGTGTTAAATTTAATTACCTACAAAGCAGGGGTGTCGTATTTATCAAATTCAAATAAGTGGGAAGATCAGGTAGAAAAGGATGGATTAGGAGTATCATACGGAATTGAAATTTTATTTCAAAAAAAATTGGGTAAAACAACAGGCTGGGTTGGGTATTCATTGTCAAAAACTAATAGAAAATTTGAGAACATAAATAATGGAAAGCCTTATGCCTATCGTTATGACAGACGACATGATATAAGTATGGTAATAAATCATAAATTGGATGAAAACATAAATCTATCTGCAACTTGGGTTTATGGAACAGGAAATGCATTTACAATGGCAGTTGGAAAATATTTTATCATTGACAATACCCATGGAGGAAACATCCCTGCTCCTGTGCATATTTATGAAGGAAAGAATACTCATAGAATGAGAAGTTTTCATAAACTTGATGTAGGCATTAATTTTCATAAAAAGAGAAAAAGAGGAGAACGTATCTGGAATTTAAGTATTTACAATTTATACAATAGGCAAAACCCCTATTTTTATTATTATGATACTTCTTCTGGTTTTGCAAATAGTGGGAGTACCAATGAAGTTACTTATAAAACTGTGATTAAACAACGAAGTTTGTTTCCTTTTATCCCTTCTATTAGTTATAGCTTTCGTTTTTAGACAATAGTATTTAATGTGCACTGGTTTTGAAATGAAGCTCCCCACCGCAAGCGGGCGGACTATCATGATGGATTCCATTTTATTTCGCCCCAAGGAGCGGGGAATATAACCCACAAGATCCTGAGCGGAAGTCGAAGGATCACTTCGCCTAATTAATTTTGTTTCACAAAGTCAAAGTCTCACTGATTTTATCATTAGT
>PIVJ01000746.1 GCA_003353955.1 Bacteroidota bacterium | reverse complement strand
TGTGGGGATTTAAATCACTGCTGCTGTTCTTCCACTTAAATAATCCTTGATTGCAGATACATTTAAAAGTTTTTCTCTCTTCTTCGTTTCTAATTTGATTTCCTTATTTCCACTCATCAAGGATTCTAATGGGATTCCTAAGTAGCGGTTCAGTAAAGTTATCATCTTTAATGTTAAGGTTCTTTTGCCATTTAACACTTCAGATACTCTTGTCTTGCCCCCAAAAAGTGGTGCGATATCAGCTTGTTTTAAACTCATCTGTTCCATTCTGAACTTAATTGCTTCTATTGGATCAGGAGCTTCCATTTGGTGATTTTCTTGCTCATACTTTTCAACAAGCAATGATAACAGTTCTATTTCTTCACCTTTAGGACTGTTTGGCTCTATCGCAGTTGCAGAGCTATTGATAAGACTATAAATTCTTTCGCAAGCCTGGTTGTACTGCTGTTCTGTTTTTAATATTTTAGTTTTCATAACTTACTGTTTTTGCATCTATTTTATCATACTCCTTATGCGTTCCGAACCACACAACAAACACTATTTTGAGCTTGTATTCAATGTCAACGATTAAGCGGTAATCATTCCCCTTTATATTGAACACTACTCTTTTTGAACTTATTATACTGGCATTGCCGTATTTTGCTTTTAGTTCATTTGCATTTTCCCAAGTCGAGAACTTTACTTCATAAACCCAGGCTTTTAAAGA
>PIVJ01000745.1 GCA_003353955.1 Bacteroidota bacterium | reverse complement strand
TACCATGATTTTCATGATAAAACTCGAACCATTCGTCTTCAAATAGTTCTAAACCTGCTTCAGTTAAGTATTCTGATGAGTCAAATACATATTTTGTACTCATTTCATTACAAATTAGTTCAAATATAGTATCATATATTACAGGTTGTAAGTCTTCTACAATTTGATCAACAGTTTTATCTACTTCTTTGTGTTCAAAAGGGTTTTTAACAGGCACAGGATTTGCACCTTTACTTGGCACGGTATACTTACCGCCTTGATCACTTAGCTCAACAGCTCTTTGATACTCTTTTGATTGTCTAATTTCATTTAGCGTTCTATTTTTTGCCATTTTTATTAGATTTTAATTGATTAAACGCTTGTTTCAACTGTGCGATTTCAGTTTGACATTTTCTAATTGCTTCTTTATTACCTCGATCTTGATAGAATTTTGTCCAAGAGTACAAGTTTTCGAGTTGTTTTGTTATTTTATTCATATATTATTTAATATATTATCCAATAGTGATCGTATTTAGATTGTAACAAACTAGCTTTATCTTATTATATTGTAATTGAGATATTTCTAAGTTGTTTAGCGCTCGATCGAGATAGCGCTCTGCAATTTCTTTGTCAACATCTAAGAAATCGATGTAAGTTTTACCTATTTGCTCGAACATTACGTCGTTACCTACATAAGTAGTTGAGCATCCATCGTATTTATACTTAG
>PIVJ01000744.1 GCA_003353955.1 Bacteroidota bacterium | reverse complement strand
TGAATATGTGGGACCCGACCTCACCTCTCCAACCCTTTTCTGCTGCTCCATGGGCATATAGTCCAGCTTTACCACGGTCCTACCACTCATCTCAGCGTTCTTGGGTACCGGACGTATCCTAGTGTCAGCCAACTGGCAAATTCTGCATCTCGTAGCATCATAGTCTACCGCCTCCTTCCGCACTGTGCCTTCCCCAGTCATCTTGGCTTGCTTACTGTTACTAGGGTGTCCCAGTTTTTTGTGCCATATTTTTGCGCTGGCTTTCTTTTTTTTATTTTAAGGAAAGCTAATCCGAACTTTCCATGTTACTCGGGTAGTGCCCAGGGGCCATCAACTATACGGAGGTACATTCTGTATCCATCCTTCTCAATATACGTCTCTTGTTGCACAAGAACGATCTTAATTCCTGACAGAACCATAGCAGGTGCACTTACCAAGTTGTAGTTTGACCCATCAGTGTAGTACACTTGATCAAGTCTGACCACCCCCTGCCTCGTACGTAGTGTTCTACGATCCTTGTGTGTAAGGGTCAACACTGCACTATTGGACTCAACTAATGCTCTGTTTGTATGCTGCAATATGCCATTGTTGAGTAACTTTAATGAAGTTGTGGTATGGCACAAACACGCTGAATCCACATAAGTGGGCTGGTAAAAATCAATGAAAGTCTAGTCATTTTCTTTACTAATTGTTGCTAATGCCACCT
>PIVJ01000743.1 GCA_003353955.1 Bacteroidota bacterium | reverse complement strand
CCAATGAAGTCCCTGATCCCATAAATGGGGGATAGGTAAACTTAGATTCCCTCTTTGGTGCCCAGAAGCACTCAAACTTGGATTTTTAACAGATTGATGCCAAAGGTCACAATGACCTCTGAGGTCAAAGGTCAAGGTCATTTTATAATTTTGTTTTTTTATTGCTCAGGCAAGTTTATAGACTGGTTTTGGAAAGGTACCAAATCAACAAATGGTGTTTTCATTTGATTTCCAATGTTTAACCTCAATTTCTGACATGACCTTGACCTATGACCTTGAAGGTCATGTCGCCAATGAAGTCCCTGATCCCATAAATGAGGGATAGGTAAACTTAGATTCCCTCTTTGGTGCCCAGAAGCACTCAAACTTGGATTTTTAACAGATTGATGCCAAAGGTCACAATGACCCCTGAGGTCAAAGGTCAAGGTCATTTTGAAATTTTATTTTTTATGGCTCAGGCAAGTTCATAGACTGGCTTTGGAAGGTTACCAAGTCAATAAATGGTGTTTTCATTTGATTTCCAATGTTTAACCTCAATTTCGGACATGACCTTGACCTATGACCTTGAAGGTCATGAAGGTCATGTCACCAATGAAGTCCCTGATGCCATAAATGGGAGATAGGTAAACTTAGATTCCTTCTTTGGTGCCGAGAAGCGCTCAAACTTGGATTTTTAACAGATTGATGCCAAAGGTCACAATGACCTC
>PIVJ01000067.1 GCA_003353955.1 Bacteroidota bacterium | reverse complement strand
GGTAAAACAGAACCTAATTGAATCCATCTATTATTCTCGTTTAACTTTAACTGGTACAGGTTAGAGAATTCTGTTATTTTTGTCTGGTATTGGCTATTGTACTTTATCATAAATGCAAGTTTATTCGGCAAATATAACTATAACCTTACATAAAAACAAGTGTTATTGTGATTTATTTTATTGTTCTTCAATATGTTAAATGGTGTCTGAGGAAGCCCTAATTAATTCTGTTTCACAAAATCAAAGTCTCACTGATTCAATTCATTAATTGACACATTGGCTAATTGACAAATTGAGTTATTCGCATATTAGCTTAGGAAACTATCCCTTTGAGGAAGGTGTCCCTTAATTTGGATTCGTTGTTGGGAGAAAGATATTTCGCTATATCATTATCTCAATTTATCTAATTGCTTTAATCTTGGCTTTAGCCAAATATGCAACCTGATACATGGTTGGAACAACAATTAGTGTTAGAAATGTTGCAAAGGTTAATCCGAATATTACCGTCCATGATAATGGACCCCAAAAGGTAACCATATCTCCCCCAATCGAAAACTGGGGATCGAAATCTGTTAATAGCGTATTAAAGTTTATATTCAACCCAATAGCCATGGGGATCAAGCCTAAAATAGTTGTAATGGCTGTGAGTAAAACCGGACGTAATCTGGTTTTACCACCAACGATAATACATTCAACCGACTGTTCCCGATTGAGCATTACACTATCAGCAATTCCAAGTTCTGCACGTTTTCGAAGTTTCAGTAAATCAATATAATCAACCAAAACAATTGCATTATTTACCACAACGCCGGCAAGTGAAACAATCCCTATCCCTGTCATGATAATGATAACATCCATATTAAAAGTGGCAATTCCTCCAAATACGCCGATGGTGCTAAATAAAACACTGGCCAAAATAATGATAGGCCTAACAACCGAATTAAATTGTGAAACTAAAATGATGAAAATTAATGAGATGGCTATGATTAGGGCTCTGGCTAAGAAATCAGTAGATTCCTGCTGATCTTCCTGCTCACCTGTGAAGGCATATTGATAACCAACTGGCATTTCAAAAGATGCCAGTCGTGCTTTAATTTTCATATTAACTTCCGTTGGATTAAACCCCTCGATGACGTTAGAATATAACGTAATAACCCGATCCATGTTTTTTCGTTTCACTGCCCCGTAAGTGGTGCTATATTCAACCGATACCACAGCAGCAATAGGAATTTGCACCATGTTTCCATTTTGATTTTGGAAGGTCATTTTTTGATTTAATAAAGCTGGAATATTGTAACGATATTTATCCATCATCCTTAATTGAATTGGGTATTCGTCTTCCCCTTCTTTGTAATCTGAAATTTCTTTTCCAAATAAAGCGGTTCTCATGGTCATTGCAATTTGAGCTGTTGAAAGCTCAAATCTTCTTGCTTTTTCACGGTCGATATGAACGATCATTTCCGGTTTGCCAACATCCAAATCAATTTTAAATCCTTCAATTCCCTCAATATTTATTTCCTGAATGAAGGTTCCCAGTGTGTCTGATAGAGTAAGTAATTTGTCAAACTCTTTACCACTGATTTCTATATTAATAGGTTTTCCGGTAGGTGGCCCCATCGCACTTTTCTCGACAGAGACTAAAACACCCGGATATTTTCCAATAATTTCGCCACTAACTTCTTTCATTAATTCAGATGTATTGAGTCCGTTTCGATATTCGTAATCAACAAACGTTACTGTAATCCTGCCTTTATGCGGGGTTTCTCCAATGGCCAGAAAATCATTCTCGCTGTTAGAACCGCTCCCAACATTGGTAAGTACGGATTCTACAATTTTGTCATAAGGGTTTAAAACTTCAAAAACCTTATCTTCGAGTATCATCATAAAGTCATCCGTTGTGCTTATATCGGTTCCAATCGGTAATTCAGCAAGAATGTTTATGTATTTTGGTTCCCCATCCGGGAAGAACAGTATATTGGGATTCCTGGCTCTCAGAAATGTAATTGTGAGAAAAAGAAGCAAAAAAGTACCTGCAATAAAATAATATGGATTTCTTTTTTTAAGCGCAAATTGTAAGACTTTTAAATAGAAATCTTCCAAACGAGGTAAGCCTACCACCTGAAACCATCTACTTTGGTTTTTGAAGAAATAAATGTTGAATACCGTTATCAACGACCCAATCATGATTAGGTTTGCAAGTAAATAAATCCCTGCGACATAAAATATCGCTGCAATGGCAAACAATACCAAAATAATGATGTTGATTTTTCTTTTGTTGCTTTTTCTCGAGTGCTGAATAGGATTAAATGTTGAAGCAAAAACAGGAATAATAATCAATGCGACAAATAAGGATGAAGAAAGTACGATGATGAGTGTAATGGGTAAAAATTTCATAAACTCACCCACTAAAGAATCCCAGAAAATTAACGGAAAGAACACAGCCAAGGTTGTTAACGTTGATGACATAATTGGCATGGCAATTTCACCCACTGCATCTTTCGCAGCACTAAACAGCGAATGCCCTTTTTGATTGAACCTCACTATGTTTTCAACCACCACAATCGCATTATCAACAAGCATACCCAAGGCCAGAATTAATGAGAACAGAACCATCATATTAATCCGCATCCCCATTAGCGAAATTATTACAAAGGAAATGAACATAGACATTGGAATTGCAAATCCTACAAAAAGCGCATTTCGTGTTCCCAAAAAGAAAAATAAAACAATAATTACAAACAACATCCCCAGGATAATACTGTTCTCCAAATTGCTTAATTGCATCCGAACCATATCGGAGGTATCATTGGTAATAGAAATTATTAAACTTTCGGGAAGTGAATGATTGGCTTTTGCCTGATCGAGAATCTCAAATACCTGATCTGTTGTAGCTAAAATATTTTCACCGCTTTTTTTAACCACCTGAAGAGAAACCACCGGTTGTTTATTTAAGCGGGCAAAACTATTGGGCTCGGCAAATCCATCAATCACCTCTGCAATATCTTTTAAGTATACTATTTTCTGATCATCATTTTTGATGATGATGTTTTCAATATCTTTCATGCTGGTGAATTCTCCGTCTGTACGGATTGATCGACGTGTGCCTCCCAGCTTTATTTCTCCGGCCGACATTGAAATATTCTCAGCCACAACAGCATTTTCAATATCGTTGAAATTTAATTCATTTGCCGCCAGTTTGTACATATCAACATTGATCTTGATTTCCCGATCGTTAACTCCGGTTATATCAACTCTGGCAACTTCATAAATAGTTTCAAATTCGTCTTCAAGAAATTCAGCATACTTTTTTAATTCAATTAAACTATAATCTCCTGAAAGGTTAATGTTGATAATTGGAAATTCTGACATCTCTATATCCTCAACAGCCGGATCATCGATCAAATCGCTGGGAAGTTCTCTTTTGGCTTTATCAACCGCATCTTTAACATCTGTTAATGCTTCAGAAATTTCAATATTTGTGTTAAATTCAATAAAAACTAAAGAATAATCCTGAGCTGAAGTTGAGGTCATTCTTTTAATACCCTTAATGGTCTCAATTTCTTTTTCCAGTGGTCGGCTAATTAGGTTTTCAATATCTACAGGGGCGTTTCCCGGATACACAGTTGTGACTAAAATCCATGGTACAGAGATATCAGGTTGAAGCTCTTTCGGAAGATTTTTATAAGAGAATAATCCGAATAAAGCCAATGCAACGGTTAAGAGAAACACCGTGTTTTTATTTTTTAGTGCTATGGTCGTTAGTTTAAACTCTCTTACCACTTTTTCAACATTTTCTTTCAAGCTCATTTGGTATAAATTTTTCTGATAAAATCTATCTTATTTTTATAACTGATCCATCAGATATTTGGTTGTAACCTTCAACTATTACACTTTCTCCAACAGCAACTCCTTCTGTAATCATACTTTGATCCTGATAGGAAACCCCTGGCTTCACATATCGTTTTTCGGCAATCCAATTCTTGTTTTCTTGTTTGACTATATATAGAAAAGAGCCGGACATATCTTGCTTGATGATAATAGATGGAACGACCAATGCCTCTTTACTCGAAAAATCATTAATCCGGATTATAGCCATACCGTTTGGTTTCAGTATTTCGTTTTTATTACGGATGCGTAATTGCAAGCTCACCGTTCGGTTTTGTGGATGAATGATATTTGAAATATGATGGATTTGTTCGGTTAAAGTAAGGTCAGGGAAAACAGGGAAACTCAAATCAACCGTATCCCCTTTGTGAATGACAGGTAGATAGCTTTCTGAAACATCGGCATTAATATAAATTTTATCAAGGTTAACCAATTGCATTATTTGGATACCCGGAGAAGCTAAGTCTCCTTCTTTTTGCATAATGTTGTCTATAATTCCTTCGTACGGAGCCTTAATAAATGCCTGATCTAATTGCGCATCAAGGGTAACTAGTTGATCTTCCAGTGCTTCTTTGGCATTTTTTGCTGTTAGAAAATCGATTTCAGAACCAATTTTTTTGTTCCAAAGTTGTTGCTGTTTTTCAAATACGATGGTGGCTAATTCTAATCCAGTTTCTATACCGGAGATGTTACTCTCAAGAATGGATGTATTTATTTTGGCAAGCAAATCGCCCTTTTTAACACCTTGCCCTTCGGCAACATAAATCTTCTTTATTTGACCGTTTAATTCCGGGCTGATAAATGCTGATTTAGCAGCCTCAATTGATCCACTGATTTCGAAATAGTGATTGAATGCCTCATAAGCCATTTCTTTAACTCCAACTAAAATTTCAAAACTTCCATTTACTTCATTTGCCGGGTCATCCGCTAATTCATTTTCCAGATCAGATATTTTTTGCTGCAATTCAATGAGTTCGGTTTTGAACTTCCTCAATTCTTCCTTTTTTGAATCCGAGCTATTTTTTGCTGCACAGCTGGAAAGAAAAGCTATTAATAGTACGAATGTAATTTTTTTCATTTTATTGGTTTGTTATGATTCAATTAAATCTGTTTAAAAAATTTTATCCCTTTTTCGTTTATGATTCCATGAATGTGGAAATTGAAGATTTCATTGATGAATTTTTCTGAAATCATTTCTTCAAAAGAGAAAATGTCATTTTCCATGATATTCTCTATCCTGAAAACGTATAGTTTGGCAATTATCTGATCATCCATTTCCAATCGATACAATCCTTCTTTCTTCCCTTTTTTCAGGTTTGAAAGAATAGCTTTGAGTGTATGATCTCTTTTCTTCTTTTTCATGCTATAATAAATCTCAGGAAAATATTTACGTAGGTCAAAAACCATTGCTGGTTTATAAGCTTTATGCTCCGAATTTAGAAACTGATTTAGTGCGATCAATTGTTCGATGGCATTTATATCATCACTCATTATTCTATCAATTCTTTTTGATATTCTGCAAAATTCATTTTCAATAATTTTTTTTACTAAAGCTGCTTTATCCGAGAAATATTGATAAACTGTTTTCTTAGAGATTCCAATTTCACTACAGATGTCGTCCATAGTTACACTTTTAATTCCGTATTTTTGGAATAGGAGGAAGGCTCTCTCTAAAATATTTAATTCTTTATTGTTCATTTTTTTAATTCAGGTTTAATCTGTAAATAATTTTTCGAGCATAATCTTGGCATTAACCATTTCAAGTAAAGCGTTGATGTAATTTGATTGGGCAGTTAAATACTGATTATAAGATTGTAATAATTCCATATTGGATGAAATCCCTTCAGTAAATTTCATGCCCTGATTTTTATAAATCTTTTCTGCCAGTTTTAAACTTGTTTTTTTATTATCTAAAATTAATAGCGCATTCGAGAAATTGGTTTTGGTGTTTTGTTCTTCAATGCTTAATCCTCTTTGCAACTGCAGATTAAGTTCCTTCATTTTTTCAAGATTCAATTTTTCTTGTTGAACTTTAGAACCTCTTGATCCGCTGCTAAAAATTGGAATGTCAATTTGAAACCCCCAAACGGTTGTCGGGAACCATTGTTCACCTCCGGAGAAAAAGTTATACTTATCTCTCAATGCGTTCGTTTGAGCGGTAAAAAAAGCTGAAACTGATGGTAAATAAGCTGATTGTTCATTTTTTAATGTGAGTTCAGACAAGTCCAATTGATTTTGCATGATCCGGTAATCGATATGGTTTTCGATATTAAAGGATGCAAGCAAGGCTGATGATTCTACAAAACGCCTTGTTAGGTTTTCGATATTATCTGAAAGAATAATGGGTATTGTAATATCAATTCCCATCAACAGCTTGAGATATGAGCGCGAAAGCATAATTTGGTTATCGATATAAACGATGGTTGCTTCTAAATCTTTAACCATCAAATTTAGTTGGTCAACATTTGATTCTTCGATAAATCCCTGTTTAAATATTTCGGCTGTTTCCTTAGCCATATTTTTTAAACTGATCATCGTGCTATCCAACACTTTTTTATTTTCTTCGGTTGTTAATACCAGAAAATAGGCTTTGGAAATCTGTTCTTTTGTATTGATATTCTTTTTTACTAGTTGAACTTCTGATTGTCCCAGATAAGATCTCGCAGCTTTTAGCCCCACTAAATACGAGCCGTTAAAAACTATCTGTGCTAATGATAATTCAGCCATCGCATTATATTTGGTTCCGAATTGAGCCGGAAAAAAAAGTGCATTATCTAATTCATTAATGGGTATTAACCCAAAATCATCTTCATTTACATCATAAATTACCGGGGTAATAAAGTCAGGAAGCAAGGTTGTTGGAATGTTGATGTAATTTGTATTGGATAGCTTTCCGTTTATTTGTGGTAATCCGATAGCAGTGATTTCTTTTATTTTATTTCTGGCAATTTCAATATCTCTTATTGCATTTTTTACGTCATGATTGTTGGCCAATGCGAACACCACAGCCTCATCCAATGAGAATGTTTTAATCGTTTGTGATAGGATTTTGTTTCCAAAAGAAAAGCAAAAAGAAATACTCACTAATAATAAAAGCTTTTTCATAAGTTGTTGTTCAATTTTATTTATTTCGTGTGTTTATCTATTTGTTTGGTATAATGATCAAGGCCTTTTTTATTGGCAATTCCCCTAATTAAATTGTCTACCATAAAATCAAAAAGTGTTTGAAAAGAGAATTCTTCAGGGGGAAAGAAATCGGGATTATGCATATCATTAAGCCTGCTAATATATAATCTTGCAATCAATTCGATACTCAAATCTTCTCGGTAAATTCCCTGGCTAATTCCTTTATTTAGGTTGATTTTTATTTTACCAAATATGAAATCTTGTCTTGCCTTAAAATGATGTTGGTATAGTACCGGGTAATATTTCTTTAATTCGAAAGTGAGTGAAGGGTTAATATCTTTGAATCTTAATGCCATTTCTTTACTCACTGTTAACAGGATATCTATTGCGTTTACGCCTTCAAAATCATGCTCATCAAAAATTGATTTAAACCGATTTCGTTCAAACTCCAATACCCTTTCAATAAAATCTGATTTGTTTCTGAAATGCTTTTTGCACTCACTTTTTGATATAGAAAGTCTCGTACAAATCTCATCAAGCGACATTTGCCTTATCCCATAAGTAAAAGAAAAATCTCTAGCCTTTTCCATAATGTATTTAAAATTCTCTTCCATCGTTTTACTCAAATTAAATTTGTATGGTAAAGATAAGTTAAATATAATTATGGAAACGAAATACAAGTTAAAAGTTTTTTCCGTTTCCTGTTTTATTATCTTTTCTTCATCTCTGATATTGTGATATCAGAGGGACTGAGCGAACTAAAAATTGCCGAATAAAGAACACTCTACTCTCTGTTTTTGAGTAATTTGTCATTATAAACGGGGTGAAACCCAATATAAAAAAAACATCTTTGCATGTTTGCCTAAATAAAAGGTTAAATCCAATATTTCTTTACGGTCGCAATAGGCTTGCTGTTAATCATTTTTGTTTTCTATTCTGCCTATATAAAAATAGTTACCAATATTAAACTGATGGATTCTTATAAGGCTTTGTTATCGGTACAATTGGTTGCTTTTCCACAAGTTCCAGTGCTGCAACTTTACCTATTACTTTAAAGCAAAATGTTCAAGAGTTTAGGAGCTTCAGAAAAAGTATCAAATTTTGTATTACCGGTTGGTGTTACCATCAACATGGATGCAACCGCTTTTTATCAGGCAGTTGCTGCCTTATTTATTGCCTAGGTTTATGGAATTGATCTAACAATTGGGCAGCAAATTATTATCGTATTGACTGCAACGCTTTCATCAATTGGAACACCAAGAGTTCCTATTGTGATGATACTTTATTGTGATGGGAAGTGTGGGCTTACCAGTGGAGGGGACTGCGCTGGTATGAGGAGTTGACCGGCCTCTTGATATGCTCCGGACTGTGGTGAATGTTTCAGGCGAAACAACCATTAACTGTATTATTTCCAGACCTGAAGGATAATTAAATTATCCTGTGAAGAAAAAAGAATTACCCTAATCTAAAAGGAATCAAAACGTTTTTTGCGTTATCATTTTTTCTGTGAGAGTGATAAATTGTGAGCGATAACTAAAAATTGTTGTACTTTAGGTTAAATAATCAAAACATATTTTGTGAATAAAAAGACATCAAAGAGAATAGGAATTCTTACTGCAGGTGGGGATTGTCCGGGAATTAATGCCGCCATTCGAGGTGTAGGGAAAACGGCAATCGTTAAGTACGGGATGGAAGTTATTGGATTTTCATCCGGTTTTTCAGGATTAATAAATAAAGAATATTCCATTTTAGAAGAAAACCAATTATCTGGCATCCTAACGTTGGGAGGAACTATTTTGGGAACCTCAAGAGAAAAACCGTTTAAAAAACGAACCAGGAAATTTAGCGATATTGATAAACCAACACTTATTAAAAAGCATTATGCGGAATTAGAATTAGATTGTTTAGTATGCATAGGAGGAAATGGCACCCAAAAAACTGCAGCTAAATTAACATCGAACGGATTAAATATTATTGGTATCCCTAAAACAATTGATAACGATGTTTGGGGAACGGACGTAACGTTTGGATTTGATTCTGCCTTGGGTATTGCAACGGAAGCTATTGACCGATTACATTCAACTGCCAACTCGCACAAAAGAATTATGGTCATTGAAATTATGGGTCATGATGCTGGATGGTTAGCGCTATATGCCGGAATGGCCGGTGGAGGTGATGTAATTTTAATACCTGAAATTGAATATGAGCTCGATGTAATTTACAACTATCTTGAAAATCGTGCAGCCAAGAAGAAATCATATTCTATTGTAGTTGTGGCCGAAGGAATTCTCAAACCAAAATTGAAATCTGCAGCCAGATTCATCTCACAAAAAATAAGAAAACACACAGGATTAGAAACACGTGAAACGATTTTGGGATACGTACAACGGGGAGGTAGCCCCAATGCCATGGATCGGATTCTGGCTACTCGTTTTGGTTCTTATGCTGCCGAATTAATTGCAAAAGATAATTATGGCCTCATGGTATCTAAAAGAGGAGATGATATCTCTTCCGTACCTTTACATGAAGTTGGAGGTAATTTGCGAACTGTCCCGATAGATCATTCATTAATAAAAAAAGCACGTGGGCTAGGGATTTGTATGGGAGATTATTGTGTACCCTTATCCTAATTATTAATAATTAACTCATCAAGAGATCTTTTCGGAACGTGATGAACTAAATGCAATAGAAATACAAATATGGGTGAGTTTGATTGCTAACCTCTTATTAAGTGTTATTAAGTCAAGGCTTAAGAGAAATTGGTCATTCTCAAATATGGCATCAATTATCAGACAGCATTTAATGAACTATATCAACATCTATAAGTTCCTGAATGATCCAGAAATGGCTTGAATAAGCATTATAGAAAAGAAGAGGGCTGAATATCAACACAGTCTATTCCCCAAATTAGTAGGGGTTTGCTTTTAACGATCAAAGAAACAAGTATTGATTATCAGTAGAATAAATCAAAAAAAACAGAGTATTAATGAACTATCCCGCGGAAAGCGGACGGGGTATCATGATGGATTCTATCTTATCTCGCCCCAAGTGGCAGGGAATATAACCCACAAGATCCTTCGACTTCCGCTCAGGATCGCTTTGCCTAATTAATTTTGTTTCACAAAATCAAAGTCTCACGGATTTAAAGCATAATAGAAAGTTTTAAGCTCCCCCAGGCGTACCGTTCAACCAAGTCATTTCTTACTTCTTTACTTTGAAGCATGACAGAATACCAGATGTTTGCCCTGTCAAGTTGAAACATCAATCCAAGTTCTATTGTCATTTGGAGAGGCTCAATATCAAAAGTCACAGGGCTTTTATCATTTAATAATCCACCTTGAATAGTTGCGTCGTAAAGATGATACTCTACTTGTGGTTTTATAAAAAAGAAAAAATCCGATTTACGTTTTAGTGCATTATGATTGTCTTTAACAATTGATGAACCGAACAGGGCTGATTCATAAGTTTTATTGATTTGAAGAATACTGATTCTGTTCCAAAACCCCAAGGCAATATTTGAGCGAATTGTTCCCAAATTTGCAAAAGAATATAAATTGATGTCTGCTTGTTTACTTAAATAATTCGTAATCTTTCTTGAGTACATGGCATGAAAATTTATGCCTATATCATTGGCTATTTGATGCTCCCAACCTTCAACTTTATACCAACCAATAAAATTATGCATTAGATCCTGAAAAATGCCAACCCCGCTTGCAGGGCCTAAAATTCCAACTTGAGCAGCATATCTGAACATGGATTCGTTTTCGTAAAATTTACTTACCTGGGCTTGGGCAAACAAATATCCGGCAAATGGACGATCATGTGTTTCGATAGATGGTTTATTGGCTGAAGAGGGGGTGTACATTTTATTGCCAATACTTAACTCGATAACTTTCTTTGCTACGCCTTCAACCTCAGCGTTTGGTATAAATCGATATAAAAATAACAATCCATTGGTATAGTATTTATCTTCAAAGAATGAGACATAGGAGTCATTATCACTAATAATTCCAATTTCACGTGTAAAAGACTTTTGAGAATAACTGTTTTGTAATAATAGAATGTATGTAGCTATAAGTAGTAGTCGAAATTTCATAGTTAATTTTGTTTGTAATAAAGAGGTTAAATTAACAAAATTAGTTACTCTTCAAACCAAATAATTAATTAAAGCATTAGCGATTTATTAACCATTAAAAAATATAAGAAATATTAAGTGTTCCATATGTTTGCCTTTTCACCTTAACAATTTAATACCTCTTTACTATTAGAATTGCTGAGACAAAAAGCACAAATCAGCGACAAACTTATAAGTTGGTGAGTAAGCAGTTAGCAATAGACACTTACAATCATAAACACCCAAAGCGCAAGAAAAAAGCAAGAAAGACACAACAAGAATTAAAAACTATTGCCGGAAGGCAAATAAGGGAATTAGAGAGGTTGCTTTCCTTGGAACCCTTAGAAAAACACACAACAGAGTTGGAATTATTTTACAAGATCCTAAACCAAAAACGAAACGACAAAGATAAAATTTATAGTCTTCAAAAGCCCTTTACCAGTTGCATCGCTAAAGGGAAGGCTCATAAACAATATGAGTTTGGGAACAAAGTTGGATTGTTTCTTAACCCTAAATCGTTGGTAATATTAGCGATAAAAGACTTTCTTGGGAATCTACATGATAGGAAAACAATAGAACCATTATTAAATCAAATGGAAGAGAATTTTAACTATAAGCCTGATGAAGTTGTTTATGATAGAGGCGGACGTGGGGGAAAAGAAACAAACGGTGTCAGGATAAGTACTCCGTCAAAACCACTTAAACAGGACAATGCCTATGCCTGACTGAAGAAAAGGAGAAAGTTCAGAAGAAGAGCTGCGATAGAACCTATTAATTGGGCATTTGAAACAACATTTTAGGATGGGACATAACTATCTTCATGGTAATAATTCCCCTCAAATCAACGCTTTTCTTGCTGCAACTGCTTGGGAATTAAAGAAAATGATGGTCAAGCTGAAAGAGAAATTAAAGAATATTTTTTTTCGATTTATCCAAAATCAAAAAATCTTAAATAGTTATAAATGTGAATCAAGGGTTAAAAATTAAGTTAATAAATGCAGCAGCTAATTTACCAAAGACATGTACCATTAGCCCTTTTGTTGATCTGACTTTGCTAGCTCTTTGAAAATCTGTTTTTTC
>PIVJ01000189.1 GCA_003353955.1 Bacteroidota bacterium | reverse complement strand
TAATTTACCGGTAGCAGATAAAATTTCAGAAAAGGTTATAACCCTTCCGATATTCCCAGGTATGAGCACTGAACAGACTCTGATAGTTGTAAAGGAGTTTCTCAATACAATTCATGAATAACTATTTTTTTCAAGCAGTTGTTATTTGTTGAGGCGATGTTAATCTCAAAAAAGTGATATATTTTAACAATTAGATATTTTCAACACGTTTCATCAATGTAAATATTTGCCCACAAGAAGTAAGTATATCTATCTTTGTATACTGAAATAAAATACAAACTTCATAATATTAGAAATTATAATTCAAAGTATAATTAGTGCATAATATAAATATTATGTTAAATTCTAAACAATTTTTATAGCCAACTTATTTGTAGCAGATTAAGTGTATTCTGTAAGTTCTGATAATTGATGAAAGATTGATTCTGCTTCCTTCAGCAAATCTTGGTCGCATTCAATTTTACTATATTCTGTCGGTACGTATTTTTTAGCTGCTTTTAATTTAGCTCTTAACTGAAGTTTTGTATTCAGATAATCATATACATTTTCTTGATTGGTTATTAGATCGTCAAAGGAGATTAAAATAAAGCTTTCATCAAATGTATTAAGAATGTGAGTGTAGTAATTGATCCAGTTTAACAACCAATAATTAATACTTTTTGTATCGATCGTTCTCATTCTGTTATTTAGTGATTCATTGAGTAAAAAAGGCTTGTGATTTAATCCAAACTCATGATGCCCTAAGAAGTTAAAGTAATCTAAGACAAATTGATCATCACTTTGATCGTTGGAAAATGCATTATGTAATTTTAATAATGAGTTAGCATGATCTTTGGGCTCTCTATATAGAATAATGATCTTGCTATTCTTGATTTTCTTAAGTGAACCAATTCTTAATATATTATTATTGTTTTTTGATATGTACTTAAGTTTATTTTTGGATAAGCAAACAAGGGAAATATACGATAAGTATTTTGTTATTAGCTGATCATCTATTTTGTGTAAAATTAATTCATCTTGAATATATGTATTATTTAGGTGAGCCTTCCAGAAATATTCATCAAATTCTTCGGGGCTATCACTTTTTATTAATATCCCATCTTTGTGTGCCCTTTCAAGAGATTTAATCTTTTTATTTTGACGCCATAAGTTTGGCAAAAAGAGAAAAGGCATATTGGAGTACTGGAGAGAGGCGTATTCTTGTGAGTTAAATATCTTATTTGTTAAAGCGGTTGTTCCTGATCTTGCTAAGCCAGTAATAAAAATATATTCTTCTATGATTAGTTTGCTAGATTTGTTACTAAATAATGCATTTTCAACCTCCAATGAAGCCTTTGATAAAAAGAAATTTGAGAGGTAAATCCTGTGAAGAAATTTTTCAATTATTGAATAATTTGACATAATATTTTCGGAGTGGGATATAACATAATACAACTATAAATGATAATAGAATTCCTATAGTACTGTATAATTTTTGAGCTTCTATTTTATAAATATATTGATCTGTAATTACAAGTATTACAAATGGAGAAATTACTATCAATAACTGAATCACTAGTAAAGCTATTTTTTTTACCTGGAACATTGTTTGCTTGAGGAGATACTTTTGTTTTGTATCATCGTCTATACTTTTATCAACAAATACTAGGTATTGTTCTTTATAAGAGTTTACCAAAGCCCTGACTGTAAGCGTTAAAGTAATTTTCTCAAATAAAAAACATGATGCAATTGTTGAGACTACAATAAATAAATAAATCATTTTTTAATTATCTTTCCGTTATTTACATTAAACAATTCAAATCTGTTTTCAAAACTTTTCTCTTTGTATGTGATTAATATATGATGCTGTTTGTCAGTTAAGTATTCGTCATGATGTGTAATACCATCATCCCAAATAATATTTGGGAGATATTCTCTATCTGTTAAGGTAAATATATTATAGATGTCCATTGGGATCTCCGCAAATAACCTTATGTGTTCAGTAACTGACACAAACCATTTCTTACCTTTATGAGTTGTCTCGTATACGCTTCTGACTACTGTTGCCACAAACATTGAGTAAAAGAATAACGAACTAAGTAAAATAAAATAGAATCTAATCTTATTCATAACCGTAATTGCAACAAAATGACATCAAATACAATGATGTTAAAATTCTTTTATTTAATTTGATCATGGCAAATATAATATTTTTTGTTAATAATATTTCTTATCCTTTTAAGTATACCAGGTAGTTTTGCATTAATATGATTATACTGATATTATTATTAACCTGAGTTCGATTAATAAAATATAGCTAATTGATTGGACTTTTCAGTATCATATTTGATCGATGGTTTTTTAGGAAAGAAAGAATAAGCAATAAGAGCTGATATAATATTTGCAATAAAATTGGTAAAGCTTCTATGTCTTGAATGCTCTAATCTGACAGATATTTTTCAACTCATCGTTAATCGTCTAAATGATTGATCTTTTTCTCAGTAGTATCTTATCTTTTAACTCCATCTAGACATTGACATTCAGAGTAGATACTCATATATTCAGCACTTAAGTTCATTGCTGTCAATTCTATAGTACTTAATTTTGGTTTTCTGATTTATTTAAAACAAAGAGAATCAATCTGTAATTTTTGCAAATTCGTTAAAATAATTTCGTAATTTTGAATAAAATTGTTCATGTATTAGTTGTTTGAAGTTCAGTTAAGTACACGAATACTTATTGCACACAGAAAAAATCTTCTTATTGGAGATTACCTAATAGATTATCAAATGGATCAGACTTTTCAAAGGAAAGATGTTGAAGTTTGGGTGGAATTATGAACAAAAAAAATGAAATAAATATCCCATAAGGGATGACATGTTAAAATTACTCATATGAAAAAAATTCGAATACTAATAATATTTATAACGGGATTAACAATCTATACA
>PIVJ01000742.1 GCA_003353955.1 Bacteroidota bacterium | reverse complement strand
GAGACTCATTTAAGCGCGGGTTAACGGCAGGCGTAACTATGACGCTTTCAACGTAGCAAAATGCCTCGTCATCTAATTAGTGACTCGCATGAACGGATTAATGAGATTCCTACTGTCCCTGTCAATTTTCCAGCGAATCTACAGCTTAGGGAACGGGCTAAGCTTAGACAGAACGGCAAGAAGACCCTGTTGAGGTTGACTCTAGCTAATTTTTGTACAGTTGCACAATCGGCGTAGTGTATGTGGGAGCGTAAGCATCAATGAAACACCACAACTTTTGACGCGGCTGAACTTACCCGTTTCTTTGCTAAATGCTTAAGCATAAAACAACTCACGGGGACATTCATTGGTAGGGAGTTTGGCTGGGGCGGTACATCTGTTAAAATCCACCACAGGTGTCCAATGATCATCTCAGTTGGATCAGAAATCTAACGTAGACTAAAAGGAGAAAAGATGGTTTCATTCTGTTCATCATAAACGAACAGAACTGTGAAAGCAAGGCCTATCGATCCTTTCAGAAACCGGTTCTTGGGCTGAGAGGTGTCTGAAAACTTACCACAGGGATAACTGATTTGTGGCAGCCAAGCGCTCATAGCGACGTTGCTTTTTGATCCTTCGATGTCGGCTCTTCCTATCATGAAGTTGCAGAAGGCTTCAAGTGTTAGATTGTTCACCTATTAAAAGGGATCGTGAGCTGGGTTCAGACCGTCG
>PIVJ01000741.1 GCA_003353955.1 Bacteroidota bacterium | reverse complement strand
CAGCGATAATTTACGCACTATGTTTGGCCGGGTAAACTCTAAAAATAGACATAAACAGTGGAATGAGACCTTAAAGACAAGCTAAATTGCATTTTTTGCCAAATTTATGTGTTTGTTGAGTTTTCTGGTATATTACAACTTCAACGGTACCCTACATTATGGCAGAAGGTGTATTAGTGACGATAAAGACGGCCCTGAAAAAATGTGCTGATTCAGCACTTTTCACCATTTCTCCCATTTTTGAGGGTCGCTTTGGGGTGTCATCACCCTTAAAACACTATCCTTTTGAAAATGGCATATGGTATGCAATAAGAGTCCTAAACTTGATCGATTTGAACTGTTTTGTGAGGCAAATCAATCATTTTGCCATTTGCTAATACATTTTTTCTCTATATGACTAGTTTGAATTTTGACCCGCCCTGACCTCTACCTTTAAGGCCTCATTCCACTGTTTCCAGTCTGGCCGCCAGGGAAGCGCCAGCGGCTCCCCCTGGCGCTTTCTATCACATCACCAATATTAAGTATTAATAGCCTACCTTAAGATTAAACCCCCAACATGTATACATTTTTGGAATCGTATACACCCCCTGGTTATTTTCCAGCTGATAAACCCCCTCGAATAATATATCCCATGATGCATCTGGCATTGAGGAAAATCCCCCTAGAACGTCAAAATTACTATAAATTAAGCTAAAATTTATCACAAATCGGC
>PIVJ01000066.1 GCA_003353955.1 Bacteroidota bacterium | reverse complement strand
TGGCTAATATAGAAAATATTATCTGATCTGTTTATTTTTTAACATCTCGAAACGAGCTCATCCTAAAAGCCTCATTACCCTTTTTTGAACTAATTGAATTAGTTCCAATTAATTATTATTTTATATAAATGTGAACAAGTTTTTTAGTTTCAAAAAATGATTCCTCAAAAATATCGCTTAGTTCATAAACCTTATAATTCAACTTTACTTTCTTCAATTCTCCCACGAAATCGCCACCTTTGAGATATAAAATTCCATTTTTTTTATCCCCTGCCTTATTTTTTTTCAAAATTTTACCCGACATTTTTACAAAGTCTGGCAAATTTGTAACAGCACGGCTTACAATAAAATCAAATTTTTTATCAATATCCTGAACACGTCTATGTTCTGCAGAAATATTTAATAAATCTAATTCTTCACAAATATTGTTCACAATTTTTATCTTTTTTCCAATTGAATCAATTAAATGAAAATTTACGTGAGGGAATAATATCGCCAATGGAATGCCTGGCAATCCACCTCCTGTACCAACATCCAGAATTGACGTTCCGGATGTGAAATTGATAAATTTACCAATAGCAAGGGAATGAAGAATATGTCGCTCATATAAGTGCTGAATATCCTTACGGGAGATCACATTAATTTTTTCATTCCAATCATGATATAAGATTCCCAATTTATGAAACCGTTCAAGTTGTAAATCAGTTAAATCAGTAAAATATTTCAATAATATTTCCAAAACGTATTTTTTATTAGGTTACTTACTAGTCAAAATTAGTATTAATGTTATACTTTGCTAAAATAAATTATACGAAATAAATAAGAGAACTAGTGAACAATTTTCTTTGTATAAAACAATTTTAGTAACAAAGCGTTGTGAATAAATGTGTTTCTTATCAATTCGATCGTCTATTGAAAATTATATATTTGTTATTAAATTTAGTCGTTAGACTTTGTATGATTAAATTCTCTAAATACGTATTCCTTCTTTCCATTTTTACGCTGATTATCCTCCCCGCGAATTCTCAGAAATTAAATACTGCTGCCTATATTAAGAAATATAAAAATCTTGCCATAAATGAGATGAAAACAAATGACATTCCTGCAAGTATTATTTTAGCTCAGGGAATTCTGGAATCCGGAAACGGCAACAGTCAATTGGCAAAACGAGGAAAAAATCATTTTGGAATTAAATGCCATAATACATGGGATGGGAGAACCATTCGCTGGGATGATGATGCAAAGAGAGAGTGCTTTAGAAAATATAATTCAGTTGCAGACTCTTATCGTGATCACTCTGAGTTTCTTAAAACTCGCGGTCATTACTCATCTTTATTTAACTTAAAGATGACCGACTATAAAGCCTGGGCTCGCGGCTTACAAAAAGCAGGTTATGCGACAAATAAAAAATACGCTACATTATTAATTCGAATCATTGAAGAGAATAATTTGCAGAAATATGATGACAAGAAACTATTAGTAAACACCATACCTCCCGAAAGTGATTCACACGAAATCGATCCCAATATTAGGATGCCGGATGAGTCGGGTTTTGAGCCTATCGATATTGGTAACAGTAATCGAAAATTATATACCAATAATGGCGTTAAATTTATCTTTGCAAATACTGGCGACACCTTCACAAGCATAGCACGAGATTTAAATATTTATTCCTGGCAAGTATATAAATACAATGAATTGAAGAAAGATGATATCTTAAAAGCAGGACAAGTACTTTATGTAGAGAAGAAGAAAAGAAGAAATACCCAAAAATCTCACATGGTCAAACCGAATGAAACGCTTTATTCCATCTCTCAATTATATGGTATACAATTGAAAGTGCTTTGTAAAAAAAACAAAATGAGTGCTGGGGATAATCTAAATAGCGGACAACAACTTAAGTTAAAATAAAGCATTATTTACCATTAATACGTACCTTTAGAAGATGCTCATCCAATTCATCGGCAGGGACTTTTAACTCCAGGGAGTCCATGCTGGCATTTGCCTTTACAGGGGGGCTGAATCAATGCATTGGGTATGACCACTAACCATCCCTTTTTCTACACACATGCCTACTACTTGTATAAACACTGGTTCAAAAATAATATCAAGCAGTAACTGACGGGTACGGCTTAAGGTACTATGCCATGGTAGCTCTTCATAGATATCATATCCTAAAAAAAGGATATCCAATCGCATACTGCAATGTTCAATCAATTTACGATCACTGATCAGATTCTCTAAATATCCAACCAGGCATAGCTTAAAGAAAACTACAGGGTCAATGTTTTTTTTGCCATCTTGCAACTAATTTAAATTCTATAACATCAAAGATGCAGGGCTAGCCCTGTATCTTTGATGTTAAATCGTTGCACTTACTAATTGAACTTTCGATAGAAACATTTTACAACTGAATAATGCCAATCAAGGGTTGAATTTTTATTAATTCTGATAATCAATAAGTTAGTTCTTTTAGTTTTAAGTAATGTGAAAACTAACTTTATAAGTTGCTGAAAATCAAGTACCATTTTCAACCCTTGATTCACATGAATAACAAATGATTAAAAGAATATTTGTTTTATTATTGATAACTCTATTATTTGTAGATATTGGATATTCATTCTTACAACATTATTATACGCCTTTTGATGGTGGTATGGCAGGAGGGATTGTTCCTGCTGATGATGTAACACCAATTCTTGATAGTCCATTGGGATTTAATGCTAAATTTGATTTATGAAACTTGAGGATTTACTTCCGGATACGCTAAGAGCTACCGCTGATTCAGCCGCCAGATTTATTATTGATAATCCAACATTCTTTGAAGAAATGTTAGATCTTGCTTTTTCAAATGACAGATCCATGGGCATGAGAGCTTCAAGAGTTGTACTATTGTGCTATTTACAAATTCCAGACTTAGTCAAACCTCATCTTTCTGATATTTTTGACAGACTCTATATAACAGATAATTCTTCTACAATCAGAAATATGATTCAGTTATTTCAGGATGAAGCTCAACTTTTGGATGAAAAACGTTTCGGAAAATTGATTCAATTTTGTTTCAATTTACTGGAATCACCCAATGCAGAAATCGCTCACCGTGTTTTAGCCATGCAAGTATTATATAATATTTCCAACCAAATTCCAGATTTCAAAGGAGAATTAAAATCAATTATTGAGCTCAATTTTGAGGAGGGCACCGCTGCATTTAAGTCAAGGGGAAATCACATCCTCAAAAAACTGAATAAGGAGATAATGCGATAAAAAAACTAATTTATCCTATTTTAATGGGGCAACTCACTACTTGATTTGATTCGGCCAAATCTCTCCGAATCTGCCCCGTTAAAACTCTTATCATTTTAAACTATTTACTTTCTTATTCCTACAGTTGATCAATTATCAGTTTCATTAATTTGATCAGTTTTATTTCTGCTTTTGCAGCGACAGAAAGAATACTATTGATGTCGGCAACATCCAGATTATCAGGATCACATTCATCAGTTATTACTGAAACTGCAGAACATCGTAACCCAATTTGATTGGCAACAATTACCTCCGGAATTGTGGACATACCCACTACATCCGCACCAATCATTCTTAAAAATCTATATTCAGCCCTCGTTTCTAAATTTGGCCCTGAAACGGCAACATAAACACCTTTATGTAATTCAATATCATTTTCACCTGCAATCTTAAAAAGAAGCTGATTAATTTCAGTAGAATATGGCATACTCATATCAGGAAATCGAGGGCCCATTTCATCATAATTCTTACCAATTAAAGGATTCCCAGGGAGTAAATTAATATGATCGTCAATCACCATTAACGAACCTTTTTTAAAATCAGGGTTCATTGATCCGCACGCATTTGAAAGCAGCAGACTTTTTACACCTAATAGTTTCATAACCCTTATCGGAAACGTCAATTGTTGAAATGAATATCCCTCATAATAATGAAAACGGCCTTGCATTACTATGATCTCTTTCGCTCCTAATCGAGCATAAATCAACTTTCCTTTATGAAATTCGACGGTTGATAGTGGGAAGTTTGGAATCTCCTCATAATCAAACTCCTTGATTATTTCAATTTCTTTAATTAAATTCCCCAAACCGGTGCCTAAAACAATTCCTATTGTTGGTTTAAAAATTCCTCTTGATTGTAAAAAGTTTACTGTTTCATTAATTCCTTCCATCATAATATTCAAGATCTATAATAAATTGTTCTATTAATAATTGTTAAAATTAATGATATGTGACAAACTTTGAACTATTTTTATTATTTAGAATTATTTTAAATAACTAAAATAATGTTACTCACAGCACTATTTATACATCGAAGTTGTTTAAGATTAACCTAATAAAATGACACAAGAAACTATTATATTCAAGACTTTCCAACGGATTTTATTTGTTTCAAAGCGGGATGAAACTCCCCGCCGCAAGCGGATGGAGTATCATAATGGATGCTGTTTTATTTCGCCCCAAGGGGCGGGGAATATCACTTCGCCTAATCAATTTTGTTTCACAAAATCAAAGCCTCACTGATTAAAAATTGAAACAATTAATTATCTTTGATAAAAAAATAACTCATATGAATTCAGTAACTAAGAAACTTTCTTTTTTAGATCGTTACTTGACATTATGGATATTTCTTGCAATGTTTATCGGTGTTTTTTCAGGATATTATTTCCCTGATGTCGCCTCTTTTTGGGATTCGATGAGTTCTGGCACAACGAATATCCCGATCGCCATAGGATTAATCATCATGATGTATCCACCGTTAGCAAAGGTTAGATACGAAGAATTATATGATGTATTTAAAAACTTCAAGATTTTAGGCTTATCGCTTGTACAGAATTGGTTAATCGGCCCTGTACTTATGTTTTTTTTAGCCATCCTTTTTCTTCAGGACTATCCTCATTATATGGCCGGATTAATTTTAATTGGATTGGCCAGATGTATTGCCATGGTTATTGTATGGAATGAATTAGCAAAAGGCGATACAGAATATGCAGCAGGATTAGTGGCTTTTAATTCTATTTTTCAAGTATTGTTTTTCTCTTTTTATGCATATATTTTTCTTACTGTATTACCCGATTGGCTTGGATTGCAATCTTTCAAGGTTGATATTACGATTGGTCAAATTGCCAAAAGTGTCATTATATACTTAGGCATACCTTTTATCGCCGGATTCTTAACCCGGTTCATTCTCATCAGATTGAAGAGTAAAGAATGGTATCATACGAAGTTTATACCGAAAATAAGCCCGTTAACACTAATTGCTTTACTTTTTACCATCGTTGTAATGTTCTCGTTAAAAGGTGAATATATTATAAAAATTCCGTTGGACGTTGTACGAATTGCTATCCCACTCGTCATTTATTTTGTGGTGATGTTCTTAGTCTCTTTTTTTATGGGGAAAAAAATAGGTGCAGATTATTCAAAAACTACTACCATTGCATTTACTGCATCCAGTAATAATTTTGAACTGGCAATTGCTGTGGCCATTGCCGTATTCGGGATAAATTCAGGTGAAGCATTTGCTGCTGTTATCGGACCATTGGTTGAAGTTCCGGTTTTGATCTTATTGGTCAAAGTAGCTTTATATTTTCAAAAGAAATATTTTCCAATAGCAGGGAAATCTTAGTCTCAGAAATCATAATCTATGTCAAAAGTATTATTAGAGTCGACCATAACTTGCCCTGATTGTGGACATAGCAAAAAAGAAATAATGCCGCTTGATTCATGTACATTCTTCTACGAATGCAATAATTGTTCAAAGGTATTTAAACCCCTCAATGGTGATTGCTGCGTATATTGTTCTTATGGAGATGTACCTTGTCCGCCAATTCAAAAAGATGGTAAATGTAACTGTTGATAAACATTAATAAATTAGAAATCCTTTTCTGAATCTAATTCTTTTAATAATTTCTTAGTTGATAGCAAACCACAAGCGGCGAAAATATCTTCCCCACGAGAAGTACGAATGGTGGTAACTATACCCTTTGCATTTAACCTATCTCTAAATTCAACAATCTCTTTTTCATCAGGACTGGCCAACGGAGAATCAGGAATTGGATGAAAACGAAGTAGATTTATTCTGCATTTTATACCGTTTAATATTCGGGCTAATTCATTGATGTGCTTTTGAGTATCATTAAAATCTTTGAACATGATATACTCAAACGAAATTCGCCGCTGGCTGTTCCAATCAAAACTTTTTATTGAATCAAGCAATTTTGGTATGGGATAAACATTTTCGACCGGCATTATTTTCTTCCGATCCTCTTCAAAAGGTGAATGCAAACTAATGGCCAGATGAGCCTTTGAAACTTCTATAAATCTCATCATAGCAGGAACAATTCCAATTGTTGAAACCGTTATCCTTTTAGGTGACCACGCATATCCCCAATCTGCTGTTAATATTTCTACAGATTTTAATACATTCTCCAGATTATCGAAAGGCTCCCCCATCCCCATATAAACAACACTTGTGAGCTCGTCAAATTCAGGCAAACTATGAATCTGGTTGATAATTTCACCAGCCGAAAGATGACCCTGAAATCCTTGCTTTCCGGTCATGCAAAATAAACAGCCCATTTTACAACCGATCTGTGAAGAAACACATAAGGTTGCTCTGTTTTTATCGGGGATGAAAGCTGACTCAATAAATTTCTCATTCGCTGTGGGGAATAAATATTTCTTGGTTCCATCAACCGAAACTTGAACCGAGGTATGTTTGATAAGTCCAACTTGATATTTTTTCTTGAGAAGAGAAATATTCTTTTTTGACAAATTGCGCATATCATCAATCTGTTGAATGTGTTTTTTATACAACCAATCGGTCAATTGTTTGGCAACAAACGATGGCATATCTTCTCCGGTAACGACCTCCTCTAACTCTTGCAATGTCTTTCCAAATAGGTTATCCTTCATCTTAAAAATAAATTTCAGCAATAATCTGGTTGAATGGAATTCCTTTTGCAATTAGTATATCTCTGGTTTCAACAACCATTTCAGAACTTCCACAAAGATAATACTTGAAATCTATTGGCAAATTGTTTTGTGTTTTTAAGAAATCCGTTAGACGTCCATTAAAAACATGCTCTCCTTTTTCGCCCGAGCAACATCTGTGGTATCTTTCTCCATATGCCTTCTGAAACACCTCCTGATTATAAAAAGACCGGAGGGTGCGCCCACCATGTATAATAATCTTATCCTTTCCTAATCCTGAATAATACATAGAAACAAAAGGAGCGATTCCGGTTCCTGTAGCGATCCAGTAAGCAGATTCTTCATCACCCTTAAATTCACCAAAGGGTCGCGAAACAAATACTTTATCTCCATTCGATAAGTTTGCCAATTGGGTGGTTAACTTGCCCTCAGGAAGCACATTAAATAAGATGCTGATTTCTGATTCATTTTCTCCACTCGCAATACTATACAATCGTGGTTCATCAGTTAAGTCAACGGTGATTGCAACTACCTGGCCGGAAGTGAATGAATAAACCCGCTCATAAGAAAACACAAAAACACCGGCTGCAATCTCTTGCCTGTTTTTAACGATTACCTCTCTCAGTTTATGTTTCGAAGGATCAATCATCGAAATGATTTTTCACGTATGGCTCTGAATTCTGAGGTTTTGGCCCATTGCGGAAAACTATTTACCATTGCTAATTTAATTCCTATTTTAAAGAATAATTTAGCATCTTCAATATTCCCTGAAAGATCAGCAGTTTGCGGATCAAATTCATCAGAAGGTTTATGATAGGTGGTTTTCCAATACTCGTTAATTTTTTGTGCTGCAAAATCTTTTCCTTTTTCGCGATGATCTGACCATCCTTTTACAAATAAAGAAGGAACACCTTTCCGTGCGAAGCTAAAATGATCCGAACGATAATACATTCCATTTTCAGGGAAAGGCTCTGGCATCGTATATCGATCCTGCTCCGCAGCTGCTTCAGCAACATATTTATCTAAGTCAGATTGTCCGTAACCGGTAATGGTAACATCTTTCATTCTTCCAATGGGAAGGAATAATTCAAAATTCAAATTGGCAATCGTTTTTTGAATTGGGAATATTGGATTTTCAGCATAATATTGAGAACCGAGTAGCCCGGTTTCTTCAGCAGTTACTGCCAGAAAAATTACCGATCTTCTTGGTGCTTCTTTTAATGCCGCAAAAGCGTTGGCTGTTTCAAGCATGCAGGCGATTGGAATTCCATTATCAGCCGCACCATTATAAATTGAATCTCCATTGATAACAGGCCCAATCCCAAAATGATCCCAATGAGCCGAATAAATGATACACTCATCTTCCAAATCGGTACCTTCAATTATTGCCATTACATTTTTAGAACTGGCAAATCGCAATTGATTATCGATTCTTAAGTTTAAATCTGTTTTTAGCGGAATTGCCTTAAATTCTCCACTCAACGCTTCCTCCTTCATCTGTTTAAAATCAAGCCCGCATTTCTTAAAAAGGCGCTTGGCAGCTTTATCCGTTACCCAGCCATTGATTTCACAATTGGATGCATTCCCGTCTTCCGATTGAATAAAGAGTTTGTTGTCAGCCGTATTGGTCAATACTTCCCAAGGGTAGCCTGCACCAGCTGTATTATGAATTACCAAAACTCCCGCAGCTCCCTGACGGGCTGCTTCCTCAAATTTATAGGTCCATCGTCCGTAGTACGTCATGGCGTTGCCGTTGAATAATTCAGCATCCTGTGTTTCAAATCCCGGATCATTAACCAACACAAGCACAGTTTTTCCCTTTACATCAAGTCCTGCATAATCATTCCAATTAAATTCAGGGGCAACGATTCCGTAACCGGCAAAAACCATTTCTGAGTTTTCTATAACTATTTCTTCTTTCACATGACTGGTTGACAGTATGAAATCTTCAATTAAGTTGAATTCCACAACACCAAGTGGTGCATTAAGTTTAAGTTTTTTAGTGGGATTAAAAGTGATCTCAACCATTGGGACTTCCTGAAAGAAACTTCCGTTATTGGCTCCCTTTAATCCCATTTTTTCGAATTCAGATTTCAGGTATTCTGTGGTTTTAACTTCACCCTCAGTAAATGGTTGCCTTCCTAAAAATTCATCAGAAGACAAGGCGACAATGTGTTTTTCAAGATTTTTATCATTAATTACATTCTCAGCTTCCTGAATATTGGAGGTTTGTGAATTACAACTTGAGACCGAGGCAAACAAGAGAATGATTGTAAATAACTTAATGCATTTTTTCATCTATTTATTTTTTAACGCAGTCACATGAAATATGCCATAAAATAATCATTTCATTAATAGTAATTTTTTTGTTCGTGGCAATTTCATAAGGATAATTTTTCTTGAAAATTACAATAATTTTAGGAATGACCGAGAAAATATATAATACAATTCTTATTCAATCTGTGCTGTCAGGAATGTATTAGGCGCATAAAATTGTTAGTTCAATAATTTCACTACATTTGAGTTTATAATTCATGATGGTTTGAGATCCCCGAATAATTTACATAAAATCATGATTTTATGATTTCTAATTATTTTAAAGTTGCCATTCGTAACCTTTTTAAAACACGTTTATATTCCTTTATCAACATACTGGGTCTGACTATCGGCATAACTGCCTGTTTACTGATTTTATCGTATGTAAGCTTTGAGCATAGTTATGATAAATTCCATGACGATCATGAGCAAATATATCGATTACGTTATGAACGAACCAGCCTTACTGATGAGTCCGCACGATTTGCATCCTGCTGCCCTCCGGCCGGGCTACGAATAAGAACTATGTATCCAGAGGTGGAGACAGTGGCTAGAATTTTTCGGTACATTGCTTCTGTTTCACAAGATGGAGATTTTGTTCAAGAAAATAAGTTCATTGAAGAACGAATGTTTTTTGCCGAGTCTGAGTTCTTTGAAATATTCAAATTTAAGTTTATCGTTGGCGATCCCATAAAAGGCATTCGAGAATCAAACACGGCATTTATCTCAGCAACTACTGCAAAAAAATACTTTGGGGATGAAAATCCGATTGGCAAAATCATCAGTGTGGATAAAAAGCTTGATTTTAAAATAACAGGTTTATTTGAAGATATTCCTGAAAACTCTCATCTCAAATTCGACATCATTTTATCATTCCCTAATTTATATGACATTTATGGTGACCGTATGAAAAATTCATGGGGTGATACAGGAGTATATACTTATTTAAGATTTAAAGAAAATACCGATCTAAATGCTTTTAAAGAAAAGCTGGCTGAGTTGGTGGAAAATGAATTTGGTGAAGCTTTAGCATATTATAAGCTTACAATGGAGCTTCCGCTTCAACCTCTTGCCGACATACATCTAACATCGAATTACATGCAGGAATATGAAGTGAGTGGGAATAATGAGACGGTTAATTTTTTAACCATCATCGCTATTTTTATCATGATTATTGCATGGGTAAATTATATTAACTTATCAACTGCTCGTTCATTAACAAGGGCTAAAGAAGTTGGTTTACGTAAAGTTGTGGGTGCTACAAAGAAAGATCTAGCATGGCAGTTTTTTATCGAAACTACTATAATAAACCTGGTGGCAATTTCATTATCCTTGATGTTTATGGAATTTCTTCAACCCCTATTTAGCGAAATTACCGGTACATCACTTGAGTACAGTATTTGGAAATTAAGTTGGTTCTGGATTGCCTTAATCATTTTACTCTTTTCAGGCGTATTTTTATCTGGCTTTTATCCCGTTATCGTGATGTCGTCCTTTAAACCAACTCACGTATTGAAAGGTAGGTTAGGCACTTCAACGCGTGGAATAAGCCTCCGAGAGGTATTAGTGGTTTTCCAGTTATTAATTTCGCTGGTTTTGATTACAGCAACACTAACTATTTTTAAGCAAGTCAGCTACATGAAAAATCAAGACTTAGGTGTGTCTTTAGAAAATCTGGTTGCCATCAAAGCTCCGAGGGTTAGAGACAATACTTTTGATTCGAAGGTAAAAACGATAGGAGAAGCATTTTTATCGAATGCTCACATCAACAAAATCTGTTTTGTTACTGAAGTTCCGGGCAAACAAATTTATTGGGATGCAGGTGGAATTCATCGGGTTGGAACTGATGAGTCGAAGAATTACCAAATTGTTGGCGTTGATTATGATTTTGCAGATCTATTTGAAGTCCATTTTATTGCCGGACGGAATTTCTCCCGGGAATTCAAGACCGATAATATGGGTCTGATTTTAAATGAAACTGCTGTTCGATGGATGAGTTTTGAAAATCCCGAATCAGCCATAGCTGAAAAAGTAGATTACTGGGGTGAAATTTATACCATAATCGGAGTGATAGAAGACTATCACCAGCAATCACTTAAGAACGAATTTGAACCTCACCTCTATCGATTTATGCCAACCGGAAGAGATGTTAGGGGGCATTTTGTTATTAAACTTAGTTCTCAAAACACTTCACAAACCATTGCGTTTATTCAACAAAAATATGATGATTTTTTTCCGGGTAATCCTTTTGAATATTTCTTTATTGATGAGTATTTTAACAGGCAATATAAAAGTGAAATAATGTTTGGAACCGTTTTCAGTATCTTTTCAATATTGGCAATATTTTTAACTGCCATGGGAATTCTTGGCCTTACTTCATTCATCATTGAACAGCGTACCCGCGAAATAAGTATAAGAAGTGTATTGGGATCGAACATGGTACAAGTCCTGCAGATGTTTGTAAAGAACTTCGCAATTCTGATACTCGTTTCATTCATTATTGCAATTCCAATTAGTTATCTGTTATTAAACAATTGGCTAGACTCATTTGCATACCGAATGGAGCTTCATCTTTGGTTATTTCTGATTCCATTATTATTTTGCTCGATAATTGTGTTATTAACGATTAGCATACTCGTGTATAGCACCATTCGAAAAAATCCAATCGAGAATTTAAGATATGAATGATTAGGATTGGAAAAATTAATTAATACCCATCCAAGTGCTTTTATTAATGCTTCAGGATTGATTATATGTCCTCCATTAAAAAGGAATAAATGAAACTCCCCGCCGCAAGCGGATGGGGTATCATGATGGATCCTATTTTATTTCGCTCCAAGGGGCGGGAAATATGAGTGTTTGAGGACAACCTAAAGAGGCCAGAAATAAGTCCTTAGTGGCACTATATTGATTATATAAATACTTTAATGTTCAGAATCTAGTGTTTGATTTTTTTTAAAATAGCTATAATGATTCTCAAGATAGGTAGAGAATTTATTTAAAAAAGGTGTCTAAAA
>PIVJ01000188.1 GCA_003353955.1 Bacteroidota bacterium | reverse complement strand
ATATTATCAATTGCAAATTTGACACAAAAAGAAAAAGCCCTCAAAAGAGCTTAATCGAACTCAAAGATGCTTTGAAAACTACTAAATCTTGACTTTATAGGGTTGTGCAACGGCTACCAATGTTAGCAATCGTATCAGTTATTGATTTTTTGCTTTTTCTTTATCGAACCATAATAAATATGTATCAGGCTCTTTTAGGTGTATTACACTTTTAAATAGATTGTGATTTCTTTGAATAGCCGGTATGAGATACCTAGGTGTAGAACTATATCCCAACCGCTCTAAAACTACATAATCTGCATTAATATCAATTAATTGCTGAATAAGTTCTTTGTCATCTAGAGTATACCTGTAACCGGAGGTACGAGAATGAGAATAATATGAGAAAAGTGCTGGTTTGCGACAAACCACAAGATAATCCTTACCTTCCTTCTTTAATGTCTTCGCAATTTTAAAATAATTTTCATAGGCTGGATGCAATTCCATCTGAGCTTGAGATTTTATTTTTTTAATGCTTGGGATATGAAAGAAACCAAGCAACAAGAATCCTAAAGCAAAATACTTAATTGTTAGCTGTTGATTTTTTTGGTTTAACAATTTCGAAATGATGATATACAGTCCATAAAATGAGGCGAATATTATAAAACCAACTAATGGCCAAACATATCTCACTCCATTGCCAGTATGCCATAACAATAAAATTCCAACATTGAAAATGAGAAAACTACCTAAAAAATATCTATACTTTTTAACAGACCATATTCCTACTAACGTTAAGCAAATTATTGCTATGCCAAATAACGTTAATATAAATGTTGGTTCTGAAACATCAATAGAAGGGAATATTACTTTGGGAAAACCATATACTATTATATCATTAGTATTAGTAATTATTTTATCCCAAAATTCAGAAACAGTATTTATTCCTCCAGATTCCGGTCTCCAAGGATTATCAACAAAAATCATTTTAGCATATCTACCTTTAATACCATAGACTTTGTTTCTAATAAAGTAGGGGAGATAAAGGAGGAAATTAGTCAAAAGATAGGCAATGGATAATTTCCACTTTTTGCTTATTAACCAATGCAACGTTAAGGCCAAAATTAATGTAATACCAAAACCTCGTATGTAAAAAGATATTATTGAGGATATAGCTGTCAAATAGAACCATCTTGATTTCCAAAATGGAGTTTCTTCACTTTGTTCGTCTACTTTTAATAATGAATAAATAGTTAATAGAACAAAGAAAAGATATGGGATCTCTGACATTACAATAGTAGAAAACCTTAGCAGACCACTATTTAAGGCTAGAAGTACGGAAATAGAAAAGGCAAATAAATGATTTTTAGAAAACTTCTTCGTTATAAAAAAGAATAATATTATGGATAATAAAAAGAACAATCCATTTAGTTTTTTTAACCCATTAACACTATCACCTAGAAAAAATTGCGTAGTAGCCAAAATATAAGGATAACCTGGAGGAAACCATCCAGCAGGTTTGTATGTTCCATCCACCGAAAAGGTACTGTAGCCATGTCCACCTAGAATATTTTTAGATAATAATAAATAATTGAAATTATCACCATTCATGTCCAGTTTTTGATCATAAATTTGGCTGTAAATTAATCCGAAAATCACCATAAGAATAAATATAATTATCCAAATATTCTTATTGTTTGTGATAACTTTACCCCTATTGTTCCTTGATGTTTTTTTCATGATTAATCAAATATATTGTTTTTTAAAAGCCCTAACTTTGCTAATCTATACATGACAGAAACTTTCAATACACCTAAACCATAAATCGAACTACGCCAGAGATTTATTGAGGAAGCTTGTTCAAAGTACTTGGTAGGACATGTCAACTCTCCAATTTCATAACCTTTGTAAAATATTTGAGCCAGCATTTGATTATCAAATACAAAATCATCAGAATTGTTTTCATATGAAATTGATTTAAGTACTACTGACGAAAAAGCCCTATAACCCGTATGATATTCAGATAATTTCTGATTAAGTAGAAGATTTTGAATAAATGTTAATAATCTATTTGCAATATATTTAATTATCGGCATCCCTCCCTTTAATGCCCCATTCCCCAAGATCCGTGACGCGAGAACCACGGGGTACAAATCGTTGGCAATAATATAACTTATTGATTGAATAAGCTTTGGGGTGTATTGATAATCAGGATGTAACATAATTACAATATCAGCTCCTAATTCTAACGCCTTATTGTAGCACGTTTTCTGGTTTCCACCATATCCTTTATTTTTTTTATGTTTTAAAACGTTCTCTATACCAATTTTTTTGGCTAATTCGACAGTATTATCATCGCTAAAATCATCTGTTAAAATAACATCATCCACAATGTCGAATGGTATTTCAGAATAAGTTTTTTCTAACGTTCTTTCTGCATTATATGCAGGCATCACTACAATAATTTTTTTATTGTTAATCATATGTTTTTATTTCGCTACTAATCCTTTTTAGTATGGTTGCTAACGGTACTCGTATAAGTTTAGTTGCCGTTGCATATTTCTGTCTTTGTTCATATTTACAAATGTATAAAAATTCCTTCAAGTATCTAAGGTGCAAGCCCCCAGGAAATTAAATTTATACATTGTGTGTGCCCAGCATGAGCTGAATCACACCCACTTCAAGGCTTTGATTAAAAGCCGAAAATACAAATAATTTTCGAATTTTTTCAGACGTATTTTTGGTTTGTTCATAATATTCCAGATGGTGTAAGACCATTATACGCAGGAGTGACTTCCTGAAGTATTAGCAAGTCGCAAGGTGGTTTACCGTGAGGTAAAAAGGGGCGGTATATGAGGCATAATTAAGAGGGTAAGTAAGCACATCTTTACAACGCCCAAAGGATAACCAATCTTAGTTATGTAGATGCCGCAGGAATTGGAGGAAGGAATAGGCTCTTACCTGGAGGG
>PIVJ01000065.1 GCA_003353955.1 Bacteroidota bacterium | reverse complement strand
TCTCCGCTCCAGTCACTTACATTAAACGGTGGATTAGCAATGATGTAATCTGTTTTCAGGTCTTTATGAGCATTGTTTAAAAATGAGCCTTCGTTATTCCATTTTACTTGTGAGCTGTCAATACCACGAATGGCAAGATTCATTTTTGCCAGTCGCCAGGTTGTTTGATTGCTTTCCTGTCCATAAATGGAGATGTCATTTATCTTTCCTTTGTGTTCTTCCCAAATTTTTCAGATTGCACAAACATTCCACCAGAACCACAACAAGGGTCAAATACTCGTCCTTTGTAGGGCTCTAACATTTCAACCAATAATTCAACTACACTCCTTGGCGTGTAGAACTGTCCGCCCTTTTTGCCTTCGGCAAGTGCAAATTCACCTAAGAAATATTCAAAAACGTGTCCGAGAATATCGGCACTTCTTGACTTGGCATCACCCAAGGCGATATTTCCAATCATATCTATGAGTTCCCCCTAAACTTGTTGGGTCAAGATTTTGCCTTGCATAAACTTTTGGTAAAACACCTTTCAATGGTGGATTTTCCTTTTCTATGGCGTCCATTGCTTCATCAACTGTTTTTCCAATAGTCGGTTGTTTCGCTTTAGATAAGAGAAAATTCCACCGTGCATCACTTGGAACAAAAAATACATTTTCTGCTTTATATTCTTCTTTATCTTCAGGGTCGGCAAATTCATATGCACCTTCCTTTGAATTCAGTTTATCGTATAATTCTTCAAAAGCATCAGAGATATATTTTAAAAAAATCAGCCCAAGTACAACGTGTTTGTATTCCGCTGCATCTATGTTTTTTCTCAGTTTGTCAGCCGATTTCCAGAGTTGTTTTTCCAATGGTTCGTCCGTTGCGTTATTATTCTTTTTTGCCATATATTTTAAATTCCTTTATTCAATTTTCAAAGTTACTCTTTCTTCTGTCGTTTTTGTCCGAGGTTACAGGCTGTATTTTATTAATTTCTAATCGAATTCTTTTTTATTTTTTTTAATCCTTTTCTTAATGCATCAAATACTAACGAATGTGCTGATTTAGCAAATATAATATCATCATCATTTCCACCCAATGCTACTGATGCAATAATTCTATGAGAATAAATTTTAAATCCAGATTTTATTTCATAAACAACAATCCATACTTCAGATTCACTTTTACTATATGTCATTGGAGATGAAAGCATAATATCACTTAATTCATTTCTATTTTTAATGGCTTTAATGCTTATTAGGTAATCAAAATCTGTTGTACTATTAAGTAACTCTAAAACTTCTAATGACATGTCAAATTGAAAACGACTTGGAACAATATATTTGAATAGTATATTATCAATGAAATAAACCGAATCTCCTCTGAAATCATTTAATTCCTTTAATAAATTGTCAGTAAGAGCTTTTTTTGATTTCCACGGAAGATCTGCTTCAATATTATTTACTAACCATTTTCCACTTCTGAAATCCAATACTTTTGAAGATTCAAATATATGCTGATAATTTGGTATCGCACAAGATGAAATTACTACTATAATTAATAGTAAACCTGTTATTTGAAATATTCTCATTATTTATTTCTATTTAATGTTGCGTAAATATAGCCTATAACTATTGGCTATTCAAACTTGTATTGTGTATATATACTCACAAAAATACATTTTCTAATAGTGGAGATTTTAAAACTTAATTAAGCTGTTGTGCATTTAGGCTAAATTTAGCTCTCAATTTATACAACAGACTATAGTACTCACTATCATTCAAAGTCAGGGAAGAAAGCAATGTGTGAGATAACACTCTTTGCTTTTGTGCAGTTGGTTTTTTTTAGCTGCCAACGGTAAATTGTATGAGTAATGACAGATTGCGTGGTAGTTAGCTGCCAAATCGTGAAAATTCTTATTAAATGTACAAAGTTTGTAACTAATCAGTATGCAGATTAGCAATTCTATAACATGAAATTATATTTTCATCCTTTATAAAATAATCCTATCTCCTTTATAAGAATCAACGATGAAAGTTCAAAGCCGGGTCTTTAGTGTTAGTTGTCTTTCATTCACTCTTCATTAGGTAATAAATTCTTCACATCTAATTTTGATGGAGTAAATATTCCAATAACCCCTTTTAAGCCAATACTCATCACAATATTGTAGAAGAAGGCTAAAAATGCCAACAGCAACAATCCTCCGCATATGCCTGCCAGAATCATATATAAGTTAAACTCTCCATTCAAATAAATTGTTCTCCTTAACATACCATTTAGACCTGCCATGCCCATAAAAGCACCCATGCCAATACCACCTATAAGGTGCGCCCAGAAGTGGAAATTTGCAAGTTTCTGGCTATATAATTTTGCACCATTAGTCACAATTGGGAAGAGTATATAAACAGCTGAGTACAATGTCATTGTTAATCCAACCAGGATAGCAACATGCACATGAGGTCCAACAATCCATTGAGTGTTGTGTAAGATTCTGTTCAGTCCTATATCAGCCTGCATGATACCTGCTGGAACCGCGAGGGCAAAACCGAGCAATCCGCCCAATAAAAACTTCAGTTCGTTTGTCATTTTAAGAGGGCGTGCACTCCACAATGTTGCTAGTGTAATGTAAAATGCCAAGCCTTGTGTTATTAATTCAAATGCAGTTACAAGTTCACCTGAAGCAATTTTTAGAAAAGACGGTTGTGATTGATCAGACAATAAGTGGTGTGACCACACAGTCCAGGAAACTATAAGCTCAACCAACAGGGCAGCTCTGGCTATGTTCTGCATAAAAAGTTTTTTACCTGTAATGAGCATTGCAAGTAAATACCAGGTGCCGGCCACAAAGATCAAGACCAATCCGTCAGCAATCAGGTCAAGACCCCACCAAAACCAATTTTTGTACAGTAGCGCATCTATTGCAGTTTCTTTTAAATCAAATCCCATTAAATGACCGACCATATAAACCAGAATGAGTACTCCGGTGAATAAAATGACTCCGGAATTTAAGGCTGTATCTACTGTACCTCTCGCAATTGCCGCTACAGGAAGTGATACCAAATGCTCTTTCTGCTTATTTTTTTTGAGGAATAAATTCCTTAACCCGCTAAATCCAATTGCATCGGCTAATATTGCAGCTGAAGGCTGTTTTTCGAAACCCTCAGGTGTGTAACTTATTGTTTTAAAAATATTAATTACAAAAAATACTGTTCCTAGCATGACCATTGCGATTCCCAAAATAAAGAAGCTGCCGCCAATAGGATTAAACTGAGTAAAATCAACAGGTAAAGGCCAATATAAAGTGTATAAAGGTGCGTAATGGGTTATGAATCCGGCAAACCAGAAAATTGCTGTTCCTGCCGTAATTAAAAGAAATGTCCAATTACCTAATTTATAACTCCATAGAGGTTTCTTCATCAGGAATGGCACCAGAAATAAAAATGCGCCAAAAACAAGTGAATAAGTTGACCCAAATATACCCACCAAAGGGTGTGCTGTTAGAATAGCGAAATATTGAAAATCGGGAATAGCATTGATTGGTTCAATTTGATAAATCCTCATGATCATTCCTTCAATCACTGCAAAACCGTAATAAAGAAGTCCGACCACAACAAACCTGAGAACTAATTTCTGCATGGGAGTTAAACCAGATGCTTTGAAAAGTCCTTGCTCCCCATTCATAAATGTATCTTTAAAGCTCATATTATTGATTTTTTAAATTTGATTATTGTTTTGGTTAAAGTGATTTAACTTCGATTACATCTTGTAAGATCATCTGAGCCCCCTTTGGACCTGAATACTCTGTAGATCTTATAGTATAAACACCGGGATGATTAAACTGCCAAAGAATATCGTTCCGATGACCCGGAACAACTTGCATCTGAAAAATCATCGAATTGTCACTTCGGAAAACACCAAAACCATAAGTTAGGTCTTTTGAAGTTACATCGAATAGAGCTTTTTCACCAACATTAATAACCAACTTGTCAGACGGTAAATTGAATTGATGATTTTCGACCGTAATATTAAAAACCTTATCTGGTTTTATATTGGCCCTGTTTATATCCATTGATGCCCATGGAATTGTGTTGTAGGTAATGATGTGCAGAGAAACCCCTAATACCATCAGAAAACCAACAAATGTGTAGAAAAGCGAATGGCTTATTTTGCTGCTTTTCCCTGGCTTGGTTATTCTTAAACCAAACCATCCTATCACCAAGATAATAACAACTGCATAACATGAGTATGCTATTGTTTGTCCATTGAGGACTATTTGTGAATCAATCATAATTATTTTTTTTAGGTAAGTATTGAAATATTATTTTTGATAAAACTCGTAGATTCTGAACCCTTTATCTCGGCAAGGGTAGTTTTGGATAAAACCTGGTTGATGTTGTCACGAACTAAAGTCCACTTTTCATGTATAGCACATTTCTCAACAAAGGCACATTTCTCAAAACCAAAAAAACAGACATTCCCAACAGGATCTTCTCCGGTCGCATGAATGATTTCCAAAAGAGAAATCTCTAATGACTTTCTAGCGATTCTATATCCACCATGTTTTCCCTGAACGCTAGTTAAAATCTCACTTTTAGAAAGCTTAATCATCAATTTTCGTAAGTATCTGAATGGAATGTTTAGATTTTCAAATAACTCGGTTGTGGTATATAGCTTTTGTTCATCAATAGCCATATAGTTCATTATTCTAAGGGCATACTCTGCAGTTTTGCTAAGCTTCATTAATAATACCTTTAGGTGTTATTTGAAATAACAAAGGTACCCATTCATATTTCTTTACACAATAGCAAAATAAAATTTAGAATTGTTTTAGATAAGCTTCTCAACTATATGTAGATTATAAAATAATTGGCTTTCATTTTTTTTATTGCAAAAGCGAAAAGATTGATGAGGCTGTAAAAAAACGACCGAATTATAGAACAAAGGACCAGTGCGTCTTTTTTATAAATAGGGTTACCTGAATTATTAACTTATAGCATGAATAAATTTTATTGTGAGTCCTTTTCTAATTGATATCTTTCAGATGAGAGTTATCCAAATAGTATTTATGTGAAATGCAAATATTAGGAGCAGAATGATTTTTTGTCATCTTGCAACTAATTGAATTTTAGGCTTGTTAGCTTAACGAAGGATTACCAAAGTGGTTGTAATAATGTTTTGGTAATTATCTTTATAAGTGAAATTACCTACAAAAATAATCAGTCTGATTAATAGCTTTGATCAAAAAATTGTACTTGCCAGTTGAATTTACCATTAATTAAAGGGGCGAGCATTTCTTTAAATTTAAAGTTTATCTTTGTTGCTGAATAACGAATAGGAGTGCCTAAAGTTGGCTGAGATAAGATCCTTTGAACCTGATTCAGGTAATGCTGACGCAGGAAATTCAATCCGTATCTCAAACACACCACCTCTCCATTTCTTTTTCAATTGATAATTATTAATAAATTACAAATATGGAAATAAAAGTAAATGGTAGCCCAAAAGAGATCCTTGAGAAAACAAATCTTAAAGAACTTGTTGATTCTATGCTGAATGCCACCAAAGGTGTGGCTATTGCAATAAACGATGTTGTAATACCAAAAGTACAATGGTATGAAACGAAACTAAGCCAAGATGACAAAGTGTTATTTATAAAAGCAACACAAGGTGGTTAATCTATCAAAATTATAAAGATTAATATATTACAAATTAAGAAAAGAATCATTAAGATATGAATGAAGATATAAATAAAATAATCACTCAAAGACCTTTTCCTGGCTCGAAGAAAGTATATATAAAAGGCAAACTACATGATATTAAAGTTGCCATGCGCGAAATTGAACTTTCCGACACCAAAGCTTTTGATGGCAACGAAATCATTAATTCAAATATTATTGTTTACGATACATCAGGACCATATACTGATACAAATCACAAAATAGATATTACAGAAGGATTGCCTCGTATTAGAGAAAAATGGATTCTTGAACGAGGTGATGTAGAAAAATTACCTGAAATGACTTCTATTTATGGTAAAAAACGATTAAAAGACAAAAGCCTGGATAAGATTCTTTTTAAGAATCATATAAACCAACCTTTACGTGCCAAAGCAGGTCATGTAGTGTCGCAATACAACTATGCTAAACAGGGCATAATTACAAAAGAAATGGAATATGTGGCTATTCGCGAAAATCAAAACATCGACTTTTCAGATAATGATTTAAATAATAATAACAAAGGTGAGAGTTTTGGAGCATCATTACCAAAATCATATGTAACTCCAGAATTTGTTCGAAACGAAATTGCAGAAGGAAGAGCAATTATCCCTGCAAACATTAATCACCCTGAAGTAGAACCTATGATTATAGGTCGTAATTTTTCAGTAAAGATAAATGCTAATATTGGAAATTCACCTACTACATCAAGTATAGCCGAGGAAGTGGAAAAATCTGTTTGGGCAATACGTTGGGGTTCTGATACTGTTATGGATTTATCAACAGGAGCAAATATTCATGAAACTCGTGAATGGATAATTAGAAATTCTCCAGTGCCAATAGGAACCGTACCTCTATATCAAACTCTTGAGAAAATAAATGGTAAAGTTGAAGATTTAAATTGGGAAATTTATAAAGATACGCTAATTGAGCAAGCAGAACAGGGAGTCGATTACTTTACCATTCATGCCGGTTTATTGCTTCATCATGTACCAATGACGGCAAAAAGACTGACAGGAATTGTTTCTCGTGGTGGTTCTATCATGGCAAAGTGGATGCTTATGTATCATAAAGAAAACTTCTTATATTCTCATTTTTCTGATATATGCGATATCCTTTCAAAATACGATATTGGTATTTCATTAGGAGATGGATTACGTCCTGGTTCTATATATGACGCCAACGACTCTGCACAGTTTGCCGAGTTGAAGGTTCTTGGCGAATTAACTCAAATAGCAAGAGACAAAGGCGTTCAGGTAATTGTTGAAGGCCCTGGACATGTTCCGATGAACAGGATAAAAGAAAATATGGATAAGCAATTACAAGATTGTTTGGAAGCTCCATTTTATACTTTAGGACCGCTAGTAACAGATATTGCACCCGGTTATGACCACATTACATCAGCTATTGGAGCTGCACAAATTGGATGGTATGGAACTGCTATGCTTTGCTATGTTACGCCAAAAGAACATTTGGGCTTACCTAATAAAGAAGATGTTCGCGAAGGGGTTGTAACGTACAAATTGGCAGCACATGCAGCCGATCTTGCAAAGGGCTTTCCAGGTGCACAAATTAGAGACAATGCCATGTCGAAGGCAAGATTTGAATTCCGTTGGAGAGACCAATTCAATTTAGCTTTAGACCCTGAAAAAGCAATTGAATTTCATGATGAAACGCTGAAAGGTGAAAGTTATAAATCTACGCCTTATTGCTCTATGTGCGGAGAACATTTCTGTTCAATGAAAGCCACACAGGAACTTCGTCAGTTGGCAGGGAAAGAACCCATTATTTCTAAAGAAGAATTGGATTTAAAACTAAAAAATAAAGCTGAAGAGTTTAGAAAAAGTGGAAGCGAAATCTACAAGTAACATGAACTCAAAATTACTTATCATATCACCACCAGAAAATATCCCTTCTGAAATCAGAATGGTGAAATCATTGTTAGAACAGGGCTTACAACAGTTCCATATTCGTAAGCCAGGATTCTCTGATTCTGACATGATAAAGTATATTACTTCTATTCCAAAGAGTTACTACAAATTTCTAGTACTGCATTCGCATTATTATCTTGCTAAAGAATTTGGGCTAAAAGGGATTCAAATGGGTATGAATCGTGTAGCTGAAGCAAAAGGATATAAAAATAGTTTTAATTATTTTGGATATTCGGCTCATAGCTTTGATGAAATTATTACAAACAAACACAATTACACTCATTTCTTTTTGAGCCCCGTTTTTAATTCTATTTCTAAAAAAGGTTATAAATCAACCTTTAATTTGTCTGAAATTTCTCGATTTTTACAAGAAAATCAGGAACTTAAAATAATTGCTCTTGGTGGAATTAATAATAATAATTTCCGCCAATGTATTGATCTGGGATTTTCAGGCATTGCATTACTTGGAGCAATTTGGCATAAAGACGATGCGCTGAATACCTATAGTATTATTAATGAAACATTAAATCGCAGGGCTTACATAATGAGCATTGCTGGTTTCGACCCAAGCTCTGGGGCTGGTTTAACTGCCGATATAAAAACTTTTGAACAACATGAAGTTCAGGGTTTAGGAGTAATAACTGCAATCACTTATCAGAATGAAAGTGAATTCAGATCGCTTGACTGGCTGAGTTTTGAGCAAATTAAAAAACAAATTAATATATTATTGTCAAAATACAACATTCAGTTTATTAAGATTGGGTTGATACAAAATCTTGAAGTATTAAGACAGATTATTTCTCTTTTCAAAGAATATAATGACAACGTTAAAGTCATTTGGGACCCAATATTAAAATCATCTACCAATTTTGATTTTCATGCTGATATTAATAAAACCGATGTTTTAAATTTGCTTAAAGACATTTATCTTATTATACCAAATTTGCCGGAATGTGAAGAGCTTTTTGGTACAAATGATTTTATTGAAATCCAATCTAAAATAAAAGATGCAGAAATTTGCAATGTTCTGCTAAAGGGCGGGCATACTATAAATGATGATGTTACCGATGTGTTAATTGAGCAAAATGATGTTAACTACTTCTATGGTAAACGTCTGGTAAACAAAGATAAACACGGAACAGGCTGTGTCCTATCTTCGGCAATTTGTTCTAATCTATCAAAAGGGATTAATTTACATTCGTCCATTGAGCAAGCAAAAAATTATATCACAAAATTTATTGATTCAAACCACACATCACTGGGATATCATAAAACTAAATAATTGGAAATCGCAAAACTTCAATTCATAACAAATTACATATCTGATATATCACATTTAAATCAGGTTAAGGCAGTAGTTAAGGCAGGTGTAAAATGGGTTCAATATAGACCAAAATATACAAGCAAAGCTGATGTTATTGCAGAAGGACAAGAGATAGCCGCTTTTTGCAAACAACATTCGGTTGTTTTTATTATGAACGATTCTGTAGATATTTCCCTACAATTAAACACTGATGGTGTTCATCTTGGCAACGAAGATATGTCTCCTAAAGAAGCTCGTAAAATACTAGGAAATAATAAGATTATTGGGGGTACGGCAAACACTATCAAAGATGTTATTTGTTTAATAAATCAGGGTGTAAATTATGTTGGTTTAGGTCCTTATCAATTTACTGAGACAAAAAAGAACTTAAGCCCAGTCATAGGTGTTAAAGGATATGAGGATATAATTAAAGGCCTTAACAACAAAAATCTTGTTATTCCAATTATTGCAATTGGAGGCATTAAAAGTGAAGATGTAAAAGGACTTCTAAATACAGAGGTTCATGGAGTTGCCATATCATCATTAATTAGCGATGCCAGTAATATACATAAGAAAACAACAGCTTTACTTAATCTATTTTAATACAAAAGATTAATCATAAAATGATGGAAGCACTAAAAATAGCAGACAAAACATTTAACTCAAGATTATTTACCGGAACAGGAAAATTTGAATCTGGAGAATTAATGAGAGACGCTTTAATTGCCTCGGAAAGTGAATTGGTGACCATGGCATTACGTCGTATTGATTTAAAAGAAAAAAAAGACAATATTCTTCAATATTTAATTGAAGCAAAATTTAATTTGCTACCAAATACTTCGGGTGTTCGTAACGCTAAAGAAGCCATATTTGCAGCCGAACTGGCAAGAGAAGCTTTGGAAACTAATTGGCTTAAATTGGAAATACATCCAGATCCTAGGTATTTATTAGCTGATGGAGAAGAAACCCTAAAAGCTGCCGAAGAACTAGTAAAGAAAGGTTTTGTCGTTTTGCCTTATGTGCAGGCTGACCCGGTTCTTTGTAAAAAGCTGGAAGATGTTGGCACGGCAACTGTTATGCCATTAGGATCTCCAATTGGCAGCAATAGTGGTTTAAATACTAGAGATATGATACGCATTATTATTGAGCAAAGTAATATCCCCGTTATTGTTGATGCCGGTATTGGTGCACCATCTCATGCTGCCGAAGCTATGGAAATGGGGGCAAATGCTGTTTTGGTTAATACAGCTATTGCTGTATCGAAAAACCCTATTGATATGGCAATTGCTTTTAAGCTTGCTGTTCGAGCTGGACGTATCGCTTTTGAAGCTAAACTTGCTGAAAAATCGGACTTGGCCAATGCAAGCAGTCCACTAACATCATTTCTTTCTTAAAATAAATATTAATGTTTATAGACCTTATCAATACATACGATTGGAAAAGCACGACAGATCTTATTTATAGCAAAACAGATTCTGAGGTTCAAATGGCATTGAAGTTGAAACATAGAAGTACCAACGATTTTATGGCTTTAATTTCTCCTGCTGCCGAACCTTACATTGAAGAAATGGCAAGGCAAAGTCAAATGATTACTCAAAAACGCTTTGGCAAAACTACTCAACTTTATGTTCCTTTATATTTATCTAATTTTTGTGAGAATAATTGTGTTTACTGCGGTTTTAATACCGAAAACAAAATAAAAAGGAAAGTTCTTTCTTTTGATGAAATTAAAGAAGAAGTAATTGCAATTAAGAATCTTGGTTTTGAACATATATTATTGGTAACCGGAGAAGCTGATTTCAAAGCAGGTGCTGCATATCTGAAAAAGGTATTTGAGATTATTAAACCCTATATGTCTCTAATTTCTATTGAAGTTCAACCTTTAAAATCCGATGAATACAGTGAGCTTATCAAGCAAGGGTTAAACACGGTTTATCTTTATCAGGAAACTTATAATAGAGAACGCTATTCAATATATCATCCTAAAGGAAATAAAAGTCATTTTGAAAATAGATTAATGACCTATGAACACCTGGGTAACGCAGAAGTACACAAAATAGGCCTGGGGATTTTAGCAGGACTGGAAGACTGGAGAACTGATAGTTTATTCACAGCTTTGCACCTAAACTACCTAAAAAAGAATTATTGGAAAACAAAATTCTCAATTTCATTTCCTCGCTTGCGTCCTCATTCTGGGAACTTTGAGCCTAATTCAATTATGACTGACAAACATTTGGCTCAACTAATTTTTGCCTATCGTTTGTTTGACGAGAATGTAGAAATAGCCTTATCAACTCGTGAAAGTGCAGTGTACAGAGACAATATGTTGAAATTAGGTGTAACATCTATGAGCGCAGAATCAAGAACTCATCCAGGAGGTTACGCTCATTCTTATTTAAACACTGAGTTAGAGCAGTTTTCAGTTAACGATAATAGAATAGTATCTGAAATAGCAGATATGATTAGAAGTAAGGGCTATGAAGCTGTTTGGAAAGATTGGGATCACATTCTACAATAAACGTTTATTGCAAATATGAATTTAGAAAGATATAATAGACATATCATTTTACCTGAAATAGGTATTGATGGACAAACAAAACTAAGTAAAGCAAAGGTTTTAGTAGTAGGGGCCGGTGGATTAGGTTCTCCTGTACTTACTTATTTAACAGCATCTGGTATTGGAAATATCGGGATTGTCGATGATGATGTTGTGAGTTTAAGCAATTTACAACGGCAGATACTATATAAAACTAACGACATAAATCAAATAAAAGCTGATAAAGCAAAAGAACGATTGTTAGAAAATAATCCAGACATTAAGATTGACATATACAATACCCGTATTAATTCAGAAAATGCAATTGCGATTGCTAAGAACTATAATATCATAGTCGATTGTACCGATAATTACGAAAGTAGGTACATTATTGATTCAGCATCAAAAGAATTAAATATCCCGATGGTTTATGGTTCGATATCAAAATTCTCAGGCCAAGTATCTGTATTTAATTATAGAGGTGGTAAATCGTATAAAGATCTTTTCGAAGAAAAACCTGAGATTGACGAGAATGATGCAAGTCGTTTGGGCGTTTTGGGTGTATTACCTGGTATCATTGGGGCAATACAAGCTAATGAGGTAATTAAAATAGTTTTGCGAATTTCAGGTGTGCTGAGCAATAGATTGTTTTTACTGAACTCCAAAACAATGGAAACTAAACAGATTAGTTTTTAATGTGAATCAAGGGTTAAAAATTAAGTTAATAAATGCAGCAGCTAAGTTACCAAAGACATGTACCATTAGCCCTTTTGTTGATCTGACTTTGCTAGCTCTTTGAAAATCTGTTTTTTCGATCAACCAATTAAAGAAGCCCTCAATTGGCTGGCGCACTTTCGATAC
>PIVJ01000740.1 GCA_003353955.1 Bacteroidota bacterium | reverse complement strand
TGGACATGACCTTGACCTTTGACCTTCAAGGTCATGTCACCATTGAACTTACTGACCCCATAAATAGGGGGGTAGGTACTCTCAGAATCCTTCTATGAGGTCTGGAAGTGCCCAAACTGGGATTCGTGGAATTTTGAGATGGCCCCCACCCACCCCCTGGGGGTGGGGCAAAAAATATTTTATTTTTGTGCACATCCCGGGAACCAACCCAGATAACATGCAAAGCTAGGTTGAGCTCATTGCAATAGTGTAGGTGTGAGAGGCACTTTTGTGTGTTTTTTAATGTATGACCTCAATTTCGGACATGACCTTGACCTTTGACCTTCAAGGTCATGTCACCATTGAACTCCTTGACCCCATAAATAGGGGGGTAGGTAACCTTAGATTCCTTCCCTGATGTCTGGAAGTGCGCAAACTGGGACATCTGACATTTTTAAAGGCCCCCCACCCACCCCCTGGGGGTGGGGCGAAAAAAATAAAATGTTTGTGCACATCTCGGGAACCAACCCCAATAGTGTGCAAAGATTGGTTGTGATCATTCCATTAGTGTAGGCGTGAGAGGGAGGTGTGACGGACGAACGAACGGACGGACAGTTGCGTTATATATATCTTGCCGAGATTGTATCTCGGCAAGATAATAACAACCTGGCAAAATAATATTAAATGTATATATCTGATTTATGACACAAGCTACATGCTGAAGAGAATATTTCCC
>PIVJ01000739.1 GCA_003353955.1 Bacteroidota bacterium | reverse complement strand
GGCCCTGAAGCAAGCATACGCATATTTTGTGCGATATGCATCAAACTTACAGCCAATGTTTTTAATGCTCCTGAAGTTTCGACAATGGCATCATGGGCAGATAGGGATTCAAATTTATTGTTGGCGGTTACAAAAGGGTAGCCTGTTAACTCCGCTATTTTTTTCGCAACTAATTCAGAATATCCTTTGGGAGTGTTAATGCCAGTTCCAACAGCTGTACCACCAAGTGCTAATTCGCTTAAATGAGGCAGTGTATTCCTCAATGATTTGAGACCATGATCCAGTTGTGAAACATAGCCTGAAAATTCTTGACCCAATGTCAAGGGGGTGGCATCCATCAAATGCGTACGGCCAATTTTAACAATTTTATCAAAGATTTTGGCTTTTTCATACAAGGTATTTCTAAGCTTAGCAACACCCGAAATCGTTGTTTCAACAATCATTTTGTAGGCAGCGATATGCATAGCTGTCGGAAAAGTATCGTTTGATGATTGAGATTTATTTACATCATCATTGGGATGGATAAAAGTTTTTTCTTCACCTAGTTTTCCCCCATTGAGGACATGGGAACGATTAGCAATCACTTCATTTACATTCATGTTAGTTTGGGTTCCCGATCCGGTTTGCCAAACAACCAAAGGAAAATGATCGTCCAACTTGGCCTTCAAAATTTCGTCACAAACTTGTCCGATTAAATGAGTTTTTTCTTTAGGAA
>PIVJ01000738.1 GCA_003353955.1 Bacteroidota bacterium | reverse complement strand
AAGTAGGTCACAGTGACCTAATTCATGAAATGTAGGTCAATAAGGCCTAGAGGTGTCCAAAATGTCAAATACATTTGATATTTGACCATTAATGGTCAAATGAGGGGTCATTTTAAAAATATAGATCCATAGGATCTGGTGTCTCACCTGTTGAATTTAATATGGACATGTGTATGCCAGATTTCGAAATTTGGGTAGTACAGGTCACATAGGTGATATAGATTTCATCTCCATCAATTAAACAATGACAATAAGGCCCACCGATTAGCAGCAAATGCATTGAATCGCATTGAAGTCCCTCCGTTAAAGAGAAAAGGTGCCATCATTTACTAGCTAATGCATTGAAAATGGAGTTTGACCTATATCTTCATGAAAGTAGGTCACAGTGACCTAATTCTTGAAATGCAGATCAATGTGTCCAAAATGTCAAATACATTTGATATTTGGCCATTTCTGGTCAAATGAGGGTCCGTTTCAAAAAAATGCGTTTTGACCTATATCTCAAGAAAAAGTAGGTCACGGCCACCTAATTTTGGGCATGGAAGTAAAGGTCACCTAGAAGGGTCATATGGGTCATACAAACTTCAAATCCCCCAATTAGCGAAAAAACGTGCCAACATTTACTGGCCAATGCATTGAAAATAGAGTTTGACCTATATCTTCATGAAAGTAGGTCACAGTGACCTAATTCTTGAAATGTAGGTCAATGTGACCTA
>PIVJ01000737.1 GCA_003353955.1 Bacteroidota bacterium | reverse complement strand
GCGCTCTGGGCGCGAACGTTGACTTGAAAGCGCGACTTGCGCAGCACACGCCGTGAAGCGTGTCCCTGCAGCTGCTTCCACGTGTTGGTCTCTAGCACAGCATCCACGTACTGGCTGAACCTCAGCGGGTTGGCCGTGCGGCGAAAGGGCACGCGGTTCAGCTGCTTCTGCAGTGCTCCAAGCCCTCGCTCGTGCATCTCCCGGGCGCGGGCGCCGTGAGCAGCCGCACACGAGCGCTGGCGCCAGGCTCGTGGGCGCAGCGAGCGGGTTGTGGAGCGCACATCCTTCTCGCCGGTCAGCATATCTACAGCCGTGTAGACACGCCTCACTCCTGGGTCCACCGCTCTGACTGTCCAGCCACGCAGCGCGTCCAGCCCCTGGAAGCCCAGTGTCTTGTTCGTGTGGCTGTATGCCACTCCAGGTCTAAGCGAGCTGACTGGGGCCTGCACAGAAGAACTGGGCTTGGACGAGGATGTGGACGATTCTTTTACATCCCCGTCGTCGTCATCTCCCGTTTCGCTCTTTTCACTTGGTACATAGCGGTACCACCTCCCGAAGCCGAAGGCCACGCCCACGCCGTCCGTCTGGAGAGAGAATCGCAGGTGGTGCGTTCTCCGCATGCGCCGCACGCGAGGCAGAAAGAACAGCTCGGCCCAAATATCCTCGGAGTGCAGCGCCGTCACGTCGCTGATAGCCATCTTTCGCATGGTTCCCTT
>PIVJ01000736.1 GCA_003353955.1 Bacteroidota bacterium | reverse complement strand
CTGTTAGTACACTATATCAGGACTACTTGAGTAAATTTTCATTCACTTGTGATGTCTTACGTAATAGCCAGATTGAATTTCATGGTACAAAATCGATGACATAAAAAACACTGATTTTTATTTTCAATTGAAAATAGCTCATTCATCTTTTATGGTATTCTCATGAAATTTGTTTTGCAAGTACATGGGTATGTGACTTGCAAAACGGTGTCTCAAAATGTTTATATTGGCTTTCATTTTAGAGATATTAAATGTAGAAATTTCAACACTTTTTCAATACTGGTAAGATTTTCAGTTTTCCAAATCGGCACTCGATAAAAAAATAAAGGAGATAGATATAAAGAATTTGAGACACCGTTTTGTAGGTTATATACCTCTCTAATTTTGTACAAAATTTCAACCCTGTAACTTTGAAGGTTAGGGAGCTAATTTCAATTTTGTTCAAAATTTCTAAAAAACACGAGAATGTGCACCGTGACCTTAATAATCAACCAAATAGGGTTTGGGTGGTATCAACCGAAAGATAATTTCATTACCTTGCTAGGTATGTATGGTTCTGTGGACCTAATTGCAACAACAAACACACCAGTCTAACATATCCAAGGGTACCCCCTTCTGACTGCATCGCCGCCTTAATTAGATGGGCCGCTGGTGTCAGAGGATGATAACGTCACATGCATATCAAGTTGTTAATTTGATCGACAAACGGTGAAAATC
>PIVJ01000735.1 GCA_003353955.1 Bacteroidota bacterium | reverse complement strand
AAAATCAAGATGGCCGCCATGGCGGCCATATTGGATGAGCGACAGGGCTCAATATCGAAAGGAACCGTCCTCTAGTGGATACCCATCTACCCTGGTCATTTGGGCTTGATTGGCCCAAGCGTTCTCTCTTAAATGAACGGAAACGAAAATCAAGATGGCCGCCATGGCGGCCATATTGGATGAGCGACAGGGCTCAATATCGAAAGGAACCGTCGTCTAGTGGATACCCATCTACCCTGGTCATTTGGGCTTGATTGGCCCAAGCGTTCTCTCTTAAATGAACGGAAACGAAATTCAAGATGGCCGCCATGGCGGCCATATTGGATGAGCGACGGGGCTCAATATCGAAAGGAACCTTCCTCCGATGAATACCCATCTACCCTGAAGAAATCGGTTTCATTCGTCCAATGGTTCTCTCTCAAATGAACGGAAACGACATATACGGATGGTGCCCGGTGCCCGGCGGACGTGGGTGGAAAAACATAAAGCATCCCCTCACCTACGGTGATTGATGGGGATGCTTAAAAACGTGCCACCATTTACTTGCCAATGCATTGAAAATAGAGTTTGACCTATATCTCAATGAAAGTAGGTCACAGTGACCTAATTCTTGAAATGTAGGTCAATGTGACCTAGATGTGTCCAAAATATCAAATACATTTCATATTTTGCCATTTCTGGTTAAATGAGGGTCCGTTTAAAAAAAATGTGTTTTGA
>PIVJ01000734.1 GCA_003353955.1 Bacteroidota bacterium | reverse complement strand
TCTTTTCTTTACAATGCCTTAGAACTTACACACACATGCGGTTTACACTATAAAAATAGCCACAACAAACAACTACATGTAGAGCTTATGTTAGTAAAAATAGCACAACTTATACCTACCAACAAGGCAATTAAGCCTTACCAAGCACCTATAAACAACACCTACCAAAAGAATACAACACAAAAACCCACCAACGAGACAACTGAAAAAAAGCCTTACCAAGCACCTATAAACAACACCTACCAAAAGAATACAACACAAAAACCCACCAACGAGACAACTGAAAAAAAGCCTTACCAAGCACCTGCAAACAATACCTACCAAAAATATACCACTACCCGCCCCAAAGCATTTGCAAACAAAAGAATTAATACCTTTAAGTCCACCCTTAAAGTGCCTATTAGCATGGAAGCCCTTAAAACCACAATTGTACAAAAAGATATAAAACAAATACCTACAACAACTCCCACTACTACTAGCAAGCCACAACCTTTGGACCAGACGCAGGTTTTAATCCATTGGAAAGATTATAGAGAAAATATCCAAAAAACAGAAAACAAACTAGCTTATACAATAATGAAACAAGCTATAAAAGTAGTAGAAAACACCATTATCATTACATTATCAAGCCCAATACAAAAAGGTATACTAGCAGAACTCAAACCCAAGCTCTTACCTTATTTACAAAAAAAACTAAATAACAATACAATAGCACTTA
>PIVJ01000733.1 GCA_003353955.1 Bacteroidota bacterium | reverse complement strand
CAGTAGAAACATGAGGTGACTGTTTTATGTGCTTCCGCTTTGGCACCGGCTTTTTGGGCCCTCGTTTATGTTTTCGATATGCTGACAGTCTAACAAGTTTTGCAAGATCTTGGATGAAATTCAAATATTCTTCAATCGAAAGCGACCGAAAATACCGCCATTCATCTTCGGGCAAAGCAATCATCATGCCTCTGTATGTCGCTGAAATTTCATCTGCAATATAATACCCTGAGACCTCGTTCTCTATTTTATCAGCACCATGCACACTGGCAAGAGCACCTCTTACTGTTGCAAGAATCATATAAGCTACCAGGGAAACACAAAACCCGAATAATGCAGCACGCGGGTAGCCAAGGGTATTGATTTCAGAATTAAAATACTCCGCCAAATATTGAAAGGCAGTTTCAATTGTCCACCGACCTCGATAAACATCGGCAATGATTGTGGCACTCGTATCTTTTCCAGGAATATTTGAGATAATGGCAATCTCACTGTCCCCATCACGGGTTTCTGAAATCAGTCTTACTCTTATTCGTCTGAATGTATGTTCTTTGGCATGCTTATCGACGATGGAAATTAGTTGTTCATAAACTTTCCCAGTCTCAATATCACCAATATATTTTTCTTTTCCCAGGGGCTTCCAGGGATATTTTTTATGTTCCCGGATAACAAAAAAACCACCTTTTGAAGCAATACTACTGGTGAACTCCAACGTGCA
>PIVJ01000187.1 GCA_003353955.1 Bacteroidota bacterium | reverse complement strand
CTTTAAGGCTGTTATGGGATACCACAAGTTGGTATTTACCTTTATCGCCTTTTTTGTAAGTAGAAACAAAACCATATCCTAAGTACTCATATTTATGAGGTTTTAGAATCGCACTTTTGTTTTGATTAATTCCCAGAGGTAAACTTTTCCTGATAAAACGGCTAATGTTTCGTTTTACTCTGTGAGCAGATTTTCTGCTTCTTAGGAGAAATGTGTGTGGTATTATCTTTACAATTAGTCTTCTCAACAATATACAAAGGACGTTTTAAAACATTTTTGTTAATCCTGCTAATGGATTCTCCTATCACCCCAATAGAAATCAGTTGAACCCCTCCAATAAACATAGAGCTGATGATAAGAGATGTCCAGCCTGTTATGGTTCGATTTAAAATAAAGTGAGAGTAAACGGCATATAGAATGATGAGAAATGACACAAAAGAAATGGCAAATCCAAGCTTGGTTACTAATTGCAAAGGCTTATCAGAAAAACTGGTAATGCCATCCATAGCAAACTGAATCATTTTGCCAAGTGAGTAAGCTGTTTTCCCATGTTTTCTCTTATCTCTATTAAACAGTACTTCAGTTTGATTAAATCCCAACCATGCTATCTGTCCTCGTAAAAATTTGTTTTGTTCGGGCATCTGACTTAGGTAATTCACCACTTTTCGATCAATTAGCCTAAAATCACCTGTATCTAATGGTATGTCAATAGAGGTAATTCGCTTCAAGGTATGGTAAAATAGCTTTGCTGTTATTTTTTTAAACACATTCTCACCTTTTCTCTCTTTTCGTTTGGCATAAACCACTTCGTACCCTTCTTGATATTTTTTGAATAATTCTGCAATTAATTCAGGAGGGTCTTGCAAATCTCCATCAATGATCACAACAGCTTTCCCGTTGGAAGCGTCTAAACCAGCTGTAACAGCAATTTGATGGCCAAAATTTCGACTAAGATTAATGTGATAAACACGTGGGTCTTGCTCTGATAATTTCAATAGTTCCATCAGAGAATGATCTTTACTTCCATCATTTACAAAAATGAGTTCATAATGCACGGAGATTTGAGATACGGTTTTCTGAAGTCGGTTGTATAACTCATGAATGATCTGTTGCTCATTATAAATTGGAATGATAACAGAGATATCTACATTTTTATTATTTTCTTCCATATATCTTATACGTTAATACATTTCCTTCGCTGTGAATCACATCATGCTCATAGTGTTCTTCTACATAGCGTCTCACATGATTTTGATGTGCAATAGTGATATCCATAGGTCTTAGATTTCTCCAATCCTTAAATGAAATTTGGGTGCCTTTATCCTTCAGGATTTTTAAGTAAAATAAGTTATGGGCGTTATATCCATCATAAAGAAGATATTGATTATTAAGATCGTATTTGCCTTTAACAGCATCTTTTAGGAAATAACCAATTTCATAGAAATCTTTGCTCCATCTGTACTCTTTAGGTTTGTACGTTTTATCTAGAATCTTTTGGTAAGGTGCAATTCCAATAAGAAACAGAAAGATATAAGGCGTAACGTTTAAGGTAAGCGTTTGATTGATCCACTTGAAGTTTTGTAACAAATCGAACACATAGAAGATAAAAATGGCAATTAAAATAGCTAAGAAAGGATATAATGGCACGTCATACCATTTTAGTTTCGTTTGAGCAGTGGAAATCACTAAAAAGAAAGTAATAATCATCAAAAACGAAAACAATGTTATTCGGTTAATCTTTTTGTTTTTAATAAGAAAACCAGTAATTAATCCACAAGGGATCAATAGATACCAGACGGATAGTTGAAAATCAATGAAGTTGTTATAATAGAACCAAAAATCATGCTGATGATTGTCAATAACCTCTAAATATCTACCTCCTAATTCATTTTCTTGCACTGCTGTGATATATCCAGTATTATTCGCTTCTCTCAAGAGGTAATAGCCTATAACTAATCCTAGACAAGAAAGTAATCCTATGTAAAAATGCTTACTCTTAAGTAGAGGAATCAACTGCTTCTGAATGATGCTATATATGAATATGGCTGGTAGAAACAACAAGCCTGTAACGCTTTTAGTGAGTACAGCCAAGGCAGTAGATAAAAAAAATAGATAAAGGTGCTTGTAGTTTAGTTTTTCGCAATAGGAAAAAAACAGTAAGCCACTTAATGTCGTAAATAAGGTGAGTAAGGCATCATAATCTCCTGTTCTTGTAGCGTGTAAATCAATGTATCCGTGAGAAGTGATTAATACAAATACGGCAATGAATCCAAACCAAGAATTTTTGAGATATCTGCGAGAAAAAATGAGCAGTACAATACAAGTAAAAAAAGCAGCAATGGCAGAAGGCAAACGAACAGCTAATTCATTCACCCCTAGTATTTTCATAAAAAAGACCTGAAACCAAATGAGCAATGGAGGTTTCGTATTCCACATATCGGAGTTTCCTTCAAAATGTGTAACGATAAAATCCCCATCCTTGAGCATTTCGTATGCGTTTATAGCTAACCTTGCTTCATCCCAAATTCTAATTGGCAGTGTATCTAAACACCCGAAAATGGGCATATACATCAACGCAGCCAATACTATATATTTGATATATGGTTCTATGTTTTTCATTTGGGCTTCATTTTATTCCAATCTAACGCCAAATTTTAAGTGCCGATAGTCAGCATTTTATCAGTTCTGCATCTTTAGGTTTAAATTCAAACTTAGCAATATTCTTTTTAATTCTTGATATGTTAAGTTAATTTACTATTTATCTAAAAATGCGAATCAAGGGTTGAGATCAACTACAGACCCATAGTTATAAACAATAGAATGTCAATAACATACAATATGTAAATATATTTCATAGCCTGGGGTTCAGTATCTTAGATGCAGGTTTCACAAAACATTTAAGACACTGATCCCCGAGGCTAAAGCTGTAAAATTAATAGAAATTTACTTTTTTATTGAAAAAAGATACAACG
>PIVJ01000732.1 GCA_003353955.1 Bacteroidota bacterium | reverse complement strand
AATTTCCTGTAATTATTTTGGAATACAGAAATGTATCTGTCATTTTTGAATAGAGAAATGTTCCTGTAATCTTTGAATATAGAAATTGACATTTAATTTTTGAATAGAGAAACCAACATCGATTGCTTTAATTTCTATAATATAAAGTGTGTACAACATACTTTTTAGCTTTCATTTATAAAGCATGTTTCATTTGTGTATTTACAGGCACCCACATCAAGATGTGGCTGAAGCGGCAACGGGACCGATTCACCCGCAACCACAACAAGCAGTTGGAGGCCAGGGAGAAGGGGGGTGATGCCAAGCTGACTGATAGGGAGAATGTCATCATGCGGAGGTTTGATTTCCTGACTCCCTTCATCACACACAGAAAACCGCGCAGGACAACCAGAAGCTCATCACATGTATGTAGTCGATGCACTGTTTCTTAATTGTCATCAAATCTTTGTACATTTTTTGCGTTTTTGAAATGTTTAGTTTTTACGTGTAGATAATAAAAAGCAAATTGTAAATGCTGTTACTGCAAATTGTAAATTGCAAATTGTAAATGCTGTTACTGCAAATTGTAAATTGCAAATTGTAAATGCTGTTACTGCAAATTGTAAGAGGAAAAAATTGTAAATTGCATTGGTAAATGCTGTTACTGCAAATGTCGGCGGTTTTGTTTCTCTTATTAGTAGTCACATAGAACATTTTATTGTAATTGAATAACAATTTAA
>PIVJ01000064.1 GCA_003353955.1 Bacteroidota bacterium | reverse complement strand
TCCAATGTAATATTTGTCAGCTGACTTAGAGTAAATGATGTAAATGTAAAACATAGTGAATGGAAATAAAAAAGGGACAAGTTAACACTTATCCCTGATTATTTGCTCCTCCTCTTGGACTCGAACCAAGGACCCTCTGATTAACAGTCAGATGCTCTAACCAGCTGAGCTAAGGAGGAATATTTTTTGCTTTCTTCTTCTTGAACCTCTGATTAATCCCGACAAGTCGGGACTCTAACCAACTGAGCTAAAGAGGAATTTCACTAAAAAGTGCGGCAAAGATAATATAAGATTTTCAAATCTCAATGGCTTTGAAGAAAAAAACCTATGATTTTTCAATTATGAGATCATTTTTAAACGATTGATTTCAATATCTTGTAACAATCGCCATTTACCGCGTGGTACATCTTTTTTTGTGAGCCCCGCAAAAGATACCCGATCTAAGCGAATTACTCTGTACTCAAGGCTTTCGAATATCCTGCGAACAATTCTATTTTTCCCTGAGTGAAGTTCTAAACCAATTTGTTTCTTATCCATACCATTTTCAGCATAGGCAATTTTATCTACCTTAATAGAGCCATCTTCTAATTCCAATCCTGTAGCAATTTTAAATAAATCATCTTTTTCCAGCGGCTTGTTCAACACTACATGATATATTTTTTTTATTCCATGTTTGGGATGTGTCAATTTTTTGGCCACGTCTCCATCATTGGTGAAAAGCAATAACCCTGTTGTATTCAAGTCCAATCTTCCTACCGGGAGAATCCGTTCATCGCAAGCTTTCTCAATCAAACTCATAACGGTTTTCCGATCGTAAGGATCGTCGGTTGTGGTAATAAAACCCTTAGGCTTATTCAGTAAAAGATAAACCAGTTTTTCGGGATTTAATAATTTGCCTTTATACTCTACCTTATCATTTCTACCCACTTTTGTCCCTAATTCGGTAACTACTTCTCCATTTATTTTAATTTCACAGGCTACTATTAGCTCGTCGGCACCCCTACGTGAGCAAACACCTGCATTGGCAATATATCTGTTCAATCGGATAAATTCTGGCGAAGAGGATGGCGGTAGGCTGGTTGTTTTTTTTATTGTTTTCTTTTTATAATCAGTATCTTCATTCTTTTCAGAAAGCTTCATTCGATTTCGAGTTTGCTTTTTTGAAGGTTTGATGAATTTAGAAAAATCACCATGTTTTTTCGAATTATTTGATTTCTTTTCTGGCATCGGGAAAATTTGATGCAAAGGTATAACTTATCTAATTAATGAGACGAAATTAACGGGTTGGGTAAAAGGCATCTTTTATATGATGTATTTCTGATTTTTCGGGAGTAACAACAACTGAAATGATATCGAATCGGGTTTCCAGATCAATTTCATTTTGAATGAGATAATTATGTGTGGCACGAATTAAAAATCGTTGTTTGGTTTTGGTAACGGCAAATTCAGGTTCTCCAAAAAAACGTGTGCTTCGTGTTTTAACTTCAACAACAACCAAGTAATCCTTAATTAAAGCGATGATATCAATCTCATCTTTACCAAAACGCCAATTTTTTTCTTTAATTAAATAGCCATTTTCTTTTAGATAATTGAGCGCTATTTCCTCACCTTTTTTCCCCAGAAGATTATGTTCAGCCATAAAATTTATGTGTTAAAACCGAGGCTAACCTTATCACTAATATTTAAGCTTACTTCTCTACCTAAAATTAAGGTTCGATTATCCGGAAAATGACCTGCGGGGAAATTAAAACAAACAGGATAATCATATTCTTCAACAGTGTCTCGGATAATTTCATAGGCTGTATTACCGAAAGGAATTGGGTTATCATTCATTACAGTCATTCCTCCGATAATAAGACCGGCTAACTTATCTAAATGTCCGGATCGTTTCAGGCTGTGCATCATACGGTCAATATGATATAAGTACTCATCCAAATCCTCAAAGAATAGAATTTTATCTCGTGTATCTAAATCTGATTTACTTCCCTTTAAAGTATGAATTAATGATAAATTCCCTCCTATAAGTTTACCTTCAGCTTCACCTTTTCGATTCAGTGGATGAGGATTGATTTCATAAATTATTCTTTCTCCAAATAAGCTTTGGTATAAAGAGGAAGTCGATTCTTTGGTGGCTGTATCAAAATTCAGGGGCATTAATGCATGCAATGTTTCAATTTGAAAATTTGAAAAAACATGCGAGTGAATTGCGGTAATATCACTAAATCCGATCAACCACTTAGGGTTCTTTACAAACAAACTCCAATCAATCTGATCCAAGATTCGAATAGTTCCGTAACCACCTCTGGCAAAAACAATGGCATTGATGGTTGGATCATCAAGCATCATTTGGAAACCATACAGACGTTCATCGTCTGTCCCCGCAAATTGATTAGATTGATTGAATATGTTTTCTCCCAGAATGACCTCTAGCCCACAATCGTTAAAAAAATGTTGCGCTTCAATTAACTCGCTAGAAGCTATTTTGCGTGCTGTGGCAACAATTCCAACTTTATCTCCTTTTTGTAAATAATTCGGTGTGATCATTTAATGTGTTTTGATTGAATCCCTGAACTTAATTAAAGAATATTCTCGCTACAAGCTTGCAATGCTCGTATAAAACAAATCCTTACCTTTGCCGAAGTTACTGGAAAAAATTAAAAAATGGAACAAAATCAATCAAAATTCAAGCGTTATACAGTCACTTCTGCTTTGCCTTATGCCAATGGACCTATACATATCGGGCATTTAGCCGGAGTTTATATTCCTGCCGATATTTATTCAAGATATTTGCGCTTGAAAGGAAAGGATGTTGTTTTTATTGGTGGTTCAGATGAGCATGGAGTTCCAATCACAATTAAGGCTAAACAGCAAAATGTGAGCCCCCAACAAATCGTTGACAAATATCATAGAATCATTAAGAAATCTTTTGAAGATTTTGGGATTTCATTTGATGTTTATTCCAGAACATCTAATAAAACTCATCATGAAACTGCTTCGGAATTTTTTAAAACACTGTATGACAAAGGCGAGTTTATTGAAAAAACAAATGAACATTTTTACGATCCGGATCAGCAACAATTTTTAGCTGATCGATACATAACGGGCACCTGTCCGCATTGCGGAAATGAAAAGGCATATGGTGATCAATGTGAAAATTGTGGGACCTCATTAAATGCAACTGATTTGATCAACCCAAAATCTGCTTTAACCGGGAATACCCCTAAGTTAAAGGACACAAAGCATTGGTATCTACCCTTAGATAAATATGAAAATTGGTTGAGAGAATGGATTATTGTAGGGCATAAAAACGATTGGAAATCCAATGTTTATGGTCAATGTAAATCGTGGATTGATCAAGGATTACAAGCCCGGGCTGTTACGCGTGATTTAGACTGGGGTGTAAAAGTACCAATTGAAGGAGCGGATGGAAAAGTACTTTATGTTTGGTTTGATGCCCCCATTGGTTATATTTCAGCGACTAAAGAATGGGCCGCCGAAAAAGGTATCGACTGGGAACCTTATTGGAAAAATGAAGATACTAAGATGTTACACTTTATTGGCAAGGATAACATCGTTTTTCATTGCATTATTTTTCCCTCAATGCTCAAACGGGAAGGTACCTATATATTGCCGGAAAATGTTCCGGCCAATGAGTTCTTGAATTTGGAGAATGATAAGATTTCCACTTCCAGGAATTGGGCAGTATGGTTACACAAATATCTCGAAGAGTTTCCCGGGAAGCAGGATGTATTGAGATATGTACTTTGTGCCAACGCACCCGAAACAAAGGATAATGATTTTACCTGGAAAGATTTTCAGGCGAGAAACAACAATGAATTATTGGCGATTTTTGGAAATTTCGTAAATCGGACACTGGTATTAACCCAAAAATATTTCGATGGCAGAGTTCCTGCCTTAGGTGAGTTAACAGCACTTGATACTTCTGTTTTAAATGAGATAAAAAGATATCCGGACAGCATTAGTAAAAGTCTTGAACATTATCGGTTCAGAGAAGCGTTGAATGAATTAATGAATCTAGCTAGATTGGGGAATAAATATTTAACTGAAACTGAGCCTTGGAAAGTATTTAAAATTGATGAGGAACGGGTTAAAACAATTCTAAATATCTCATTACAAATTTGTGCAAATCTGGCTATTTTATCAAGTCCTTTTCTGCCATTTTCAAGTGAGAAATTATTCAGGATGTTGAATATTGATTCCATGCCATGGAATAAAAGTGGGCGCGATGATTTACTCGCAAATGGGCATGAATTGAACAAACCCGAATTGTTATTTGAAAAAATTGAGGACAATCAAATTCAGGCACAGATACAAAAATTATTGGATACGAAAATCGAAAACGATAACAACAAAAATGCAAACCCTCAAAAAGAAGATATTAGTTTTGATGATTTCGTAAAAATGGATATCAGAACAGCAACCATTATCGAGGCAGAAAAAGTACCCAAAACAAAGAAGCTGTTAAAGCTTATTGTTGATACAGGTATTGATAAACGAACTATCGTTTCAGGGATTGCAGAATATTACAAACCGGAAGATATAATAGGACAAAAGGTTAGCGTTTTGATAAACTTAAGTTCGCGAAAATTGAAAGGAATAGAATCACAAGGAATGATTTTAACGGCAAAGAGTGCCGAAGGAGAACTTTGTTTTGTACAGCCATCCAACGATTTTGATAACGGAAGTGAAGTTAAGTAAATGAATAATTATTATTGAATAATGAATAATGAATAATGTTAGTTAAGGAATGCTTTTATCGACTATTTTTGTATCGCAAAAAATGAAACATAACTATTTAAATAAGAATTAATCATTAAAATTTGGCCTCATAGTTCAAGGGATAGAATAGAAGTTTCCTAAACTTTAGATCCAGGTTCGAGTCCTGGTGAGGCTACGTGTAACTAGTTTTGATCCTAAAAAAATCATAGTATAATGCTCTCATTTCTTAAATCTGAATTTATCCAATTCTATCTTTACGTGAATTAAGCAAGTGTATTTGGTATAAACATGAAGCATTATATAGACAAAGCCCTTGTACAAAAGCAATGGTCCCCGGAACAAATAAAAGGGAGGTGTGATTTAATCAATATAGCGATGGTAAGCGTAGAACGTATATATCAATACATTTATGGAGACCAGAAAAAAGGGGGCGAATTATATATACACTTAAGGACAGCCTGTAGATGGCGTAGAAAACGGCTTAACAGAAAACATCAAAGGGGACAAATACCTAATCGGGTGATGATAGGGGAACGACCAGAGGTTGTACAAACAAAAGCATGTTTTGGAGATTGGGAGGCCGATACTACTATCGGTAAAAAAACCATCAAACAGCTATTCTTACAGCAACTGAGCGTAAAAGCCAGTTTGAACTCATGGCTAAAACTGATGGAAGCAAAGCCGGTTCTATTAAAAAAGAGATGATCAATCTATTTGCCCCATTTAAAGAGCTAGTTAAGACCATTACTTCGAATAATGGAAAAGAGTTTGCTCAACATCAAAAAATTGCTGAAAGATTACAAAGCAATTTCTATTTTGCTGATCCCCATTCTCCCTGGAAAAGAGGTTTAAACGAATATAACAATAAGTTAATAAGGCAATACCTACCTAAAAAAACAGACTTTTATCTTATCAGTAATAAATCTATTAATATGACTATCACTAAATTAAACAATAGACCCAGGAAATTATTGGGATGCAAAACTCCCAATGAAGTTTTTTTAACTATTTTTAATTATTCTGTTGTACTTAATACTTGAACCTTGCCTAATAAATAAACTCACTATTATTTAACGATTAAAAAGAGTTTTTGTAATATCGCGTTCCTAAAACATTAAAACCCATGAGCTTGTTATTTTTACTACTCATTTCTCCACTTAGTGACATTTATGCTTATTTGGCATTGTTGTTGGGAGTAGTAGCCGAAGGTGAAACGGCCATATTTATAGCCGCCTTTGCATCTCAAGGGGGTTATTTAAATATTTATGGAGTATTTGCGATTACCTTTTCTGCAACCCTGGCATCGGATTGGATTTGGTTTTTCATGGGGCGAATCAATGGAGATCTGCTATTCAAGAAAAGGCCAAAATTAATGGCCAGAGCAAAAAAAGTTGATCACTTATTAGAAAAGTATCCGATTTTAATTCTATTTACCTATCGCTATATGTATGGCTTACGAATTGTGTTACCCCTCGTTTTTGGCTTTAGCTCGCTAAAATTCAAAAAGTTTGCATTCTTTAGTTTTCTAAGTACCGCCATATGGGCAGGAGTTATGTGTGCTCTGGGATTTTATTTTAGTGCATTTCTTGAGCGGAATCTAAATGAATTCGTCAAATATCAGGAGATTATAATTCTGTCTATGATTGCATTAGGCGTACTTATCTTTCTTCTTTTCAGAATCAGAAAATGGTATAAAAAGAAGATGCTCTCAACCTAAACTTTTTATTTTTGTAGTTTTGTTTTAACTCAATTATCCATGAATTATGAATAACGAATTTAGTATTTCAGGGAACATAGTAGATTTGATTAGTCAACGTATTTTCCAGGGTACAATTACTGTTAAAGATGATCTTATTACAACCATTATTGAAGAAGCAGTTGAAGAAACCCAATATATTTTACCCGGTTTAATTGATGCGCATATTCATATTGAAAGTTCCATGCTCATACCCGCTGAGTTTTCCCGAATGGCTGTGGTATATGGAACGGTTGCCAGTGTTTCTGATCCTCACGAAATTGCCAATGTGCTGGGAATTGATGGTGTGAAATATATGATTAAGAACGGGGATTCTGTTCCATTTAAGTTTTTCTTTGGAGCTCCAAGTTGTGTGCCGGCAACAGAATTCGAATCTTCGGGTGCAGTGTTGGGAGTGTCAGAAATTGAAAAATTACTTGCCTTGTCAGAAATTAAATACCTCTCCGAGATGATGAATTTCCCCGGAGTTATTTTTGGTGACAAAGAGGTTGCAGCAAAAATATCACTTGCTAAAAAATACAATAAACCCATTGATGGCCACGCACCGGGATTGACGGGTAATGACATGATTAAATATGTTAAAGCCGGAATTACCACCGATCATGAGTGCTTCACGCTTGAAGAAGCATTGCAAAAAATTAATCATGGGATGAAGGTGTTAATCAGAGAAGGTAGTGCAGCTAAAAACTTTGAGGCATTAATTCCATTATTGAATACTCATCCTGATGAAATAATGTTTTGCTCAGATGATTTGCATCCCAATGATTTAGTGAAGGGACATATCAATAAATTGATTAAACGTGCAATTAAAAGAGGTTATGATCCGCTTACAGTATTAAAGTGTTGCACTTATAATCCAATCAAACACTACAACCTGGAAGTTGGATTATTGCAAAAAGGTGATCCTGCTGATTTTATTGTAGTTGACTCCCTAACAAGATTTAATATTGAACAAACTTACATTAACGGTAGGTTGGTTGCTGACAAAGGGAAATCATTAATTGAGACATCCGTTGAAATAACGCCAAACCATTTTGTTGCTTCCCCTATCAATAAATCCGATATCGCTGTTACTGCCAAGGATGGTAAAATTAAAGTTATAGAAGCTCTGGAAGGCCAGTTAATCACAAATAAGTTTGAGGTAGTGCCTACCGTAATAAAAGGATTCGTGGTTAGTGATCCAATGCGGGATATTTTGAAAATAGTGGTTCAAAATCGTTACCAAAAAAGCAAACCGGCAATAGGATTTATTAAGAATTTTGGATTTAAAACAGGTGCAATTGCATCAACAGTGGCACACGACAGCCATAATATTATTGCCATTGGTGTTGATGATCATGATATTATTGAAGCCATAAACATCTTGATAAAACAGCAAGGTGGAATATCACTTGTGAATAAGGATGAACAAAAAGTACTATCGCTTCCTGTAGCAGGTATCATGTCAAATCGAGACGCTCAGCAGGTTGCTGCCGATTATGAAGAACTAGAGCATGGAGCAAAAAAACTAGGATCAAACTTCAAGGCACCGTTTATGACGCTCTCATTCATGGCGTTGTTAGTAATTCCTGCACTTAAACTGAGTGATAGAGGGCTCTTCGACGGTGATAAATTCGAACTTATCGATCTATTCTCCTAATTGGATACAATTAATTTTATAAGTAATTTATGATATACATACGTATTTACTTGCATTTAATCAGTGAGACTTTGATTTTGTGAAACAAAATAGAATTTGATACCCCGTCCGCTTGCGGCGGAGAGCTTCAATGTTCTGAAAAACAAAGGAGTGTTAGTTTCAAAAAGAGAAGGTGAAAAGATTTTTTATTCTTTAAAGAATACCAGCCTTACAGAGATTGTTGAGTGTATTAACAGATGTAACGAAGAATAAAGTTATTTTAATTCCCACACTTCATCGAATACCCAGTTTGCCCTAACTTTAATTTCGCTTTTGAACAGCAGGACTTTTTCTGCCTGTCTTTTTAGGGTATAATTACCAGTATCCCAAAATCCATTTCTATTTCTATCAAGAACCGCTTTTATATTATAAGTTGTAGGCAGCATATAATTATAGACGATTAATGAATCCGTAGCTAAAACATCTTCTTTAATTACTTTATCTTGATTATCCAGTAGTTGAACAATCCATTGTTGATTTGTATCCGCAATACTTATAGCTAAACTTATTGTGCCAAAATCTTTGGCTAATTGCGTTGTAAATTCGTAAATAATAGTATCATTTGTTCTGGCTTTAGTATCGAACAACGCTGAATCAGGAATGGTCATCTTATAATTTACACCTTCTGATAATTCTTTGTTCACATAAAATCTACGATAAGTTGAGTCAAGAAAAACAATCTCCGGATTTGAAGTGATTGTATCTTCTACCCAAATAATCTTTGAGAAGTTGTATTCTGATATTGGGAAATCGGGTTCAATAATTAATTTTTTCCCCAACTCAATCTCCTTATTTCTTATTAAGTTATTTGATAATACTATTCTTTCAATTTTTGTTGTATCAATGTTTGCGTTTGGATTTATTTTATTTAACACAAATTTAATGGTGTCAAGAACTATTGAGTCAGCCACAAACTCAAGCTGCAGCGAATCACGAACCCCTTCCCCAGGCCAGCAATATATAAGTGTATTTGTTTTATTGCTTTCAATAATATTCCATTCAAATTCAGGAATAAAATTGATGGGGTTAATTTCGAATTCTTTACAAGGAAATTTTAATTTAAATGTAATAAGTGATCCTTTACTTACCACTGCCTCTAAGATCTTCTGGGTAGAATCAATAACAGGAAATAAGAACATTTCAATTGGTTCATATGAAGGTGTTTTCTCTGCAATTGAATCTATCACAGATAATGAATCAATAGCACTACTAAAAAGCGAATCTTCTTCAATTTCCTCTGATATAGCGCCTTCTTCAACAACCTTGGTGCTATCCGGGTTAAGCGAATCGATGGCTTGAGAAAAATCTTTTCGACCAAGAAAAGCAGGCATTATCGTGCTATCCAAGAAAGCAATTTCTTCATTGGGCAAATCATATAAATAATTACTATTCATATCCCTTAAACCAACTATTTTATAGGGGGTATTTCGCAGATTATTTAATTCAAACTCCCCTTCAGCATTCGTTCTAGAAACATACATTGGCAGACTCAACAGGGGCAATGAGTCCAGGGGAATGGTGTCAATACTAAGGTCATATAATAAAATTGCTATTCCCTCAACGGGTTTCATGTCAAAAGCGTTAAACAACTTTCCTCTCACGGCCATTGAATCGAGCAGAGGCCCTGTGGCAAATACATATTCAAAGTTGCTTAGTGGATTGGATTCTGTAATATCAACAATGGCGTTCCCAAAAAAGAATGTGTATGTAGTACTATCTCGTAATGGTTCCTTGATGTCAATAATGACTGATTTTCCTTTGGTTCTGATATTTGGAGTTTCACCTAAGGGGGGAGAAATCATTAATTGACCACTCAAAGCCAGTAATCGAACAAACTCGTTAAATTGAACTGAAAGTCTGGTAACACCAACCACATCTGTTGCGTAATTTGGCGGATTCATTTTTAATATTTGTGGAGGTTCTTCATCTTTCGGACCACCTTCCGGTGAAACAGGATTAGCGCATTGTATAATAATAAATACTATGCCAATCAAAAAAAGTATGTTGTATAATCGTGTTTTATTCAAGGTAGAAATGTTGTTTTACAAAGATGTAAAAAAAACCGTTATGATTGAGCTCCAATATCTGATCATAAGTATTAAAAAACCTTAAATTAATTATCCAAAATATCAGATTAAGGATGAGCCTGTCATTTCTTCAGCTTGCTTTATTCCCATTATTTTTAGAATCGTTGGTGCTAAATCGGCCAGAATTCCATCCTTTATTTTACGATCCCCTTCTCCAACGATGATGCAGGGAACCGGATTTAACGAATGCGCTGTGTTGGGGCTTTGATTTTCATTAATAACATTATCGGCGTTTCCATGATCTGCAGTAATGATTACGCTGTAGTTATTTTCGATGGCAGTTTCAACAGTTTCTTTAAGGCATGAATCAACCGTTCGGACTGCCTGTAAGATTGCTTTATAAACTCCAGTATGCCCAACCATATCACCATTTGCATAGTTCAAACATATGAAATCATACTTTCTCTTTTTCAATTCAGCCACTAACTTTTCTGTAACTTCAGGTGCACTCATTTCAGGTTGATGATCGTAAGTGGATACTTTCGGGGAAGGAACCATAATGCGATCTTCATTCTCAAATAATTCTTCACGCCCTCCTGAAAAGAAATAAGTTACATGTGCATATTTTTCGGTTTCAGCAATCCTCAACTGTGATTTTCCATTTTCGGCGAGTACTTCACCTAAGGTATTACCAACATTTTCCTTATCAAAGATCACATTGATCTTTTTAAAATTCTTGTCGTAATTAGACATGGTGAAATAATTCAAGTTCAATTTTCTTAGGCCATGTTCGGGTATATCTTTTTGTGTAAGTGCCATGGTCATTTGTCGTAATCGGTCTGTTCTGAAATTAAAACAAACTACCACATCTTCTTCCGAAATACATCCTATTGGGTGTTGATTATCATCAATTACAACGATCGGTTTAATAAACTCATCGGTAATACCTTGCTGATAAGACTGCTTTATTTCGGCTAATAAATTTTGCGTATTTCTTCCTATCCCCTTCACCATTAAGTTATAACCTATCTTAATGCGATCCCATCGTTGGTCGCGATCCATCGAATAATATCTCCCGATTAATGATGCCACCTGGGCCTTGGATCCTTTGGTGCTTTCAATAAGCTCTTTCATAAATCCATAACCACTCTTCGGGTCAGTATCCCTGCCATCGGTAATTGCATGAATGAATACACCATCCAATTTGTAATCGTTGGTCAGTTCGCAAAGTTTATAAAGATGTTTGTTTGATGAATGAACGCCTCCGTCAGAGACCAATCCAATAAAATGGAGTTCTTTCTTATGATCCCTGGCATAAGTGAATGCCTCAATTAACTTTTCATTTTGAGCAATTTCATCTGTTTCAATGGCCTTATTTATTTTTACTAAGTCGTGATAAATTTTTCTGCCGGCTCCAATATTTAAATGCCCTACTTCTGAATTCCCCATCTGACCATCTGGTAAACCAACACTTTCTCCACTGGTGAATAACTCTGAATTCGGGTAATTTCTCATTAGATGATCAAAGTAAGAAGTCTCTGCATTAAATATGGCGTCAGATTTAGTTTTGTTACCAATCCCCCATCCATCTAAAATAATCAAAAGTAGACGTTTAATTCCTTCCATTGTAATACAAAATTATTGCTGAAAATTGCTGTTAAAGATAAATTTTTTACTGCTAACTTTATCATAAATCTAACGATCAAATTAGTTGAATGATTAAAAGATGGGTTATCCCAGACATTCATGGATGCGTAAAGACAGTTCGTAAATTAATCGAAAACCAATTTTGCCCTATTCCACAAGATGTATTTTATTTTTTAATGGATAATCATGAGGAGTTCATGTTAAAGTCAGTTGAGCAAGAGCCGCCATCCGGAAAATTCTTTAATCTTGGAAAGAAAAATTTATATAAAGAATCTTGGTTAGCCAATGGGGGAATAGAATGTTTAAAGAGTTTCGGCCTTACCAATATGAACGAAATACCCAAAGAGTATATTGATTGGGCTAATGAAGCTCCCCGCCGCAAGCGGACGGGGTATCATGATGGATTCTATTTTATTTCGCCCCAAGGGACGGGGAATATCACTTCGCCTAATTAATTTTGTTTCACAAAATCAAACTCTCACTGATTTAATGGTCAGGATGAGTCCACCTTGAGTTGTTCATTTTATTCGCTGACGCATTGAATAGAATCG
>PIVJ01000731.1 GCA_003353955.1 Bacteroidota bacterium | reverse complement strand
CTGACCTTCTTATAAAGGCTCACGCTGATGTTAATGCTAGGTTAAAAAACAATGCTACTCCCCTTCATATTGTAGCTGAATACGGAAAAGAAGAAGTCGCTGACCTTCTTATAAAGGCTAACGCTGATGTTAATGCTAGACAAAAAAACAACTGGACTCCCCTTCATTTTGCAGCTCAATTCGGAAAAGAGGAAGTCGCTGACCTTCTTATAAAGGCTAACGCTGATGTTAATTCTAAGGCTAGCGGAACGTGGGATGGATGTACTCCCCTTCATTTTGCAGCTAAAGAAGGAAAAGTGGAAGTCGCTGATCTTCTTATAAAGGCTAACGCTGATGTCAATATTTTAAATAAAAAAGGCTATAATCCTCTTGATATGGTCTACAGTAGCAAAAATAAAGAGATGGAAAAATTACTTATGGATGCTGGTGCCAGCTATAATAGAAGTAAATTATGGGGGGTTCTAGGTTATTAAGTAGATGTTCTAAAAGCCTATAAAGTCAGTTACACTGGGTTCGCTTGAATATACCTTTACTATTTTTTATTGGTTTATTACTTATATTTTTTGAGTTTATTTTTTGAATATGTATTTATATTTATATTTTTGGAAAAATAATTTAATGAAAGATTAATTTTCTAGAATGATTATTATTTTTTGTTAAACTGCTTATTTTTTTATTCAAGTTTTCTATATAATATCCGTATAAATTATTTTGCAAAGTTAGT
>PIVJ01000730.1 GCA_003353955.1 Bacteroidota bacterium | reverse complement strand
ATAAACAAAAATTAGAGTGTATTTATCGTTTTATTAACTCCCAAAATTCGACTATAAACGAATTTGTAAAAGAGTATGACGATAGTTTTGGAAATACTTTTTTGGATTTTAGAAATTTTATTTTAGAAAATTATAAAAGAGTTTTTGAATCAAATTCTTATTTTCTTCAGGTGCTAATAGAAAGAGGAGTTAAACGATCCGCTAAAAACAAGATAGAAAAAAGACCTTATTTTTATCACAACATAAGCAATACGAAATTGAAAGTTTCTTTTGTGAAGGCTGTTAAAAAATGGCTTATGTTTGAAGAAACAGAAAGTAATATAAGTAATCAATTATATTACTTTGCACAGCAGAACATGAAAGGAGAAAATAAGGAAATTAAAAAATTTCTTGCTAAATGGAACATGAACAGACACCATTACTACAACGCAAGAACTGGTTTTCTTAAAAATGGTTTAGTAATCGAAAAAAAAGAGAAAAAGAAAAACTCTTTTGATTTGAATTATAGATTTCAAAAACCTGTAAATCGTTTAAAAAATAAATTGGAAAACGAAAAAATATTAATCAAGAGAAGAAAATCCAAAACAGTCTTGAAAGAATTTGCACAAAACTACTTTGAAGGACGTATAAAAGGAGTTGAAACAATACAGGCAATGATGACGTTAAACATTCCTTTAAACGCAAGTATAACAGAAATTAAAGAAAAAATACAATCAATTAAATA
>PIVJ01000729.1 GCA_003353955.1 Bacteroidota bacterium | reverse complement strand
GAATGCGCCCGCGCTGCGGCGTATGCTATACGCAATTAACTATGCATACTGCACAACTAAACGACCGAGCCCACTCCAAAGCTTTCGCTAAAATAACTATGCTGACCTTTGAGATAGATAATCTAAAACACGAGATAAGATCCGGAATTACTCCCGGTATATCTTTAGAAGAAACCAATGAAGTACTTAAAGGTGCTCAAACTGAATATGCCGTTTGGAGTCATATACTAGAACTAATAGAAAAACAATAACAAATAAAAATGTGGTGTTACACTGGGATGAGTGTAAATTAAATGTCTTAAGAAGAAACCAGCCACACATTATCGTAGCGAATAAATAACGTTTGACAAATGTCTACGAGGAGGATAGGTATGGATGCCCCGACCGGGTGTACTGCTGACGAGTATAAGGTTCGATTCCTTACTATCCACTAACTTTAAATTAAATACTATGAGTACAATTATCAAAGAAGACTTGATCGTGGAGTCAAGTGCAATTCAGTACGCAACGTACTACAACCGATCTAAAAAACTGTTTGTGATGTTCAGTAACGCACATTGTTACGAATATCAAGACGTTGACCCTCACGTATGGGAAGGACTAAGGGCATCGCCATCAGCGGGTGCATTTATTAACCGAGTAATTAAAAAATATCACTTTAACAAAATAGTATAATATGAAAAACACACAAGAATTACCAAAATGGTTTACTAATAGCGGGGGTA
>PIVJ01000728.1 GCA_003353955.1 Bacteroidota bacterium | reverse complement strand
GGTACTGATATTTCAGAAATTGGATTTTCTAATTATAAAGGATGGATTCAGGACGGATACGCTGTAAAAGGTGGCTTTCGTTTAAATAGAGATTTAAGAGCATTACTTGAAAGCTTTTCGATTCAAGTTGTAGCTTGGAAAGATGGAACTGATGATTATTTCTTAATTCAAGAGAATAACTTTAATGTTTCAAATGCTATAATTGATTCAAATGGAAATCAACAGATATTTATTGACGATACTCAAGGTTTTAAATTAGCGCAATTGGACCAATTTAATCAAAAAGTATTGATCACTTCAAACGCTCCTTATGTTGCTCCTTACATTGAGTACGGTTTTGCTTTAGGAATTAAAATAAATTGGCAAGAATGGCTTTCTTTGCCTGATGCTGACGTTATTTTTTATGATGTATTAGAGCCAAATCAAGGATTAAATCAAAATACAAGCCGTTATTCTTTAAAGGAAGGTTATACTTTGCAAACAATTGTAAAAACTGTTGTTTCACAAGATGGAATTGATACGGATTACATTAATAAAAGTGAGTTAGTTGTCAATGATTTTGGTGAAATTGCTTCTGAGGATTGGACCATGCTACCAATACAAACGTTTGATTCTGCTGCTAATTCTTTAGAAGGCTCAATTATACCGGACGAATATGTAACAATAAGAGCAGAATTTCAACCTAACTTTGTAATTACTCCAGTATTAGATGATTATTATGGGAT
>PIVJ01000063.1 GCA_003353955.1 Bacteroidota bacterium | reverse complement strand
ATATGTATATGTTTTAATGTTCCATCTTTTATCGTAATACCAGGAACGTCTGTATCTCCCAGATCAATAATGACATCTTCGCCTTCTAAAGACATTGTAGCCGAACCATAAAGTTCGAAGCGGGATTTGTCATGATCCCATTCAAATGTTAATGCATCAGGAGAGAATCCAAGTCCATATAATGTAAAATCGGCTGTAACTCCCAGATTGATGTGTTGAATACTGCCACCATCGACAATCATTCCCGGGTTGTCGGAATCACCCATGACAATATCAATTGATTCTTCTCCAAGAGTAGCAGTTGCTTCACCATACATTTTAAAATAACCTTCCGAATTATCCCATTCAAATGTTAATGCATCAGGAGAAAATCCAAGTCCATATAATGTAAAATCGGCTGTAACTCCCAGGTTGATGTGTTGAATACTTCCACCATCGACAATCATTCCCGGATTGTCGGAATCACCCATGACAATATCAATTGATTCTCCTCCAAAAGTAGTAGTTGCCTCACCATACATTTTAAAATAACCTTCCGAATTATCCCATTCAAATGTTAATGCATCAGGAGAAAATTCAAGTCCATATAATGTAAAATCGGCTGTAACTCCCAGGTTGATGTGTTCCAATACACCATTATTTACCAATAGCCCCGGATTGGCATCATCACCAAGAGAAACTGCAATGCTTTCACCATCAAATGTGCTAGTAACATTACCATACATTTCAAATACTTCGTCTTGAGCATCAAAAGCAAAGGTCAGGTTATCAGGGCTTATGCTTAAGCTCTTCAAGTCGAAATTGGCACTTACTCCAAATATTACCTGAGTAACAATTGCGTTGCTTACTATAAAACCAGGCGCAGCTTCATCACTCAATGATACAGCAATTACATCAGTTCCTACTGTCACATTCGCACTTCCATAAATGGAAAATACATTTGTTTCATACTTTAATGTAAGACCATCAGGAGATACATTTAAACCAAAGATTTGAAAATCAGCAGTTAAGACAACTGATGGAACAGCATCATCAAATGTAATTCCGTTAACTCCCGGTACAGAAACAACCGTGGCTTGTGCTGTTAATCCATGTAAAAACATAATGGGAACACACAGTAATTTAAGAAGATATTTTTTCATAAAGTCATTAATTATTGAGCATATAACACAAATATACTTAAATTAATTCAATTCAGCTAGATGATTATTATCTGATTGTATTTATGTGATCAGATAATAATACTGGTTCTGGTAATACATGCTAATAAGGGGCTTAAACGTAGATCCTCATTAGCAAGCATTACCCACACCACGAAATCGAGGTTAGTTTCTCTAACAAACGTCAAATAAGGAGTGCAGATTTAATAGCAAATTGAGTAATTTAGCAAAATAATAAATAACAGCATACCGAATAAATAGAATCATTCTTGAGTTTTAAAATATCCTTGTTTTTACTAGCTTTACTGCTGTAGAATCGAATCAATAATAATACCAGATATAATATGAAATCTTATACCGTTCAGGAAATCAACAGAATTATTAAGGGTGAGTTAATTGGAAACACTGATCAGCAAATAGAAGGACCGGAAGGATTGGCAAAGGCCACTCATAACCACATAACTTTTATTGGAAGCAGAAAATATATTCAGTTTTGGAAAGACTCAAAAGCCTGTGCTGCAATTATTGATGAGAAATTAACTGTTGTACCAGGGAGTAATCGTGCGTTAATTAAGGTGAAAAATGCAGATCTGGCCATGGCTAAGCTGTTGGAAGTTTTTGATCCGGGTCCACCGCAGTCAGATGTTGGCATTCATCCAGCGGCTGTTATTCATAAATCAGCCAGCATCGGTAAGGATTGCATAATTGGTGCCGGCTGCTACATAGGAAAAGATACTGTTCTGGGTGATTCCGTGGTTTTATATCCCAATGTTACCATTCTTGACGAAACAAAAATTGGTATAGGCACCGTTATTTGGCCGGGTACAGTAATTCGTGAACGCTGTGAAATTGGCGCATACTGTATTTTTCATAACAATGTAAGTATTGGTGCAGATGGTTTCGGATACCTGCCTGGTGAAAATGGCAGGGGCTTGGTAAAAGTTCCTCAGATAGGCAATGTGATTATTGGTAATGGTGTGGAGATCGGAGCAAATTCCTGTGTCGACCGTGCCAAGTTTAGCTCAACCATCATTGGCGACGGTTGTAAAATAGACAATTTGGTACAAATTGCACACAATTGTGTGATGGGACGATCTTGTATTATGGCTGGCAGTAGCGGCCTTGCAGGGTCAGTAACGCTGGGAGATGGTGTTATTATTGGGGGAAGTGCATCCATTAAAGATCATATAACCATCCACTCAGGTGCTGTTGTAGGTGGGGCTTCCAGTGTTATGAATGATGTTCCGGCTGGCAAAACAGTTTTGGGTTATCCTGCCCGTGATGCCCGAGATATGCTCAAACAATGGGTAGCCATGCGTAATCTTGTATGACTAAAACATTCAGCATTTGTGCTTAGTAGTAATTGCTAATAATAGTTATTTGAGATTATAGAGATGAGACTACTTTTAGATCAGTTTTTATATGAGGGTTTGTAGAAATATTAAATTGCCCAACAATGAAGCTGACTTATAAATAAATTACCGGTAAACTAATAAGAAAAGGAAGAAATATGAAATTAATTAAAGGAGTGTTATCTGTTATACTGGTTATTCTTTGTTCAACACATAACTGTTTTCCCTGAACAGGATATGGTTGTACCGCATAAAACAAAAGCTGAGCACGGACGAAGTACAGGTGGAAATGATTATCAAAAGTTGCTTGAAATGATCGTTTCGTCACAACTGAATTAATATTAATGACACAATAAAGAAAGGGGGGGCTTTTTAATCGAAAGCCCTCCCTCTTCTAATTTATAAACGAAGCTATTTTTTCCAATTCGGCAATCTACCACTGGTAACAGGCGCATTCATTCCGCCCAGTTTATCATCCATCATTTCAAATGCGTGAACCAATTGTTTTACCTCGTCTAAAATTGGGGCAAACTCATCGGCAGCAATTTCATAATTGCGCTTTGAGGACCCCGGAATATTTGAGGTTGAACCGTATATATCGTAAATGGCACTTTGCGAACGTTGTCGCAACGCAAATGGCTCGTCTAAATCTAAACGCCCGAAGGTACGGTCGCCGTTAATTTTGAGTTGAACTGCTTTCAATTGATTTTCCAGGGTAATTACTTCTTTCAACAATTGAATGGCCTTGTCTCCTGCAAAAGCTTTGGTTGCTGATTTATAAGGATCAATCTTGCTATTTAGCTCTCTGATAGTTCGTGAAACAGCACCAACAGCATTTACTAATTTAACAGCCTTTTGTTTAAAGGCTACGAGTTCTTTTCGGTCAGCAGCGGGTAGCGTACGATTGTTCAGTTCCCTAATCTCGAATGAATGTGGTCCTGCCAATTCAGTAATTTCGCCTTTCACATTTTTTGCCAGACTAACCAGATATTTTCCAGGCAATACAAATACACCCGAAGAAGGTAATCCTTCATTTTGCTTTGCATCTCCATCATTCACCGGATCATTTCCGGGATGCTGCATATCCCAAACAATTTTATTCAATCCTTTCTTAACTGAGCTTCTTAGTTCTCTTACAAAATTGCCATCTTCATCTGTAATTGTAAATAATAAATAAGACGGAAATTCGTTTTGCTCTGCCTGATATTCCTCGTAACTGGGATAAGGAATATTTTCTCCTTCTTTAAATGCCTTCTTCTCTCGTTTCTCTCGCTCCAACTTTAAACTACTAATGCTATCTTTCACCCAATAGGTAAATACAGCACCACGATCAGGATTTGGCGCACTGAAGAAATCTTCTCCTTGGAATCCTTTTTCACGACTACCTAAGTGGCCTAATGGCCTCCATGTATTAAACATAAAGGCATCTTTTACAGCAAACACATATCCATCCTTCTTAAGTGTTTCATCGGATAATTCACGCAAAGGCGAATAATTGTCAAGGATATAAAATCCTCGTCCGAAGGTCGCTACCACTAAATCGTTTTCTCTTTCTTGTATCATCATATCACGAACGTTAGCAGTTGGAATTCCCGCTTTTAATGCTTTCCAGCTTTCACCCCCATCCAGTGTCACAAACACACCATATTCAGTTCCGGCGAATAAAATATTTGCGTTTACATGATCTTGCTCCAGTGCATAAACTGCACCTTTTTCAGGGAGGTCAGAACTTATGTTTTTCCAGCTTTTTCCCATGTCAGTACTCTTCAAAATATAGGGTTTAAAATCGCCGGATTTATGGTTGTTGAAGGCTGCATAAACGGTTCTTACATCATGCTTATCAGCAACGAGATCGTACACATAGGTATTCTCAGGTACGGTTAGAAAGGTGTTAATTTGGCTCCAACTGGCACCGCCATCTTCCGTAATATTAATTTGTCCGTCATCCGTTCCGGCATAAATTAATCCTTCCTTAAGTCTGGACTCATCCAGTGAAACACAAGAACCATAACGTGAGGTTGATCCATTTTTTGCTATGGCATCCATGGACCAGATTTTACCCATCACAGGCAAGAGATTTCGGTCGATATTTTGATCCGATTCTCCACTTACCACTTCCCATGAATCACCCCTGTCGGTGCTTTTAAATAATTTATTCGCTGCAAAATATAAGGTTTTATTATCGTGTGGACTAATCACCAATGGTGCATCCCAGTTGAAATTGTAACGATCCTCTCCTTTTTCTGGTATGGGTTGAATACTTAAAGACTCACCGCTTTTCTTGTCAAAACGCTGAAGATTCCCGTATTGCGATTGGGTATAAACGATATTGGGATCTATTGGATCGGCACCTGATTCGAAACCGTCGCCGGTTGAAGTAACAATCCAATCGGAAGTTAAAATTCCATGTTCGCTTAAGGTTTGCGATGGGCCTAATAAACTATAGTTATCTTGTGTTCCGCCCATAACATTATAAAATGGAAAGGCATTGTCGACATGTACTTTATAAAACTGAGTAATGGGTAAGTTGGTGAAAAACCGCCAATTTTGACCGTCGTCAAATGATTCATACAAACCACCATCGCTACCTTCTAACGTATGTAATGGATTACTTGGATCGATCCATAATGCGTGATTATCCCAATGTTTACTTTTCTCTCCACGGTTAGTAAATGTTTTGCCACCATCATTAGAAAGAAGTGTAAAAGTATCCATGATGTAAACACGATCCGGGTTTACAGGATCGGCAATTACCTCCTGATAATAATTACCACTGGTTACGGTACTACTCATTTTTTCCCATAAAGCTCCACGGTTGGTACTTTTAAAGAAACCTGATTTGCCTTGTTTTGCTTCCACAACGGCGTATATTATTTCGGGATTGGCTGGTGAAATATCCATACCAATTCGTCCTTTATCACCTGATGGTAATCCGTTATTAATTTTAACCCAGTTTGCTCCGGCGTCTGTTGATTTATAAATTCCTGATTCCGGACCTCCACCTAAATAAGTCCATTGCCTTCTTCGCCTCTGATGAGCTGTTGCATAAAGCACATCAGCATTTCTTGGATCCATGTGGATTTCATTAAAACCGGTATTTTCACTAATGTCTAATGTTTTCTCCCAATTCTTACCTCCATCGATTGTTTTATAAATTCCCCGGTCACCACCTGCACACCAAACTGGGCCATAAGCAGCAACATAAACTACATCCGAATTACGTGGATCAATGGCAATCATACCAATATGCTCGGACTCCTCTAATCCAACATTTGTAAAGGAAGAACCTCCATCAATCGATTTGTAGAGTCCGTCACCATATGAAACACTACGTTGATTGTTATTTTCTCCCGTCCCCACCCAAATCACATTGTGATTGTTTGGATCCATGGCTAAGCAACCTATGGAATAAGAACCCTGACTGTCAAATATGGGTTTAAAAGTTACTCCGCCATTGGTAGTTTTCCAAACGCCACCTGCTGCAGCTGCAACATAAAATTCACTTGGATTATCCGGGTTAACGGCTAAATCAGCAATCCTGCCTGAGGTAAGTGCCGGACCAATGCTTCTGAATTTGAAAGTACTTAATGATACATTCTTTAATGGATTATTTGATTGAATATCCTCTCTTTTGTTCTTTTTATTTCTCTGTGCCTGGCTTTCAGGAAGAATGAAAAGTATTGCTAAAGTACAAACTAGAAATTTAATGTTTAATGCTTTCATAATATGGATTGGTTAAAAGAAAGTGAAGTTAAGAATATTTTTTAATGAAAGTTAAATAGATTCCCACTACAAAAATGAAGCTACCCGTCGAAAGCGGACGGGGTACTATGATGGATGCTATTTAGATATAGAGATTGTAAATGCATATTTCCATACTTTAAATGAGAGTCGTAGTAGTGCTTAGTCTTCAAATATATATGCCGAAACTTTCAAGATAGTGCATGTTTTTATTCTTCTTGTGTAAGAAATAGCGATATTTGAATTTAATTTCAAACTCCCATTAGGCGGGTTTTTTATTGTTTTAATCTCATTAACTTATCACCGAATGTCGCAGCACAACATTAATTTAAAAGACTTATTAAAGCCTTACGGCATCACAAATTATTCCTTTAAGAAACTGGAAGGATATGATAGCACCAACTACCGGATTGATTTAGAAGATGGAACGAAGCGGGTTTTGAAGTATTATAATAATCCGAAGGAATTTAAACTGGTTGAAGAAGAGAATAAATTGATGTTCTATCTCGAAAATATACTCGATTATTCAATCTCATGTCCTTTTGCCAATATTGAAGGTAAGTATATTAGCTATTATCCTGATGGATCTTTTTCAAGATTGTTGAATTTTGTTGAAGGATCATTTTTTACTAAAATTGAACATAACGAAAGCCTGCTTTATAATTTTGGAAAACGAATTGCAGAAATCAATCTCGCTCTGGCGAATTATGAATGTGATATAATTGAAGGAAGAAAACTAAACTGGGATTTACAACATAGCCTTTTAAATTGGAATAAAGTAAGCTATATCACCGATGCAAATTTAAGAAAAACAACTAACTATTATTTCACTCAATTCAGGGATGTGGTATCACCCAAGTTTCCGTTTCTCAGAAGTCAAATTATTCATGGAGATTTAAATGGCTGGAATGTATTAACTGTCGGTGACGACATATCCGGTTTTATTGATTTTGGGGACCTGACTCACTCACCCCTGATTGGTGATTTAGCAATTGCCCTTTCATACGCGATGTTTGACAAAGAAAACCCGATAATGGATTTGCTACCTCTAATTAAGGGATATCATGATACCTTACCTTTGCTGGAGGACGAAATTGAATTATTGCCTTATCTTATACCGATAAGACTGGTCACCAGTATTTGTCATTCTGCAGAAGCAAAATCAAATGGAACTGATACTGAATATATTCTTATTAGTGAAAAGCCTGCTATTAAATTATTGGAAAAATGGACTTCAATAAATCCAATCCATATCAAAAATCAAATACTGGAAGCTTGTAATTTTCCGATTCAGGAAACCGAAAATAAAAAAAATAAATTATTGGAAAAAAGGTTTCAAAACTTCGGTAAATCGTTGGGATTAAGTTATAAGTCACCCATCCATATGGATCAGGCGGCTTTCCAATATATGTATGATACACAAGGCAACACCTATCTTGATGCATATAATAATATCCCCTTGGTTGGTCACAGTCATCCCAAGGTTTCTGAAGCTATTGCCAGGCAACAACGAAAACTGAATACCAATACACGTTATCTTTATGATTCGCTGATAGAATATTCAGATAAGCTCCTATCTTATTTCCCTGAAAAGCTGAACAAAGTATTTTTCGTGAACTCAGGTAGTGCCGCTTCGGATTTGGCAATTCGCATTGCCAACACTTTTACAGAACGTAAGCATCGGCTGGTGCTTGAACACAGCTATCATGGGCATACTGCATCTACCATTGAGATCAGTGCATGCAAATTTGACGGACCTGGTGGAAAAGGGAACAATCAAAATGTAACGAAGTTACCACTGCCCAATTTGTATAATGGGCTATTTAATGATGCAAATTTATATATTGAGAATGCGAAACAGACGATTGAAGATTTGATATCGCGAAAAATCACCCCTTCCTTTTTAATCGCGGAACCTATATCCGGATGTGGTGGACAAGTTCCCATAGCTTCCGGATATCTAAAAACAATGAAAAACTATTTATCATCGCTAAATATTTTATTAATTTTAGATGAAGTCCAAACCGGATTCGGTAGGTTGGGTAATCACTTTTGGGGATTTGAATCTCAAGATGTAATACCCGACATTGTGGTATTGGGAAAACCCATGGCGAATGGACATCCCATTGGTGCTGTGATCACAACAACCGATATTGCAGATGCCTTTGCAAATGGCATGGAATTTTTTAGTTCATTTGGCGGTAATCCTGTATCGATGGAAGCTGCTAAAGCTGTACTGGAAGTCCTGGAAGAAGAGGAATTACAAAAAAATGCTCATGTAACAGGCAAGTATTATAAAGAGAACTTAGTTTCACTTCAACGAGATTTTTCAGTAATAGGAGATGTGAGAGGTGAAGGCCTATTTCTGGGAATAGAGTTCATCAACGAGGATGGAGCCCCCAATACGAATAGAGCGAATATAGTGAAGGAACAGCTTAAAAAAATGTTTGTATTAACATATACCGACGGGCCTTACGGCAATATAATTAAAAGCAAACCACCGCTATGTTTCAATAAAAGCAATGCAGATGAAGTTTGTGATAAGATTGAAATAATTTTAAGAAACATTCAATAATAATCAGGCAGTTATGTTCAAAAAACTATCATTTAGCATACTGACTGAAAAAGAAAAAGCCCTCAGAAGGGCTTAATCGAACTCAAAGATGCTTTGAATACTACTAAATCTTGATTTTATAAGGTTGTGCAACGACTATAAATGTTATATGCCGTTATTATCATTGATTTATATGTAAATTAACTTAAGATGATAATTAGTCAAAACAGAAAAACTTCGCTTTAGTGATTTAAAATGTAAAGCTCAGATTTACAAATATGTTTCTTCCAGGTGCAAAGATGGGGTCATTGGTGCCTCTGACAGACCGATTTAGATGTTCGTAATAATCCTCATCTAGCAGATTGTTGACTCCTGCGTTGGCATATAAGCCATTGGTAATCTGATATCCTATTTTGATATCCAATAAACTAAAGGATGGGGTTACCGTCTCACCAAATTCTTCCGAGATTCTTGATTGTTCAGATACATAGCGGAAAGTGACTTCCGGTTTTAGCCGGCCTTTCAGATAATTACCGTACAGGGCATATCGAAGATCCAGGGGAGCAATCTCCGGTAGAGGCTCATCCCGTTCCAAATCTTTTCCATAGGTGTATGCAATGCCCAGGCGGTGAGTTAAGCCTGCAAATAGTTCTTGATTCCAACTAACTTCGAATCCAGTCTTGAAAGCTTCGCCAATATTTACAAATTGTCGCACTCCAGGACTCATCGGGAGCCTTGGAGAAAGTGTGGTGTTAATGATAGATGAGATATAATCCTGTAAGTATGCAGCAAATAAGTCCACATTAATGGCTGAACTTTTATTTACGATCCACTTGAAAGTTAGGTCAGCTTGATAATTTATCTCAGGATCAAGCTGTGGATTCCCAAGCATTTCAAACGGGTCTTGCCCGACAGGGAAATAATTGATGAAGCGTTCCGTTAAACTCCCGCTACGTTTTGCCCTTGCTAACCAGAAACCTGTTTGCAACTTATTGCCAAAGTCTTTCAATATGCCTACACTAATACTTGGATTAATTTGGGTTATCTGGGTTTCCGGATATACCTGGGTAAACTCCGTAGTTGGGTCATTAATATCGGCAGTATTGAATTCCATTCGACCAGATAGAACATAGTCGAAGATTTGGCCATTGAGCTGGTATTCGACAAAAAGTCCGGTTTTACTAATCCGCCCATCTTGCCAGGCATTATCTTCCACCGTATTACCTACCATAGGTCCCGTCAAAAATTCTCGTACTCTGGTACCCTCAGCTCCTTCTACCCGAAGATCTGCTCCGGCATACACCTTATTATTACCCATTCTCCATACGCCTTCAGTTCTTCCACCATAATTGTACGTGGTGGCGAAAGTCTCAGCGTTCATCGTTCGCGGGTCTAGAGGCTTGAGGAGATTGGTCATCAGGTGATCTACAAATGAACCGAACAGGGAAGTGTTCCAGCTTTGTAATTTTTCGCCATTAAATTGTATATCATGTCTCGCATTGAGCAGCCATGTATCGTCTTCACGCAAATCCATGGGTAAAGCAGGAAAGTCCGCATCTCGAGCCCTGTTGTAAGTCGTTGATAATCGTAATTGCTGGTTGGCCGCTAGCTTGATGCCTACATTGGTGCCAAAACTTCCTCTGTTAAAGTCTGCCTGCACACTTTCATCATTTCCCGTAATGTAGTCATCACCTTGAGACCATGATGCGAAAAAACTGAGGTTATACTTCTCATCACTTACACCAACTTGGCTTTCTCCTTTGATTAGATTCCCGTTGCTCTCAAACCCGCTAGATAAACGACCATAGAAATCGGGTTCACTACTGAAACGTAGCTTGGCAGGAATAAAATTAATGGTAGCTCCAAAGCCTGTCCCAAAACGAAGGGCGTGCGGGCCTTTCAATATTTCAATTCGATCCATCATATTGGGTGCCATCTGACTGGTTGGTGGATCCATTCTATTGGGACAAGCCGCAGTAGCACTTTGTGCTCCGTTCAACACTATATTGAGCTGGTCATACTTGAACCCCCTGAAAACTGGTTCAAAACCATTATTACCGCCTTTACGAATACTGTTAAAGGCTGGGATTTGATTTAGTATATCGGCCGCGTCATGCTCTAAACGATCCTGATACTCAATATTTAGCTCCCCTTCTGGTTGGGAGCTTTGGGGTTTCACCGAAATGATCGTAACCGGATAAAGGTTTATAGTTTCTGCTCTCCGACAATATGCTTGTTTGTCAACGGCTGTTTGAACCTCATTATCAGTCAATGACCATTTTTCATAGTTTACATGAGATAGGTGCATAGTGTTTCCTTCAGAATAGGTGAACTGAATTACCCCGTTTTCGTCCGAAAGACCATTTTGTTCACCATATTCAAATGTTGCCTGCACAATGGGCATACCACTTTCTATGTCAAGGAATCTGATTTCTTTTTGCTCAGATTGGGCAAATACGCTTATTGAAAGCATACAAAATACTGCTAATATGATATTATTGAAACTCATTATAATTTTGATTAAATGTTTGAAAAAATGGATCTAGGGTAAATGCATAGCATACCCTTCAGGCATCGCTATATCTCATAGCGTGCTTGAAATATTACTTGGAACTTACCCAAGCAAAAACATTAAATCAAATTGAACCGCGGTGGGCGAAATATATCTGATATGAAAGAGGAAGTGAATAACTCGTTTTCAGATGCAGGGTTTATTTTACTCAAATAGGTGTCAACACAATCTGAAAATTCAAATGAACTTTTGGAATAATAGTAGGTTACTTCTAATTTATCCTTTTTAGAAGTTGGTGCTTGTTTTTCTTCTTGTTCTTCCGCTTTTTTTAGCTGTTCAGATAAGTAGCATTTTCCATTACACATTTTTATTGGCTCATCCTTATTGACACATAGTACTTTCGCAATAAAATCTTGGTTGATTTTAAAGTCAATCAGTATGCCAATCTTTGTCAAATTGGGTAGCATCATTGCTGTTATCACCAATATGGAGAATACCTTTTTCAAATAGGCTTACAGTTTTGGCAAAGGTAGTGAATTGAGTCGGTTTTGACCTACAACGCTAAGTATAATAATGTGTAGTTGACTGCGTGGCACTTTCCTGTCAAATTACAGAAAAACTGAAGCGGACTACAACCATTGAATTTACTACTATCTTACCTATTTCTCATATACATTTGTTGGCAATATTTTTTTTTAGGAAACCATAAAAAGGATGCCATCCCTATTCAGTATCTGCTTATCAGCCTGAAATACAGGATGAAAGATTACGAAACAATTGGTGGTTTATTTAAAGAAATTAAGCAAGATTATATTGAGCACAAGCTAAACCAAAGACTATTAGTAGTTATGGTGGAAATATTAGCAATTTTGGATTTATTAATAAGGAATATAGATTTCAACGAAACTGTTTGTAAACTAATATATTACAGTGACACTTTTTCTTTCTTTGAAAAATAATGTAAATAATGTAAATAATGTAAATATAACTAAATTAGCTGCCTAAAGTTAAGCGCGAAACTTTAGTTACTAATTACAGCCTTAATTAAAATACGATTTAACCTTAAAATTAAAGCATGTGTAAATACAAAGTGATTATCCTCTTCCTTTTACTTGGAGTATCAATCTATTCTTTTTCACAAAAAATTGAACACTTCTCATTATCAATCATTGATGCGGAATCAAAAGC
>PIVJ01000727.1 GCA_003353955.1 Bacteroidota bacterium | reverse complement strand
TAGGGAGGGGAAGATTGAAAATAAAGAGACGAAAGGCGAAGGAATGGAGCTACGCAACCGCACCTTCTCCCCGCCGCCAACTCAACCGAATTTTCTCTCCCCGAATCCTACCCCACGAGGCGACCATCTGCACACTCCCGTTGATGTGTTGCAGCAAGGTGCCAACACGCAGATTCTCACGAGTCCCCCTGTCCTCCCGCGTTCCCCTACCGTGCCTGGACAGGAGCCCAACACCGGACCCGGTCATGATGGGGGCGACCAGGCCCAGTCGCGCTCTGAACCATCTGGTGCCCGACGTCAACCAACCGCGGTAGCCGATGGCACCGGTCGTGAAGCGCCCGTCGCCGACGGAGCGACGGGCGCGGGACCATCCATCGACGGAGGGCGCCTCCCCGAAGCAGCGGCCGCGGCGGCGACGGTCGCCGCCGCGGCACCCCATGCACCGCCCCCCGCCGCGGGTGGCGACCAAGCTGTGTCGCGTGACGAGATCACTGCCCTCCAATCTCAAATTGGGGGCTTGATGGACCTCGTTCGCGACATGGCAGCAGCGCAAGCACGTGCGCAAGCGCCACAGGCAGCGCAGCAGGCGGCAGATCTTCGCACGAGTTTCGATCACGCCGCCACCGACCACGGTGGCGGCCGCGGCCACGAAGGCGGCGGCGGCCACGGTGGCGGCCGCAGCCACGACAGCGGCGGTGGCCACGGCGGCGGCGACGGCCGCGATGG